>JAJTGE010000050.1 GCA_021298555.1 Oxalobacteraceae bacterium
GGTTATTTCGGCTGACTGGATTGCGCGCGTCAAAGCATCGCTGCCAGAATTACCGGGCGCTATGCGTGAGCGTTTTATGAATGACTATCAATTGTCAGAATATGACGCGATGGTACTAACCCAGTCGAAAGCCATGGCCGTTTATTTTGAAGCCGTGGTATCGAATGCAGGTCGCGAGCAAGCCAAGCAAGCCGCTAACTGGTTAATGGGTGATGTATCGTCGACACTCAATCGTGAAGGCATCGATATTGCCCACTCTCCGGTGAGCTCGCTCCAATTTGCGCTGCTATTAAAACGTATTGCTGACGGAACTATTTCTAACAAACTTGCAAAGGAAGTATTTGCTGCTATGTGGGAAACGCGCTCTGAATCAGCTACGCTGGCTGATGACGTGATTGAATCCAAAGGTCTTAAGCAAATTTCTGACAGCGGCGCATTAGAAAAAATTATCGATGAAGTACTCGCCGCCAATACAAAATCCGTTGAAGAATTTAGGTCAGGCAAAGAAAAGGCATTCAATGCGCTGATAGGTCAAGCGATGAAAGCCAGTAAGGGTAAAGCTAACCCCGCACAACTAACGGAACTACTAAAGAAAAAGCTGGGGTGAAAGTAGTTCGTTGTGATTTTTTGGCGAGCCAGCGCAGCTGTGCGACGCGGGGCTAAGTATATTTAAGGCTTAGCTTCAATTGGTAACCAACGAAACGTATCGTTTGCAAATAATCAGTACTTATTTAGGGTGAAATTAATCACCTACCGTACCTACACCCACTAAGAATACCAATGAAAAAAATATATACCCTGTTACTGCTGTTGCTGACCCTTATCGGTTTCGTAAATTCATCTCACGCACAAACTACGCAGATCAGCACAGAATACCTGATGACGGTTTATATTCCCACTGAGCGCAAAGCC
Organism: Oxalobacteraceae bacterium; assembly: GCA_021298555.1. GTDB lineage: Bacteria > Pseudomonadota > Gammaproteobacteria > Burkholderiales > Burkholderiaceae_D > Pernthalerella. The sequence continues at coordinate 913 of JAJTGE010000050.1, forward strand.
ATCGATAGCAGCCTGACAGTTGTAAATATTCTTCCCGGAGGCTGGGTCAAAGGCCCGCGCATATCAGGGAAAATTGTCGCACCTGGTGGCGACTGGATACGCACCACACCTTCTGGTGCGCTACGTTTAGATGTACGGTTAACGATAGAAACTGATGACGGCGCACAAATCTATATGACCTACGGCGGCGTGGTTGTTGCTTCCAAAGAAGCCGGTGAAGCCTTGGCGCGCGGTGACGTGTTGAACGACAAAGGTATGCCGTATTTCATTACTACGCCTCAGTTTCAGACCTCCTCCGATAAATATAACTGGATGAATCAAGTCCAAGGCATAGGCAAAATGGTTGAGCTCAAGCGGGCAAAAAATGATGCCTATGTAAAGTACGATATTTTTATCGCACGCTGATTAGCTAACGCCGTAGCGCTGGCGATACGTCGCCACTGCCTGAGTAAACCTCGTTAGTTCCGCGCTCGCACCGGGCCCCGATAGGTAGGCGAATAAATCATTCAAGTTGGCAATCGGGATCACCGGTATGCCGTAGCTTTGCTCTACTTCCTGCACTGCAGATAAATTCGATAGCGCGCCTTCTGCGCCACTTTTTTCCATTCTGTCCAGCGCAATCAGTACTGCACACGGCGTAGCGCCCTGCGCGCGTATGAGATCGACTGATTCACGTACGGAAGTACCTGCAGAAATCACATCATCAATAATTACCACTCGACCGCTCAGCTTGGCGCCGACGATGGTGCCGCCTTCGCCATGGTCTTTAGCTTCCTTGCGGTTATACGCAAACGGAACATTGTGACCTTTGGCGGCAAGCGCAACGGCAGTCGCTGATGCCAAAGTAATGCCCTTATACGCCGGCCCAAACAACATATCAAATTTCACGCCTGAATCGAGTAATGTCTGTGCATAAAACTGCGCTAACTTGCCCAAGCGCTCGCCATCATTAAATAATCCCGCATTAAAAAAATAAGGCGAAAGACGACCGGCTTTAGTGACGAACTCACCAAAGCGCAATACTCCTGCCGCCACGGAAAACTCGATAAATTCTTCACGCAGCTTAATCACGTAGTCACCTTTAATGGTTTTCTAAAAAGGCTATTTTAACGCCCAACAGAGTGATCGCCCGATTCGGTTATGCTTACTCATAGTTTGCTTCTTGTTTTATTTATCACTTCTGCATCTTATGAAAATAATCTCAGCTAATCTCAACGGCATACGCTCAGCCGCAAAAAAGAATTTTTTTGAATGGATGCATCAACAGCAAGCAGATTTTGTGTGCGTACAAGAGCTCAAAGCACAGCAGACAGATATGTCACCTGATTTTCTGGCGCCGCCGGGTTATCACGGGAATTTTCATTATGCAGAAAAAAAAGGATATTCCGGTACCGGTGTGTATTCGCGTGAAAAACCTGTCTCTGTTACGACCGGATTTGGTAATGCTGAGTTTGATGCTGAAGGGCGCTATGTACAAATTGACTTTGCCAAGCTCTCGGTAATTTCACTCTACTGCCCTTCTGGCTCATCGGGGGAAGAGCGTCAACAAGCCAAGTTTCGTTTTATGGATGCTTTCATGCCGCATCTGGTATCGCTTAGAAAATCAGGGCGTGAAGTGGTGATATGCGGCGATTGGAATATCGCGCACAAAGAAATCGACCTTAAAAACTGGAAGAGTAACCAAAAAAATTCTGGCTTTCTGCCTGAAGAACGTCAGTGGATGAGTGAGGTGATTGGTGCTGCGGATTGGCGCGATGTCTACCGCTTACTGCATCCCGACACCACAGGCGAGGCATACACATGGTGGAGCAATCGCGGGCAGGCCTGGGCAAACAATGTGGGGTGGCGCATTGATTATCACATCGCCACGCCCACTATTGCAGCTACATCGAAAACTGCGTCGGTGTATAAAGATGAGCGTTTTTCAGATCACTCGCCACTGATTATTGATTACGACTGGTCGTTATGATTTTTTTAAAGTCTACTTAAAAAACCAATAGCACACAGCAATCGACGCTAACACTCCAGCTAAATCAGCTAGCAAAGCACAGGCAACGGCATGTCGTGCTCGCTGTATACCAACGGCGCCGAAATACACAGCTAAGACATAAAAAGTGGTTTCTGTACTGCCTTGAACAGTTGCTGCGAGCAGTGCTGGAAAACTATCAACGCCATGTGTGCTCATGGTTTCAATCAGCATAGCGCGCGCAGCACTGCCTGAAAAAGGTTTGACTAAGGCAGCGGGCAGGGCATCAACAAACCGTGTATCCCAACCTACATGCTCAACAGCGAAACGAATTAGCTGCAACAAACTATCCAATGCGCCAGAGGCACGCAGTACACCCACCGCACACAACATCGCTACCAAATAGGGCAGTAAATTTTTTGCGACATCAAAGCCCTCGCGTGCGCCTTCTACAAAGGCTTCGTAAACAGGAACACGTCGCCATGCGCCCATTAAAAGAAACGTCACGATCAAACTAAACAATACGGCATTGCCCAACGCCGACGACAAGGCTGCTAATGCGGCAGACGAAAGACTAGCTAACAAACTAATCGCAACACCGAGTAGCAAACCCGCAAATAACAAAAATCGTACAACAACTGGGTCAAGCAGCTTTAAACGCTGAGCAAAAGCCACCGCAAAAAACCCTGTGAGTGTGGATGCTATGGTTGCTAGTAGTATGGGTAAAAACACCAGCGTGGGGTCGGGTGCACCTTGCTGAGCGCGGTACATAAAAATCGATACTGGCAACAAGGTAAGTGATGAGGCATTCATCACCAAAAACATAATCTGCGCATCACTTGCAACTTCAGGATCGGTATTTAGTGTTTGCAGCTCTTGCATGGCTTTCAAGCCGATAGGCGTAGCAGCATTGTCTAAGCCCAGCGCATTCGCTGTGAAATTCATGGTGATTAGACCTAGAGCGGGGTGCCCTGCAGGCACACCAGGCAGTAAACGCGCAAACAAAGGTGATAGCAAACGTGCCAGAGAGCGCACCAGACCGGCGCGTTCTGCGATGCGTAAAAAACCCAACCACAAGGTTAGCGTGCCAAACAGCAGCAGCATGACTTCGACTGACAGCTTAGCCATGGTAAACAAGCTCTCCACCATGGCCGCAAATACAGTGACGTCACCCATTACCAGTACTCGCCATAGAGCACTTGCACTAGCAACTAAAAAAAATCCCAGCCAGAGAAAATTCAACATGCGCTATGGTTTTCCTAGTCGATGGGGCAACATAGACCCATGGGATTGCTTACGCTATTCAGAGTAAGCATGAATCAACGTTAATGAGTTTCTTCTTTAGGTGGTGTGACAGGATTCCATGGCGCGATCTTAGGCAAGAGCATCATGCCGGGTAACGCCAATACAAAGCAAATCAGGAAAAAAACAAACCACCCAGTTTGAGCAACCATAAATCCTGTCAGCGCATTAAAAAATGTACGCGGCACTGCAGCCAAGCTGGTGAACAAAGCAAACTGTGTTGCGGTATAGCGTTGATCGGTGGTGGTGGCGATGAATGCTGTAAACGCAGCGGTACCTAATCCCACCGCAAAGGCTTCTAAACCTATGACTACACCTAGCAATAAAGTACTTGGCTCAACATCAGGGGAAGCCGCACTTACTTGTGCCAGTAATGCGAAGCCTAGTATTGCGACTGCCTGCACCACGCCAAATATCCATAAGCCGCGATTAATGCCCGTTTTTTCCAGCCACACCGCACCCAGAATGCCGCCAGCCAAGCTAGCCCATAAGCCTGCATTTTTTGCCACCAAGCCTATGGTGGTGCGGGTAAAACCCAACTCCATATAAAACGGCGTAGCCAAGGCTGTCGCCATGGAGTCGCCCAACTTATACAAAAATATAAATGCAAGTATGAGCAGCGCATGCGACCAACCACTGCGTTGTATGAATTCTTTAAAGGGCTCGACAACGGCTTCGCGCAAGGACCGCGGCGGCTCGCCATAAATAGCGGGCTCTTTAATAACCAGCGTCGTTATTACACCGGGAAGCATGAACAGTGCTGTAATACCAAATACGGTCTGCCAGCTTAAAAAGTCTGACAAGATGAGTGATAGTGATCCTGGCACCAGGGTAGACATTTTGTAAGCGTTAACAAATAACGCCGTACCAGAACCTTGCTCATCGTCCGATAATAATTCACGCCGATACGCATCAATGACGATGTCTTGGCTAGCGGAGAGAAATGCGATAACACCAGCTAGAAAAACTATGGCGGTCAAATCGGTAAGAGGCGAAAAAAAACCCATGCTGGCGATTGCAGCTAGTAACGCCAATTGAGAAAAAAACATCCAGCCACGTCTGCGTCCTAATAATGGAAAATGAAATCTATCCATTAAGGGAGACCACAAAAATTTCCAGGTGTAGGGAAATCCGACGAGTGCAAATAAGCCTATGGCCTTGAGATCAACTTGTTCTGCCTTGAGCCAGGCTGACAGCAAGTTATAGAGGATGAAGAGTGGTAAACCAGAGGTGAAACCAAACATCACACATATCATCATGCGCCGATTGAAGTAATGGCGCCAACCTGTCACTTTCGGCTCGGTAGCTGCTATGGGTTGGTTCATTAAATCATTCGCAGTAGCAAAGCGTTTATCGTTTACGCAAGCGGAATACCGCCAGGCTGCCGCGCCAATTCGGCAAAAATGTAACCGGCGAGCCATTATCTTTTAGCGCGACGCACTCCAGCACATTCAAGCCAACTTCGTCCGCCAATTCTTCAAAATCGCTGATGGTGGCGCAGCGAAGATTGGGCGTGTCGTACCATGCATAAGGCAAACTCTCAGAGACAGGCATGTGGCCTGTTAGCAAGGCCAGACGATGCGGCCAATGTGCGAAGTTAGGAAATGACACAATAGCTTCTTGTCCGACTCTCGTAATGTCGCGCAATACACCTTCGACGTTTTTCATCATCTGCAAAGCTGAAAGACACAACACGGTATCAAAGGCAGCGTCAGAAAACATCGCCAACCCACTTTCTATGTCTTGCTGAATGACTGAGACTCCACGCTGCACGCAACGTGGAATGGGTGCGTCATCAATCTCAACACCATAGCCACTACAGTGCTTGTCTACCTGCAGGTATTCCATCATTGCACCGTCACCACAACCAAGGTCTAAAACACGAGACCCCGGCGTCACCCAGCGCGCAATAAACGCTAAGTCGGCACGCAAACCAGCAAAACGCTCGGTAATCATGCCGCCTTCCTATGCAGGTCGCCCTGACGCACGGTAATGCGGCCCCAGATTTTTTCATAGTAGGTACGTACTACGTTCATGTAGCGATGATCATCGAGCAAAAATGCATCGTGACCATGGGGCGCATCAATTTCAGCATATGTCAGACGCCTGTCATTTCTTACCAATGCTTGCACTATCTCTCTGCTGCGCTCTGGCGCAAAACGCCAGTCGGTGGTAAATGAAACGAGTAAAAATTCTGCCTGGGTGTTGGCGAGTGCCGCAGCAAGATCGCCATTAAATGCACGCGCCGGATCAAAATAATCGAGTGCTTTGGTGATCAGCAAATACGTATTGGCATCAAAGTATTCTGAAAATTTATCGCCTTGGTAGCGCAGGTAGGATTCAATCTCGAAATCAACACCATAATTAAACTGATAGTCGGTACCTCGCAGATCGCGACCAAATTTTTCTGCCATATCGTCATCGGACAAATACGTGATGTGACCTATCATGCGCGCCACACGCAAACCATTACGTGGCACTACGCCATGTGCATAGTAATCACCATCATGAAAATCGGGATCGGTCAGGATGGCTTGTCTGGCGACGTCGTTAAACGCAATATTTTGTGCGCTGAGTTTGGGGGTAGAAGCGACCACTAGGCAGTTCGCTATTCTGTCGGGATACAGCATGCTCCAGGAAAGTGCCTGCATGCCTCCCAATGAGCCACCCATCACTGCAGCAAACTGGTGTATGCCTAATTGGTCTGCTAATCGAGCTTGTGCGTGCACCCAATCTTCTACTGTCACCACTGGAAACGAAGCACCGTAGGGTTTGCCTGTGGCTGGGTTGGTATGCATAGGGCCAGTCGAACCAAAGCACGAACCCAAGTTGTTTACGCCGATAACAAAAAAACGATCTGTATCTAATGGCTTACCGGGGCCAACCATGTTGTCCCACCAACCGGTACTTTTAGGTTGACCTTCGTAGCTGCCTGCAACGTGATGCGATGCATTGAGCGCGTGGCACACTAACACTGCATTTGTTTTATCTGCGTTTAGTTCGCCATAGGTCTCATAAACCAGCGTGTAATTAGCTAGCAGAGCCCCACTTTGCAAAGGCAAAGGCTGAGAAAAATGCATGGACTGGGGGACTACTACGCCTATAGATCGCATAAATTAGTAATCAATTACTCTAAAATTTAGCATCACCTGGTTTGATTTCCTATTCGGTGCAGAACAACTCATGAGTACTGGCCGTATAAAACAAAAAAGCCCGAAAGCACTTGGCTAGTCGGGCTGAATTCTATACATAGATTCGAGCTCGCTTTAGCCGTATTTGTTTGGGTTTCCCCGCGCGCCCGCAAGCTAAGGTCAAATCGGCGCTGTAACCACAAGGATAGCGAAGTCAGTGCCCAGCGTCAAACGCCATGACTCAACTGTCTTTTATGAGGCTCTGAGCCTTTCAACTCCGTCAGCAATGGCGGCAGAATCAAAGGTTTTCAATATTTTCTTCACTTGTGGCTCGATCTGATCCAAGTCGGAGTTCAAGATCTCCTGCTTGACAGACAATAGCTGCGCTGGATGCATAGAAAATTCGCGCAGACCCATGCCCAACAACAAGCGCGTGAGTTTGGTATCACCGGCAACCTCACCACACACTGCGACTGGAATACCTGCTTTAGCGCCAGCGGCAATGGTCGTGCTCAGCAAATATAAAACTGCAGGATGCAAAGGATTGTAGAGATGAGCTACTTCATGATCAACGCGATCAATCGCGAGCGTGTATTGAATCAGATCGTTGGTACCTATGGAAAGAAAATTGAGCCTCTTGATAAACAAGGGTAGCGTGAGTGCTGCTGCTGGAATTTCTATCATGGCCCCAACGGGTATGTTGGGATCAAATTTTTTCTTTGCATCGCGTAGCTGCTGCTTAGCCTGATCGATAAATAACAAGGTCTGATCAATTTCAAAGGCATGCGCGAGCATGGGAATTAGCAGATTAATCGGGCCATACGCCGAGGCACGTAATATAGCTCTTAGCTGAGTAAGAAACATTTGTGGCTCCGCCAGGCAGTACCGGATAGCGCGTAATCCTAGGGCAGGGTTCAATGCTGTTTCTTCGTCTTTATCGAGCGGCTTGTCGGCACCTACGTCTAGAGTGCGTATGGTGACCGGCCGACCTTTCATCAGTACTACCGCTTTACGATAGGATTCAAATTGCTCGTCTTCCGATGGCAATCGGTGTGGGCCACCAGCGCGGCCCATGAATAAAAATTCAGAGCGAAATAATCCCACACCCACAGCGCCGGCCTCGACTGCAGGCGAACAATCTTCGGGTAACTCAATATTGGCTAGCAAATGAATGCGCGTACCGTCTTTGGTGACCGCTGGGGTTTTCTTTAATTTGCCTAGCTTCTTGCGCTCACGTATCAGCTGGCTCTGAACTTCACGATACTGTTCCAGTACAACGGGTGCAGGATCAACAATAACTATGCCGGCATCGCCATCAATAATGACCCAATCATCTTCGCAGATGAGTGAGCACGCGGTTGACATACCTACGACAGCAGGAATATCTAAACTACGCGCCACGATCGCTGTATGAGAATTCTGACCACCCAGATCGGTGACAAAACCCACAAAGGCGCGATCGCGAAACTGCAGCATATCGGCAGGCGATATATCGTGAGCCACAACTATCATTTGCGGCAGTTCTTCTAGCGGATCTGAACTGGTCGGAAAAGTTGATGCTGTCCCTGTTAAAAATTTTAGTACCCGCTCGCCAACCTGACGAATATCATTTTTACGCTCTCGCAGGTAAGCATCTTCAATTTCATCAAATTGAGCCGACAGTTCATCAATTTGAGTTAACCAAGCCCATTCAGCGTTGTAATGACGATTCCGAATAATCTTTAATGGTTCAGTCGCCACTATAGGGTCGGCTAAGATCAGTGCATGCACATCAATAAATGCAGCAAGCTCTGAGGGCGCATCTGCCGGAAGATCACGACGCACGGCTTGCAACTCACGATTGACTGCAGCAATCGCATCAGTCAATCGCACAACTTCAGCTTCAACTTTTTCTTCTGAGATTAAATAATGTTTGACGTCACGCGCCGCAGGCCGCAATAAATGGGCCCGTCCTATCGCGATACCGCGCGATACGGGAATGCCATGAAGAGTAAATGACGCCATTGATAAGTATTCCGAGTATCTCTATTCGCTTTCGCCAAATCGCGCTTCGATAAGCTGCGCAATCGCCGTCATTGCTTCTTCTTCATCGGCACCTTCTGTCTCCAGGGTGACCGTAGTGCCCTTGCCAGCAGCTAGCATCATTACACCCATAATGGATTTGGCATTGACACGTTTACGTTCGCGCGTCATCCACACTTCGCTTTTGAACTTACCCGCTAGTTGGGTCAGCTTGGCTGAAGCGCGCGCATGTAGGCCCAACTTGTTGATGATTTCTATATCGCGGCTAATCATTTTTACTTGCTTCCTATGCTGATTGCAGAGCGTTGCGGCAACATCAGGTTTTACCGGCCACACGGCAAACGCCTTTTTGCCCACCGGTGAGCGCCATTTCTGTCAGTGTTTCCAGTGTGTTGTTGCGGTAGCTAATTGCACGCAGCAACATAGGAAGGCTGACACCCGCTATCACTTCAATCTCACCGGGAACGCAAAGGGATTGAGTGCAATTAGCCGGAGTCGCGCCAAGTACATCGGTGAGGACCAGTACGCCGGAACCGTCATTAATACGCTTGATCGCATCACTGGCCATGCTCAGGACTTCAGCAGGATCCTGATCCGCAATAACATCGAGTGCTTCTACTCTCTGGGGAGGGTCTTTGTAGACATGCGTGACTGCCTCAATGAAAGCGCGCCCTAACGGGGCATGCGTAATAAGTAGTATGCCAACCATGGTTTTTTACAATGCCTGTCAAAAATGGCAGATAGTAGCTGGGCAAATCACATGGCCCGCTCTAATTCATCAAGAAACATACCGGCCACGTTGAATCCTGTTTGCTGCGTAATTTCCTGAAAACACGTAGGGCTAGTTACATTGACCTCGGTTAAGTATTGACCGATGACATCCAATCCTACCAGTAACAGGCCACGTTCAAACAAAATTGGGCCCAAAGCCTCAGCAATTTCGCGCTCTCGATCGGATATGGGCATCGCCACGCCCAAACCTCCGGCCGCCAAATTACCTCGCACCTCGCCGGCCTGCGGAACCCTTGCTAAGCAATAGGGCACGACTTTTCCAGCAATGAGCAGCACGCGACGATCACCTTGGGTTATTTCAGGTATGTAGCGTTGAACCATGATGGTTCGCTGACCATGATGCGTAAGAATTTCTATCGCCGAACCTAAATTTAATCCGTCGGCGCCTATGCGAAATATGCCCGCACCACCCATGCCATCGAGGGGCTTGAGAATGACATCTTTGTGCTGCTCATGAAACGAGCGTATGCGTAGCATGTCGCTTGTTACCAAAGTGGGCGCTATGAATTGCGTAAAACCCGTGATGGCAAATTTTTCGTTGTGACTCCGTATCGCACCCGGACGATTAAATACGCGCGCGCCATGCGTCTCGGCATGCTCAAGCATGTAGGTTGCGTAAATATATTCCATGTCGAAAGGTGGATCGGTACGCTCCACCACAGCATCGAATTCATTCAGCGATTTGAGCACCGGAGCTTGCTGCTGATACCAGTGTTCTGCTTGTCCGGTTAAGGTAATACGCGACACACCTGCTTTGACTTCATGTCCATCAAACAGCAGATCGCCATGGCCAAACACATACAGATCATGGCCACGACCTGCCGCTTCTATCATCATCGCGTAGGTTGAGTCCTTAACTATCTTGAAGCTCTCTAGCGGATCTGTGACAAAGGCGATTTTCATTAGGTGTTAATACACTTCCGGGTTGGGGTCGGTTTTTTCTAATTCGAGCGAAGCTGCCAGCAGCGCCAGACGAGCAACCACGCCATACATATAAAACCGATTCGGTGCGGCAGTACCTGGCTTGGCAGCTAGGTCAGGTAGTGCATGCTGCTGCGCGAAGGCCAGTGGCACAAAATGCGCACCCGGTGCATTGAGGTTTTCATCGATACCACGCTCGGCATGTACGCGATAAAAGCCACCAACCACGTAGCGATCAACCATGTAGACCACGGGTTCAGCGACAGCGTCGTTAATATGTTCAAACGTGTGCACGCCTTCTTGCACGATGACATCCGACACTTCGAGACCCTCTTTGACCACCGACATTTTATTGCGCTGCTTACGATTTAAATCGCGAACTTCACTGGCATCACGCACAGTCATGATGCCCATGCCATAGGTTCCGGCATCGGCTTTAACGATGACGAAAGGTGTTTCTTTGATTCCGTACTCTTTATATTTTTTTCGTATCTTGGTCAGTAGTGCATCAACCGTTGTAGCCAGTAGCTCTTCGCCCTCGCGCTCTTGAAAATTAATGCCTGTGCACTTTGCAAAATAAGGATTCAACATCCACTGATCAACATCGATCAGCTTGGCAAATTTTTTAACAATCTCATCATAGGCTGCAAAGTGATTCGTCTTGCGTCTAACCGCCCAACCTGCATGCAGCGGTGGCAGCAAGGTTTGCTCGTGCAGATCTTCGAGTATGCCGGGTATGCCTGAAGACAAATCGTTGTTGAGCAAGATGGTGCACGGGTCGAAATTTTTTAATCCCAGTCGACGGCCGTTACTTGTGCGCTCTAACGGCTCCAACGTGAGGGTATTGCCATCGGGGAGTTCTATGTCGACTGGTTTTTTTACCTCGTCCGACAAACTACCCAAGCGCACATTCAATCCGGTCTGACGAAATATCTGCATCAGGCGGGCGACATTTTGTAAATAGAAGGTATTTCGCGTGTGCTTCTCGGGTATCAACAACAGATTTTTTGCATCGGGACAGTACTTCTCTATAGCTGCCATCGCGGCCTGTACTGCCAAGGGCAACATTTCAGGTGCCAGGTTGTTGAATCCACCCGGGAAAAGATTGGTGTCTACCGGAGCAAGCTTAAAACCAGAATTGCGTAAATCCACCGAACAATAAAAAGGCGGGGTGTGCTCTTGCCACTCCAGCCTGAACCACCGCTCTATCGCAGGGGTGCAAGCCAAGGGCCAGATTCTAACGGACATCTGTAGCTGCTGCCCTTATTCTGGGATGCGTAGGGCCATAGCCCTGCCCCATGATTTTCTAGTTGTCGTCATAACGTAGCTATGGTTCAGACCTGGCTAGGCATAAAAAAACGCCTCCCGAGAGAGGCGTTTTGAGCTCGGTGACTTGAGCCAGTGCTGCAGAGGAGGCTGTTTATTTCATGAATGATAGGCAGTTTCACCATGGCTGCTGATATCTAAGCCTTCGCGTTCTTCTTCTTCGGTTACGCGCAAGCCAACCAGCAAGTCAGTCACTTTATAAGCAACGAAGGCCACCAAACCAGACCAGATAACAGTGGTCAATACGGCCTGGCACTGTACCCACACCTGACCGGCAATCGAATACTCTGGCGAGGCAGCATTGGCGACGTAGTCATAGATGCCGGTGCCGCCCAAGGAAGGCGCAGCAAATACGCCCGTCAAAATCGCACCTAGAGCACCGCCCACACCGTGGACGCCGAATACATCGAGCGAGTCATCGGCGCCGATCAAGCGCTTTAAGCCGTTAACGCCCCAAAGGCAGATCACACCAGCCAACAGGCCTATCACCAAACCACCCATCAAGCCTACGAAGCCTGCTGCAGGTGTAATGGCAACCAAGCCAGCAACTGC
>JAJTGE010000007.1 GCA_021298555.1 Oxalobacteraceae bacterium
ACAAAGACTCAATCCAACAAGATTTTTCTGAAAAAAATCTAAGGATGCTCTCCAAATTGTGGGGGATATCTCAGGATCTGCCAGAGCCTGGCTATGCTCATTTAACCACTCATCACTGGCAATGGAAAAGGGAATAGCATGTTTTAGTAATACTTCACGTTCTAAATTGACTTGAGTGGTTTGAGGAATTTTTACCGATATCAGTTTAGTCTGATCTTTAATTTTTATTATGTAGCGTGGAAAATCATCTAGTGGGCGGGCAAGCAGCACAAAATCAAGTTGTTGTCTTTTTTCTGGAAGCTTAGTTAAAAGTGAAATATCTTGGCTATAAATAACCGATGAGCTGTGTACTATCTGCGGTGATGTATAAACAGATACTATTAATGCAGCTAATAGCACTATCGCAAACATCCAACTATCATTCGTATTTAAGGTTAATGAACGAACCAACACTAAAAAATTTGGCATAGAGCGAAGATTTATTGAAGGGCGAGTGGTGTTCGACCTTTACGTAGAACAAAAGTTGCCCTCCTGATCGCTTTTCAGACCAAGCCCAATATTCTGGCTATTTCAGTGAGATAGGGTGTGTCTTTTAACGCTTCGCCTTCAATACTGGCTAAAAAATCATCGAGTCGACTGTGAGTACTTTTAAGCTGATGCTGCCATCCTTCTGATGGCTTGTCTGCCGCCTGCAAAGTTGATTTCAAGGTAGTGATTTCATCTTTAAGTGCTTTAAGCTTTAGTGAATCGATAGACACGAGTGACAATTCTTGCTCAAGATCAGAGACAAGTGTCCAAACCCGTTCGAGACTAGCGGCAGGGTGGGGTGGTTGATTTTCAATTGACATAATTTATATCTCCAAAAAGATAAACAAAACATCGTTTTATATTGTGTCCTCGCCAGCAGGTTGTCAACTCAATGTACTAATACCAAGGAATTCAAATGCCTATACGGGAGTATTGCAACCCCAATGTGGTTTGTTGTGAGCCAGATGCACCCATCTCAGAGGTGGCCGCTCTAATGCGTAAGCATCACGTGGGTGATGTGATAGTGGTGGCCAACCAACATGAGGGTAATCAAATTCCTTTGGGCATACTTACTGATCGCGACATCCTTATTGAGACTATTGCATTGGATGTAGAAGCACGGCTTTTTACTGCCTCTGATTTGATGTCAACGCCAGTGACAACTGTTCATGAAGAAGCAGGATTAAATGAAGCGTTAGGCATCATGCGAGGCAAGCGCATCCGCAGACTACCTGTTGTTAATCATGCTGGTGGAGTCGTAGGCATCGTAACCACCGATGACTTACTCAATCTACTTTCAGCCGAACTCAGTTCATTGTCTGCGGTGGTTGTTGAGCAAACCATAAAGGAAGAACGATTGCGCAAATAGTCGCGGGACGATTGACCCGCCTCAGCCTGAATTACGCAAAATGGCCTTAGCATGCAGGGAGTTCAATGCAGTTTTATTTCACATCAGAGGAGATACGATATGGCACGTCAACTCATGCGCAGCACACCTTTTGGGGACATCGCCCGTTTAGACCCATTCCGCTTTGATCCCTTTAGAAATATCGAAGAAGTCATGCGTGACTTATCCATGATGCCAACTCTCAGGGGCTTTGACGTCGAACCCACCATACGCATGGATGTGGAGGAAACTGACAAGGAATACGTAGTCAAAGCTGACATGCCAGGTATGAAAAAAGAGGATATACAAGTCGCCATTGAGGGCAACGAAGTCACTATCCAATCAGAAAGCGCCGAAGAAAAAGAGGAAAAGCACGAGGGTAAGCTTGTACGTCGTGAGCGTCACTGGGGTCAGCAATATCGTCGATTTAGCTTGCCCCAGGAGATCAATGATCAAGGTGCCCAGGCCCATTATGAAAACGGCGTACTCATGCTGAATTTGCCCAAGAAAGCTGGTGGCATCAGCAAAACACTCGCGATCAAATAAACACTTTGCTCATCGCGTTATTCATCGCGTAATTCGTCGCGCAGATGTCTTCAGGTTTGATTAAGAGCGTATCCCGGCATGGGCCGGGAACGTTCTACAAGGCGGTAGGGTGAGTACAATTGAGTGATAGAACCTCAATTAACAAGGGATTCTTCCCTCATTGCTAGTTTTACATAATACAAATTATGCGCGTTTTATGTAGGTGCTCTGGCAGAGTTATCGGTTCACCCAACCACCGCAAACCGGGAAAATCTGACCCACAAAACAGTCTGCATAAGAGCTGGCCAGATACGCGGCAAACATTGCATCCTCTCGAGCCGATACCAAACGACCTAACGGTACCTCGCGTTTTAGTTTGTCCTTGAATACCGGGTTAGCTTGCACTTCAGCTGAAAAATACGTTGGGTTATCCACGTAATTTTGTGCAATCGCATTGACCTGTACGTTTTTACCAGCCACTTCTACGCCTACAGACTGTATATACGCCAGCTGAGCCCCACGCGCGGCGCTGTAGGTCGAGGCTCGTTTTATGCCACGCAAAGCCGATGCGCTACCTATCAGTATGATTTTGCCGCTGCCGCGGGCCGTCATCTGAGGCAAAACTGCTTTTACCAAGCGATGCAATGGATCAACCATGTGCCTGAAGGCTTCCTGCCATTCATCCTCGGTAGCATCTGAAGCCAAGGTCGATGCCGCCGGAGTACCTAGATTAGCTAGCAAAACATCCACATGCCCGACTTCGTTAATCAATTCTGAAGGTCGTTTAGGGTCTAGTAGTGAGCCGTGATCAGCAAGCACGGTCGCACCCAATTCTCTAAAGACTTCCTGCAGCACGGGGCCCATAAAGTCATTCGACTGAGTAAGCAATACACGTTTGGATGAAAGATCGAGCGGATTCATAGCAAAGTCCCTGAATATTTAGAAAATCTTAGCTTAGCAGACCGCGATCAACTAATTAGCTTGCGCCAGCTCCAAGGAATACTTCGCAGCGAGCTATAAGCTTTCGTGCATGAAGATTCTCGTAGCGCATAACCGCTATCGCTTTCGGGGCGGCGAAGACACCGTCGTTGATGCAGAAGTTGAATTACTAAGGCGCCATGGTCACGAAGTGCTGGTTTATCTTCGTGATAATCGTGAAATAAGCAGCATGAAGGTCCATGAGTTAGCTATTCAAACCGTGTGGTCGTCAAAAGTTATAAATGATGTACTTAAATTAGCGGGTCAATTTAAGCCAGATCTTATACATGCTCACAATATCTTCCCCTTAATTTCGCCATCACTTTACTCAGTAGCAAGTCGATTCAACATTCCCATCATACAAACGCTGCATAATTTTCGGCTAGTGTGTCCTCAAGCGACTTTGCTGCGCCGTGGACAGCATTGTGAAGATTGTCTTGGAAATTCGCCCTGGCGTGCAATTCTCCATCGCTGCTATCGAGATTCGTTACCGCAATCGGCGGTAACTGCTAGCATGATCATGATGCATCGATTCCTGCGTACCTGGCAGCGTAAAGTCACGCGCTACATCGTATTAAATCAAGTCTGCCGCGATAAATTTATTGAAGGCGGCTTGCCTTTTGAGCGACTTCGAATTAAACCCAACTTTACAGAATCCACTAAAGAGCCACAGTGGCAGCATCGTCGTGGCGGACTTTTTGTGGGCCGTCTATCGGTAGAGAAAGGTCTTAATGTGCTTGCCGAAGCACTGATTGATTTACCCGGTGTCGTTATTTCCGTTTACGGAAAAGGCGATATGCAATCGTTTGTCGAAAAGACGCTGGGCTTTAATTACGGTGGTTTTCAAGAAGCACGGCAACTACAAGCGCGTCTGCATGAAGCAGCTTATTTAGTAGTTCCCAGCACAGGAATGGAAAGCTTTGGCTTAGTCGCAATTGAGGCATTTGCTTGTGGAACACCTGTTATCGCTAGTGCTCACGGTGGTTTACGAGAGATAGTCGTGCATGGAAAAACCGGGCTTTTAGTTGAGCCAGGTAATTCACAAGCATTGGCCCGTGCCATAGCCTACGCTGAAACTCATCCAGAAAAAATGAAGGCTATGGGTCAGGCAGCCAGGCAAGCGTACTTAACAAAGTACACACCCGACATTAATTACCATTTATTGATGACTATCTATCGTGAAGCACTGCAATCACTTAAAAGCACAACTGCACAGGCTCTGCCCTCAAAACGATTAGGCGCGATAGATCAGCAAAAAACGATCTATTAATTTCTACTACATACCGTTTTTAACATGCCCAAACTTGCACTGGTAGTCAACGAACCTCCTCCGTATCGAATTCCTATATTTAATCGCGTAGCTGCTTCGGCAAATATCGACTTAAAAGTTATTTTCTTTTGTAAGCATGAGCCTAATCGTTTATGGAATTTACCTGAGATAAAATTCAATCATGAATTTTTACGTGAACGTATCTATAACGTAAACGGTCGGTACATACATAACAATCCGGATGTAATTTTTGCACTCGGGCGATTTGATCCCGATGTGGTGATTGGTAATGGATTTAATCCCACCCATTTGTACGCAATGCTATGGACTATGCTGCGCAGGCGGGCCTATGTGCCTATGACGGACGGCACATTGCAGTCTGAAATAGGTCTTAGCCGCATTCATCGCTGGTTACGTAGTTTTGCCTACGCTCGTAGCCCAGCATTTATCGCAGCGAGTCAGGGTGGTATGGAACTGTATAAGCATTACGGTGTAAAAAAAGAGCGTTGTTATCAATCGTGCTTATGCATTGATAACAACCGCTATGATTCACCTTCACTACAATCACAGAAAAAAATATGGGATTTTATTTTTTGTGGGCGCTTAGAACCTGCTAAATCGCCTGATTTTTCATTACAGGTAGCAGCGCGCTGTGCGCAGCGATTGGGGCGACGTGTAAGTATCCTGATGGTGGGTTCAGGCAGCATGGAGACATCATTACACACTCAAGCACATGCATTACGCGAGCTGATTGAGGTTAGTTTTAGCGGTTTTGCCAAGCAAGAAGAATTGCCACGATTGTATAAATCAGCAAAATTATTTTTATTTCCTACCAAAGCCGATGTGTGGGGCGTGGTTGCCAATGAGGCGTGTGCGGCTGGTTTACCCGTACTAATATCGCCCTATGCTGGAGCCGCTGGCGAATTAATCATCGATGGGAAAAATGGTTTTATTCGAGAGCTGGATGCCGATGCCTGGGCTGATTGCGCCATACGTTTACTACAAAATGACCGGCGGCGTGAAGCCTTCGGCCAGCATTCACAACTGCTCGTAAAACCCTTTGATTTTGAAGCGGCAGCACGAGGCATTATTGATGCCACGCTATCAGCTTATTACGCTAAAACCGAAAGTCAGACGGATGTCAGGCGACCTGCCTGATAATCCATAAT
This sequence comes from Oxalobacteraceae bacterium, assembly GCA_021298555.1. GTDB lineage: Bacteria > Pseudomonadota > Gammaproteobacteria > Burkholderiales > Burkholderiaceae_D > Pernthalerella. The sequence goes on from JAJTGE010000007.1 coordinate 5,357, forward strand.
AGCCTGCTCTATTTCTGCGACGGTATTCATAACAAACGGTCCGTACTGAACTATGGGTTCGTTCAAAGGCCGCCCTGCCAGCAGTAAAAATCGAGCAGCCGATACACCGGCTACAAATGTCGCATGGTCACCATCGGTTAATACCATGCCGCTGTGGGTAGGAAACATCGTTGCATGGTCGGCTATACCCAGCGTACCTTCAAAAAGATAAGCCATAGAATTATGACCACGTGATATCGGTATCGTTACGCTGGCGCCAGCAGGAAGCTGTACATCAAGGTAGAGAGGGTCTGTTGTTAATCCAGCGATCGGACCTTGAGTGATCTCACTGTCATAATCTAGGCTACCTGCAATTACTTTGATGCTTACGCCATCATTCAATATTTTTACTGGAATTTCTTCTGGCAAGATATCTTTATAGCCCGCCGGCTTCATTTTTTCTTTCGCGGGCAGATTAATCCACAGCTGAAAACCCCGCATGCGCCCTTCTTCTTGCTGCGGCATTTCTGAATGTATGATCCCCCGCCCTGCCGTCATCCATTGCACTCCTCCACTTTTTAAATCACCTTGATTACCCAGATGATCTTCATGACGCATATGACCGTCGAGTATGTAGGTAACCGTTTCAAAACCACGGTGTGGGTGCGACGGAAAGCCCGCAATATAGTCGCCTGGGTTTACAGACGAAAATTCATCTAGCATCAGAAAAGGATCTAAGCGGGTAGATTCACCACTACCTAAACTACGCCTAAGTCTGACGCCCGCACCATCCGATGTATTTAGCGCAGGAATAACGCGTGCAACTGTACGGGGTTGAGAAGAGGCTGTTGACATTGCGCGATCCTTATATTGTTAGAGTAGTTTTAATTGGTCCGGCTGTAGAAAACACCATTCACCTTCGTTTAGTTTTAGTGATTCCAGCGTCAAGCTACCGATGGCAATGCGTTGCAAAGCAGAGCAATGATTTCCTGCGGCTGCCAGCATGCGTTTGACTTGATGATATTTACCCTGCTCCACCACAATTTCCAGTTGATACTCACCGCGCGCTATGCACGTCACAGCCGCCAGTGATTGTTGTTCATCATGCAGAACAACGCCTTTGAGCAAGGACTCCATTAGTTTTTGTGTAACGGGTTCTGCGGTAGTCGCAAGATACAACTTCGGCACATGCCGCTTCGGTGAAGACATCGCATGATTGAACGCGCCATCATCCGACAATAATAATAATCCGGTGGTATCGTGGTCTAGGCGACCTATGGCCTGTACATCGCGCCAGTCAAATTGCTCAGGCAGCAAAGTCATTACGCCAGGATGGCTGCTAGGTTTACGCGAACACTCAATACCTGCAGGCTTGTTTAGCGCAATATAGACATGCTCACGGTAAGTCCATTCTTCTTCGAATAGTCGAAATTGCAAATCCAGCAGCTCGACTTCCTGTTTGTAGTCGGTAACGACCTGGCCGTGGATGCTCAATTCCCCATCGTCTATCAGCTGACGGCAATATTTACGCGTCCCAAAGCCTTGGGATTGAAGCATGCGATCAAGAGTAGTTTTCTTCATATGGGCACTTTAGCAGAACTAAGGTGCCCACAAGAACCTGCCAGCTTATTTTGTGGGTTGGGTTTCCTCAGTTTTCTTTTCTGTAGAACTCGGCATTTCTGCACTTGTCGATGCTCCTGAACTCATATGTTTACGTGATTTTTTATGTGTTTTTTTATGCTTTTTTTTATGTATTTTTTTCTTTTTACCAGCAGCTTTTTTTGTCTCCGTGGGTGTATCAGGCGTTGTGCTGGCTGCTCCTGTTTCTGACGTACTTTGACCTGAAATTTGACGAGCTTTGTTTTCTATTTCTTCAGCACGCTGGGGATCAGTGCTTTCTCTGATACCACCGTAGCGTGATGTCTGTGCATGGGCCGCACTACCTAGCGCCATTATCAAAAAAAATACGACAGCAAGTAATTTATCCATAGCTTCTCCATGATCTGTTTACCGAGGTAAAACCGTGTAACAAAACGGCGCGACATCCTAGCTGAGCTCAGACTAATTCATGTCTGGGTAGTTTCAACGGGAAGGTCAACAGAGTAAGAGAACTATCGATAGCCATGATGATGAACGCCAAGTTCAATCACATTTCAACGATTTTTTAACGACTAATCAGATTTTCTTTCGTTTAAAAGTCGTTGTGTGTGAAGTTCAAGAAGTTTAGCAACGCTCGTGTGTTTTTGCGAATTCGCAAAGTCGATAGCAGTTAAACCGAGTTCATTAGTGACTAAAACATCTGCGCCCTCGTCTAGCAATAATTGGACTGAGGCCACATGCCCACCACGGGCCGCCATCATCAAAGGTGTAGTTTTGTTGGGAGACTCTGCATCAATGTATGCAGAGTGATCGATGAGCTTGCGAATAACGGATACATTACCCACTGCACTCGCATAATGCAGCGCTGTCCATCCAGGGCTATTAATTTCTGCGCCCTTATCTATCAGATCGATTGCAGCTTTCGTTTCACCCGTAAATGCAGCAATCATCAACGCCGTATCCCCATTACGTGAACGCGCATTGAGCTGGATATCAGGATTTTTTAGCAGTAGCCCAAATACTTTCCATGACCGGTAGCGTACCGCTAGTATCAAGGCCGTATCAAGTCGCTCAGCTTCTATGGTGTTGGGATCAAAGCCGCGCTGCATCAGCTGTTCACACTGCCGCGCATCATCGATTTCTATCGCAGCAAACCAATCATTATAAGAATTTGGTTTGCGCGATAAGGGCTCGAGGAGTTTTTCCAGGCCCGGCAACAAGGCCGCAGCGAACAGTTGGCGCCGGGTGGGATCGTGTCGGTGATCTTTCATAGACGTAGAGCGACGCGTTAGTGGGGTATTTGAAATAGCGTTTTAAAGTTACGTGTCGTTGTATCGGCCAACACAGCCAAGGGGATTTCTTTTAGGTCTGCCAGATACTCGGCCACATGACGAACAAAGCCAGGTTCATTCATTTTGCCGCGCATAGGCACTGGGGCTAGATACGGCGAATCCGTTTCTATGAGCATTCTTTCCAACGGAACTGCGCGTGCAACCGCTTGCAAATCTTTTGCATTTTTGAAGGTCACGATGCCTGAAAAGGAAATATAAAATCCCATTTCTATCGCTGCAGTGGCTACCTCAAGAGACTCTGTAAAGCAGTGCATAACGCCAGCCAACCCACCATCGTCGGTTCCAGCCTTTTCTTCACGCATAATTCGCAGCGTATCGTCAGCTGCACTTCGGGTATGAATTATGAGCGGCTTACCACTAGCACGCGAAGCGCGTATATGCACACGAAAGCGTTCACGCTGCCATTCGAGATCACCTTTCATACGAAAGTAATCCAGGCCCGTCTCACCTATGGCAACTATGCGCGGATTTTGTGCCAACTCGACTAACTGATCAACGCTGGGTTCGGGGGTGTCATCGTAATCAGGATGTACGCCGACCGATGCAAAAATATGGGGATATGTTTCTGCGAGTGCCAGCACCTGAGGGAAATCTGGCAGCGTAACTGACACGCACAAAGCGTGGCTGACCTGGTTAGCTCGCATCGTATCGAGTATGTCAGGCAGCCTTTCAGCAAGCTCAGGAAAATTTATATGACAGTGAGAGTCTACAAACATAAATCCGGAATATGGGTGTAACTGATTGTGAAATCAGTGCTGTACAAATAATAACGCTCATATTGTACGCTGCTCCCTCATATCGTATGGGAAGAGCGATTTGATCCTAAGGCTGTGCCCAGTAGCTCTTCTATACGCTGACGTAAAAGACGTCCAGAGTCGTCATCAGACAAATGAATGCCAAACCCCTGGGTATGGCGGTTACCCGCGCCAAGCGGGGTAATCCATGCCACCTTTCCAGCAATAGGATAGCGCTGCTCATCCTCCATTAGGCTTAGCAATAGAAAGACCTCATCTCCCAGTTTGCAGGGGCGGGTGCTTGGAACAAAAATACCACCGTTACGCAAGAACGGCATGTAGGCAGCATAGAGAGCGGCTCGGTCACGAATTGCAAGCGAAACAACGGATGGGCGTAGTAGAGATGATTCTGGCGAGGTAGAAAATTCTTGCACGACGAATGGGCCTATTCAAAACTGCCAGCCGCCAATCGCAAATAATTATTGGAATAGCTTGGCGTAATCCAGCAGCATATCTTCAATAAAAAGCTTTGCCGATAAAGGATGTTCTGAAACGGCGCGGCGATTAGCGGCATCGCGCACGGCTCGCTGCAAACTATCAACCGTAACAAGTGCAGCCAATGCAGCCAAGCTGGTGCGATGCTCTGGGTAGTAGCGTACACGCGCCGCGAGTTTGAACGACAGAAGGTCGTAAAGCCAACGCTGATGCCAAGCCAGCAGTTGCGGCAAAGCGATTTTTTGTAGCCGATCAGCCACGCCTAATAACGTCGACATATCCGGTCTGGCGAGCTGTGATAACCAATCTTTTTGAGCGTCGGCAAATTCACCTTGCGATGCCTCTAAGGCGGCTAACGGCGCACCACCCTGCTCCGCAAGCCATCGTTGAGCGTCATCCACACCTTGGGTGCTAAGCCATGCCAGCGATGCTGTGCTATCCGGCATTGCCATAGCAAATTGGCGGCAACGCGAACGTATGGTAGGTAACAAGCGATCTATCCGATGCGACACCAGCAGAAATACGGTCTCGGGTGGAGGCTCTTCCAGCGTTTTTAACATAGCGTTGGCAGAAGCTGCATTGAGTGCTTCTGCCGGATACAGCACAACTACGCGGCGGCCAGCCCGGTGCGTAGATATGTTCATGAAGCCTGCTAGCGAACGAATTTGCTCTATGCGGATATCGCGCGATGGCGCTTTGGTAGCTGCTGATTTTTTTGTACTGCCCTCATCACCCTCACCAGATGCATCGTCATCATCTGCTTCTAATACTTCAGGCCGTACCCGGCGATAGTCGGGGTGGCTGTATTGCTCAAACCATCCGCACGAAGCACAGCGACCGCAGGCATGTCCTTCAGCTGAAGGCGCTTCGCACAGCAACGATCGTGCAGCGTGTTCTGCAAACTGAACTTTGCCTATGCCATTGGAGCCATGAATCAAAATGGCGTGCGGAAGGCGTTCGCGCATTTGCTGCCAGCGCTGCCAGTCGTGTGACTGCCATGGATAAAGAGCATCAGTCATCAAGGGCCGAAACGAGTTGTTCTAATTGCTGGTTAACTTCGTGCATGGGCTGTGTCGAGTCTATGACACGTATGCGATGTGGGAATTGCGCTGCACGCTGTAGATAGGCATTGCGAACTCGTCCAAAAAAATCCTGTTGTTCGCGTTCAAATTTGTCCAGTGAACGAGTTTTATCCAAGCGCTCTCTGGCAACTTCCAGCGGTACATCAAACAGCAGCGTTAACTGTGGCTGAAAGTCTGCATGTACCCACTGCTCCAAAGCTTCAAGTTTGTTGATAGCTAGCTGTCGACCTCCACCCTGATACGCAAAGGTAGCATCGGTAAATCGATCTGAAATTACCCAATCACCACGTTCAAGTGCGGGGGCGATTAGTTTGGCTATGTGCTCACGACGGGAAGCAAACATGAGCAAGGCTTCGGTTTCGAGATGCATGGGCTCATGCAGCAATAACTCGCGCAAGCGCTCACCTAAGGACGTGCCACCTGGTTCGCGGGTAGTGACGACTGTTTTACCGCATGAGCGTAAATACGCAGCAATCGTTTCAACGTGAGTCGATTTGCCAGCACCATCGATACCCTCGAAGGTGATAAATTTTCCTTTAACCATGAATGTCTGCTGGCTATGCCTTAGTTAATGCGGATGAAAATCAGCGCTGATATTTATTGACAGCCTTATTGTGTTCTTCAAGGCTTTCCGAGAAATGACTACTGCCATCACCTCGAGCTACAAAATATAAATCATTACCCGTTGCTGGATTAAGTGCAGCATCAATTGCGTTTCCACCCGGTAGTGCAATCGGTGTTGGTGGTAATCCACGACGTGTGTAGGTATTGTAGGGTGTATCAGTCTGCAAATCGTGTTTACGAATATTGCCATCAAAACGTTCACCCATGCCGTAGATAACCGTGGGATCTGTTTGCAACAGCATATCGCGCCGTAATCGGTTAACAAACACCGAAGAAATACGCGCTCGCTCTGCTGCTTTGCCCGTTTCTTTTTCCACGATAGAGGCCATAATCAGCGCTTCATAGGGATTGTCGTAAGGAAGATTTGCTGCGCGATTGGCCCATGCTTGCTTGAGCTTTTTCATTAATTGCTGATGTGCTTGTTGGTAAATCGTCAGGTCGCTGGCACCGCGTTCAAACACATAGGTATCCGGATAAAAAATTCCCTCTGGATGAGGAAATCCGGGAGCCACCTTCTCTAGTAACTGCTCGGTAGTTAATTTGGCGCTTTCTTGCTTGAGCCATTTTTGTTTAGACAGCTCAGCACGCATTTGCAGGAAATTCCAACCCTCGATAATGGTGAGTGATTCTTTGATGGTAATGCCGCGCACGAGCTGGTCAAGCAAACCTATGGGCGTAGTACCTGGCTCTAGTCGGTAACCTCCGGGCTTGATGACTCCTCCCTTACCCATGCCGCGCGCTAAAAATTCCATCAACCAGGGATGAGCTGGAACACCCTCGGCAGACAATTGCTTCATAGCAGAGCGCAGGCCGCTGCCGGGGGCGATGTTAAATTCTATGGGCTGACCATTGGCAGCAATCAGCGGGTCACGCACCCAATAAACCAGAAAGGCACTGGTCAGTAACCCCATTAAAACAATGACTGCAATGAGTTTTTTTACTAATCCCACTGTCGACCCCCTCGCCTTGCTTGGCTGCGCTAGCTTTTACGACCGCGCATACTTATTAATGGTGTTCTCAACGCGTTTTTGCGTGCGCCTCTATAATCCGTCCCGTAATGATAACGTCCTATAGGAAATTATCCCGAATTCATGACTGAATCCTTATCTCTATGGCTGGATTTTCTGAGTAAGCAAGGTGTCCCTGCGTTGGTGGCCGCTGGCTCAGAATCTACCCCCGTCTTACCCCCTTCTCTTTTGCAGCAAGGGTTCATCACAGCCTTGCATGACGTGGGTGTGCTGGCAGTTTCTGGCGAAAATGCGCTGGATTTCCTTCAAAATCAACTCACTAACGATCTAGTCGCATTGGATGAGCAGCATGCTCAGCTCTCAGGCTATTGCGCGGCTAATGGTCGTTTGCTGGCTACGCTGCTACTTTGGAAAACTAAGGATCACATACTGATTCTGCTGCCTCAGACTCTGTTGGCTTCCATACAAAAGCGGCTGCAGATGTTTGTGTTGCGCGCCAAAGTGCTCATCGAAGATAAAAGTTCAACCCTGGCCATCATAGGTATGGGTGCTACTGCGAACAGCCCGCTGCCATTGCCCGCTCCTGCTGCTGCATTTGAGTTGTCCCCCTCATTTGATGGCCAGATCATTCATATGCCAGATACCCTAGAGCTTTCTCGATATCTCTGGATAGGCCCTCACGAGCAGGCACCCGCAGTTTGGTCTAGGGTTGCAACACTACTGCCGCCCTGCTCCCCTGCGGCGTGGCATTGGACGCAGATACATGCTGGATTACCGCAAATTCTGGAACCCACACGAGAAAAGTTTGTACCCCAAATGGTCAATTATGAATTGATCGGTGGCGTTAATTTTCGTAAGGGTTGTTATCCCGGTCAAGAAATCGTCGCTCGCAGTCAGTATCTGGGTAAGCTTAAACGACGCATGCAGCTTGCCAGCGCCGAAGCAGGTATGGTTGCACCCGGCACCGAAGTATTTTCTTCTGCTGACCCTGGCCAACCGTGTGGCATGGTGGTTAACGCCGAGATCGGGCCCGATGGTCGCCTAGCCTGCCTGATTGAAATAAAAACGGAACTTTTAGGATCGGATATCCATCTCCAGACATTGGTTGGGCCGCGGTTAACTTTCGGCACACTTCCTTATTCGCTGGAAGCGACTATCTGAGATGGATGTGTATGTCTACTATCGCGTCTCTGATGGTCATGCCTCGGAGTTGCAATCGCGGGTACGCGAGATGCAAAAACAATTGACCGAACTAACGCGTGTGACCACATCAATTAAGCTGCGTTCCGAGCAAGCAGCCCCGCTGCAAACGTGGATGGAAATTTATTTTTCTGTACCTGATGGTTTTTTAGATTTACTCAATGACACCGTTGCAAATCTGGGTTTGATGGATTTGATAGAGGGTGTACGTCACGCTGAAATGTTTGTGGACATGCCACCATGTGCCTGATTGTTTTTGCATGGAAGTTACTTCCAGCCTATCCCCTGATTATGGCCACTAATCGCGATGAGTTTTTTAATCGCCCAAGCAAAGCGGCTACCTGGTGGGAGGATAGCCCGGATGTATTTGCCGGACGTGATTTGCACGCTGGTGGTACCTGGCTAGGGATTAATCGTCAAGGCCGATTTGCTGCACTGACAAATATTCGTAATAGCCTATCCGCTCGGGCAGATGTGCGTACGCGTGGCGAGCTGGTTGCAAGCTTTCTTAACTCCGAGCGCGGGGTCGATGATTTTCTTTCCCAAGTGCAGAAAACAGCTGATCACTACAACGGATTTAATCTGCTCGTGGGTGATAGCGAACAGGCGTTTTGGTTTTCAAATGAAAATGAATCGGCTGCAGTGAAACTAGAGCCGGGTATCTACGGTTTATCCAACGGTAGCTTGGATAGTCCATGGCCAAAAGTCGTGCGGGCTAAAGCGCAATTTGCCAGCTTGCTTTGTCAGAGTGCTCCTGATGAAGCTTATTTCGAGATGCTGGCCGACACAACCCCAGCGCCTGATCATCGTTTGCCTACCACCGGAGTTAGTCTGGAATGGGAACGGTTACTCTCTCCCATATGCATAGAGTCTCCAGACTACGGCACACGCGCCTCTACGCTGGTTAAAGTAACTAACTCTGGAAATGCTCAATTGCTGGAACGCGTCATTCGTTAAACACCTCGCCATAAATTGTCAATCGAGTTGTTTGCGCATTAATCGATGCGGTATGTCGGCTTCTATAAATTCGTCGCCTTCAACGATAAATCCCTGCTTCACATAAAAAGGAATAGCGTAGGTTTGCGCATGTAATATCAATTCTTTGTGCCCATCGCTGCTAGCCTGCTGCAACAGTGCCTGTAAAACCTCTTTACCCAAACCTTGTCCACGCAGCGGCTTTATAACTGCCATACGACCTATATGCCCATCTGGAAGTAATCGACCCGTAGCGACTGGCTGCCCTTGTTCATCATAGGCTATTGCATGGATGCTTACATCATCGCCTTCGTCCCATTCCAATTCGATGGGAACATTTTGTTCAATAACAAAAACTTCTACGCGTACACGCTGTGCATCTTCGCGTACGCTGTCCCAGTCACCAGTAATGATACGAAAGCTCATGTTTTGACAGGACATTCCGTTTCATAGCGTATGAGTACATTACGCCAGTTGTTGGGCACAGGTTCGCTTTTACGTAGGCGACTGTCTGCATGTACGTACATCATTTCGCCAGAGACGAGTAATTCATCTGATTTGTAAATTTCTAAAACAAAGCGCATAGAGCTACGACCCAACTCGGCGCAGCGAACTCCAATATCCAGCACATCATCAAAGCGCGCTGGGGCGTGATATTCAATGATGGCTTTGCGAGCAAACAACTCTAGCCCAGATTCCGCTTGCGCTATTACATCCGGTAACGCCAGCTCGCGCCAATATTCTGTAAAAGCGACATCAAAATAATTCAGGTAATTGCCATTAAAAACAATCGCCTGCATATCGACTTCAGACCAGCGCACGCGCAAGTCATAAAAAAAAGAAAAGTCGTGTCTCGCCATAATGAAAAAAATTATTCAGTAAGAAAACGTGCAATCAGTTGATTAATCAGTGCGGGGTTTTCATGCACCACCCAGTGGGTATAGTCAGGCAGTCGCTCGATAACCACATCATCCACCAGCGATGGCAAATCATCTAACAAGAGCGGAAGCAAGGCCTTATCTTGCATGCCCCAAATAACACGCACAGGCACTGTGCAATGAAAATTTTTCTTATCTAGTGTTAATTTACCCGCACCCGCATCACCGTCTGTCGGTGGATACAAAGGTGTGGCTCGGTAGTAGTTAACACCACCGCTTACACCACGCGACCAGCAGGCGTGATAGCGCTCACGCGTGGCTGCATCAAACCAATGATCGGAAGGTCGACCCATACCGAGCATGAGTTGTTCCATCACGCGGAAATTATCTTTTGTGAGAGCTTGCTCAGAACCCGGTGAGCGCAACCAATTCATATACGCGCTGGCATCTTGTTGCGGCTTATCGTGCGCCAGCGCCATCGCGAATGGGTAAGGATGAGTTGAGTTAATGATGATTAGTCGCTGAACCAACTGCGGCTGGCTGATCGCCACATTCCACCCTGACGCTCCACCCCAATCATGGGCAACAATTACGCAGCTTTCGTATCCCAAATGAGCGATCAATTGCTCCACATCTTGAGTCAACAGCTTGGGTTTGTAATCAGCCACATTGGCAGGTTGATCGGAAAGATTAAACCCGCGCAGATCAGGTGCAACCGCAAAATAAGTCGCTCCAAATTCCTGCAATTGCGCATGCCATGCGTACCAAAATTCGGGAAAACCATGCAAAAAAAGAAGCAGCGGTTTACCCCGTTCACCGGCACTGGCATAGTGCAAGCGTATACCGTTAGGTAGTGTTGCAAACTGCCCTACGGTTATCGCGGCTTTCACGCGCTTTGCCCTTTCAGTCCGGCCTGAAGTTTTTCTCGCACGTGCGGTGCAGCCTCATATGGATCACTCGGATTGCGACCAGTGACTATGTCTTCCATGCGGCGTTGTACATTGCCCAATGCCGCAGGATGAGAGTAAATATAAAACGTATTTTCGCGAATGGCATCAAAGGTGCGCTGAGCCACATCGGCTGCACTGACTTTGCCAGACGATACAGCTTTTTCCAGTACTGCTTGCGATACTTGCTGACTGATGGTTGGGCCATCACCCGTTTTCAACTCATCAGGGCGATGCTTGTGTGATTGGCTAATACCTGTTTGTACAAAATAAGGGCACAGTACCGAGGCACCTATAGGTGCCTCGACTAAAGACAGGTCGTGATACAGACTTTCGGTAAGCGACACCACGGCATGCTTGGATACATTGTAGATACCCATAGTCGGAGGATTTAACAAACCCGCCATCGATGCTGTGTTAACGATGTGTCCTTCGTACTCGGGATCATGCTTTGCGCATTCGAGCATAAGCGGCGTAAATATTCTTACGCCATTGATCACGCCCCAAACATTCACACCCAAAACCCATTCCCAGTCTGCGCGGGTGTTTTCCCAAACAAGACCACCAGCACCTACTCCTGCATTATTAAATACCAGATGCACAGCACCAAAACGTTTCATGGCGGCGTTGGCTAGTGCTTCAACTTGCTCGCCTTTGCTGACATCGCATAGCTGCGCAATAACGTCAGCACCTGCCTTTTCCAGCTCGTTAGCTGTTACAGATAGAGCTTCTTGCTGCACATCAGCGAGTACTAATTTCATACCCAAGCTCGCCCCTAAAAATGCAAACTCGCGCCCAAAGCCGCTGGCAGCACCTGTAATAACAGCAACCCGGTTAGTAAAATTTTTCATTGCGGTCTCAGTTCAGATCAGTTTGACTAATTGTTTACCGAAATTTTTACCGCGCAGTAGACCCATAAACGCTTCAGGCGCACTCGCCATGCCTTGCGACACAGTTTCGCGGAATTTTAATTTTCCACTGGCGACCAGACCGCCTATCTCACCTAATCCTTGAGGCCATAATTCCATGTGTTCAGATACGATGAAGCCTTGCATCATCAGACGCATAGAAAGTACGACGCGCAGATTATGGATAGGCATGGGTTGACCGTCATAACCTGAAATCAAACCACACAACGCAATACGGCCATACGGATTCATGCGCGCCAGGACAGAATCCATCACCACACCGCCGACATTTTCAAACAAGCCATCTATACCATCGGGTGCGGCAGCTTTTACATCCTTGTACAAATTACCGCCTTTGTAATCGATGCATGCATCAAAGCCTAATTCATCCACCACGAAATCACATTTTTGCTTTCCACCAGCAATACCAATAACGCGGCATCCTTGTAGTTTCGCTAATTGTCCAACCACGCTACCCACAGCGCCGCTAGCGGCTGACACAGCGATTGTTTGCCCCGGTTTGGGTTGTATGATTTTATTCAGGCCATACCAGGCTGTCATGCCCGGCATGCCCACTGCACCCAGATAGGCCGACATAGGTATATGCGTGGTGTCGACTTTTTTAAGCAACATGCCATCGGACACACCCATCTCGCTCCAACCCAACATACCGACCACGTTGTCGCCTACGCTGAATTTTGGATTGTTTGATTCAACGACTACACCTACGGTGCCGCCTATCATGACCTCATCGAGTGCTTGCGGAGCTGCATAACTTTTCAAATCTTCCATACGCATACGCATGTATGGATCAAGCGACAGATAATGATTGCGCACTAAAACTTCGCCTTCTTTTATAGCGGGCACTGGCCTAGTCTCTAAACGAAAATTTTCTGACGCTACTACGCCCTGTGGACGAGCAGCGAGAACGATGCACTGATAGGTAGTCATGATGATTCCTTGGTTGAGACAAGTTTGCTTGAAATATCTAATCGCTTAATGTACTTGAAGGTGCCCATGGCCTTTGCGACTAACCTGTCACCATCGTGCAAATCCGCTTCACAAAAACACAGTGTGGTAGAACGATGAAACGCATGACCACTGGCAACCAAACGACGGCCAGGCTGACCACCCGGTTGCAGAAAACTCGTTTTCATTTCGACGGTAACACTCGCGCGTGATTCAGGATCTAGCGACCGACCTGCTAATGCCATAGCCACATCCAGCAGCGTCATCACGACCCCACCATGAGTTACCTGCCAGCTGTTCATGTGACGCTCTTGCAAATTGAGTGCCACTTGCGCTTTACCACCCTCCATCATCAAAAATTCAACACCAATTTCATCCAGAAATGGAATATCAAATGGGAACGCTGTGCTCGACATAATCAAATCAGCACAGACGATACGCCACCATCTACCGCCAGTGTTTGCCCTGTAATGTGTTTACCAGCCGTGCTGGAAAATAGAATCACTGCACCCTTGAGATCTTCATCGTCACCCAATCGACGCAACGGAGCACGTTTTATGGCGTCCTCGCCCATAGTCTCGAGTAATCCACGCGACATTTTTGAAGGGAAAAATCCTGGGGCTATCGCGTTCACAGTAATTCCGTATCTACCCCATTCGCCGGCAAGCGTGCGAGTGAAATTTATCACCGCTGCTTTGGAGGTGTTGTAAGCCAGCGTCTGCATGTTTGCACCATTGCCTGCTAAGCCCGCAATAGAGGCAATGTTAACGATGCGTCCGTACTGACGAGGAATCATCGAGTGTTTGCCTATTGCTTGCGACAACAGAAAAATACTTCGTACATTTAAATTCATCACCTTATCCCAGGCTTCTAAGGGATGATCTTCTGCAGGTGAACCCCAGGTAGCTCCCGCATTATTGATGAGGATATCCACATGACCAAGATGTTTAATGGCAGCTTCTGCGAAAGGTTTGATAGCGGTTTCTTTACCTAAATCAGAGGCCATGGCTACGACATCGATACCCATTTTTTCTAGATGAGCCACCGCCTCATCTAATTCATTTTGCTTGCGCGATGAAATAACCAATTTAGCGCCCTGCTCACCCAGAGCCTCGGCCATTTGCAGACCCAGACCGCGCGAGCCGCCAGTAATCAGTGCGGTGCGTCCACTGAGATCGAATAATTGTTTGGTTGTGTGCACTTGGCCTCCCTAATTATTTTTATTTTAAATTTGACTCGAATTCACTAGAACTGATGTTAATTGACTTCGTAATCCATACACTGCCTTTCAAGACGCACAGCACCCACAAAGGGTTTCAGGGCGACGTGCTGAGGATGATTTTGATACGCTTCTAGCGTGGCTAACGAATCAAATTCCGAGTACAGCACCACATCGTAGGTGCAGTCGTATCCTGGCTTAGCCAGCTCGACCTCAAATGCATGTATGCCGGGCACCACGTTAGCGCAGGCATCTAGCAGAGCTTTCATTTTTATAGCGTTAGCAGATTTGTCAGCGCCTTCTGCGTGATCTTTGAGTCGCCACATGACTATGTGCTTAATCATTTTTGATCCATGAAAATTTTTTATGGGTACGGTGCTTAGAACCAGTCATCTTGCATAGCTAAGCTGGTTGCATCAAGCGACTCAAGTAAATCTAACTGGGCATCCACGCGTGGCAGCTCGCAGCGAAAAAACCAATCACAGGCTTGTCGTTTGCCAGAATAAAACGCGACATCGTTATGCTTAGGCGTATGAGCTGCGATGGCTTGCTCCAGCCATATCCAGCTAATAACTAAATGCCCAAACGCTTCAAGATAGACCGCAGCATTTGCTAACGTCAGATTTAAGTCATTTGTGGCATGCAAAATTTTGGTCGTCTGTAGCAAACGATCCCAACGTTTTTTGAGCGCTAAGCTATGCTCCGATAATTGCCTGCTATTAGCGCGGGCGATAGTGGCTGAAATTTTTTCGGATAACAAAGTCAACGCAGCGCCATTGTTCATAATGACTTTGCGACCTAGCAGATCGAGCGCTTGTATACCGTGTGTACCTTCATGGATAGGATTTAAGCGATTGTCACGGTATAACTGCTCGACATTGTATTCGCGCGTGTAACCATAGCCGCCATGAATTTGAATAGCGAGGTTGTTCGCTTCTAAACACCATTGTGATGGCCAGGATTTTGCAATCGGGGTCAACATATCGAGCAACAAGGTGGCCGATGTTCTTGCGTCCTCACTATCAGCCGTTTTTTCTTCATCAACCAATCGAGCGCAATACAAAATTAATGCTAACCCACCTTCCACATAGGCCTTTTGTGCCAACAGCATGCGCCGCACATCGGTATGCATCACGAGTGGAATTTGAGGCTGCGCAGGGTCTTTGTTTACTGCAGATCTGCCTTGCGGGCGATTGCGCGCGTAGTCTAGCGATTGCAGATAGCCTGTGTAGCCCAGCATAACGGCACCAAGTCCAACACCTATGCGTGCTTCGTTCATCATATTGAACATGGCCGCCAATCCATGGTGCAGTTTGCCGACTAAATACCCAACAGCACCGGGCTTGTCATGCGGGCGAAATTTACCTTCGCCAAAATTAAGCAAACAATTCGCTGTACCGCGATAACCCATTTTGTGATTCAACCCAGCGAGTACCACGTCATTGCGCTCGCCCAGCGAGCCATCATCATGGACCAAAAATTTTGGCACGATGAATAACGAAATACCTTTCACGCCCGGAATTAATTTGCCATCGGCGCCGGGCACTTTCGCCAGCACAAGGTGAATGATATTTTCAGAGAGATCGTGTTCACCACCTGAAATCCACATCTTGTTGCCACGCAGGCGATAGCTACCGTCGGATTCTGGTGTGGCCTGAGTAAGAATGTCAGATAGACTGGAACCCGCTTGCGGTTCAGATAAACACATGGTGCCGAAAAAACGTCCGGCTAGAATAGGTTTTACGAATTGCTCAATTTGTTGTTCTGAGCCGCATTTCAAAACCGTATTGGCATTGCCTATGCTGAGCATGGGATAGGCCGAGGTGGCCACATTGGCGCCATTAAACCAGGCAAATCCTGCTTTCTCTATTAAGCAGGGTAATTGCATACCCCCTAGCTCTACATCCTGACCCGCAGAGATCAAACCTGCTTGGGAAAATGCGTCTAGCGCCTGCTGAACTTCTGGAATGATGTGTACACGTTTACCGTCAAAGTGCGGTTCGTTTTGATCTGATTTTTTATTGTGATTAGCGAATTTATCGGTGGCTAACTGCTCGCACAGGTCGAGTACTGCATCAAAGGTTTCGCGACTGTGATCAGAAAAGCGCTGACGCTGAATCAATGATTCAGCGTCTAGCCATTCGTAAAGAAGAAAATCCAGGTCACGTCTGGAAAGAATGAGCGATGCCATTGCAAGAGCGCAGCAGAGTCAGTAGATTTAAAAACTCTGTTAGACAACCTCAAACAATCCAGCAGCACCTTGTCCGCCACCGATACACATGGTGACCACAACAAATTTAGCACCGCGGCGCTTACCTTCAATCAAAGCATGACCCGTTAAACGCGCACCGGAAGTGCCATATGGGTGACCAACAGCGATCGCACCACCGTTTACATTGAGTCTGTCCATGGGAATACCCAGAGTATCTGCGCAGTACAGCACTTGCACAGCAAAGGCTTCGTTAAGCTCCCACAATCCAATATCCTCAACTTTCAGTCCGGCTTTTTTGAGTAATTTGGGTATAGCGTAAACAGGACCAATACCCATTTCATCCGGCTCGCATCCTGCAACAGCAAAGCCACGGAAAATACCTAGCGGTTTTTTACCCGCAGCAGCAGCGGCTTTATCACTCATAACGATCGCAACTGATGCACCATCTGAAAACTGACTGGCATTACCCGCTGAAATAACGCC
Source organism: Oxalobacteraceae bacterium (assembly GCA_021298555.1). Taxonomy (GTDB): domain Bacteria; phylum Pseudomonadota; class Gammaproteobacteria; order Burkholderiales; family Burkholderiaceae_D; genus Pernthalerella. Next base: position 21,981 of record JAJTGE010000007.1, read on the forward strand.
TCCGGGAATCGCTGAACGAATTTGTGACACGCCTTCAAAGGTAGTATCGGCGCGTATGCCCTCGTCTACGGATGCTGTGACTTCACGCGTGATGATTTGGCCAGTCTCTTTGTCGGCAACCGCCATAGTGGTTGTCAACGGAACAATTTCGTCATCAAATTTTCCGGCAGCTCTGGCCGCTGATGCGCGTTGCTGGCTTTGTACTCCGTAATGATCCTGACGATCGCGGGCGATGTTGTAACGCTTAGCTACCGTCTCAGCGGTTTGCAGCATGGGCCAATAAATTTCTGGTTTGTGTTGATTCAGCCATGCGTCATTGACCATGTGCATGTTCATCTCATTTTGCACGCATGAGATTGATTCGACGCCACCTGCGGCATAAATATCGCCTTCGCCTGCAATAATGCGTTGTGCTGCCGTAGCAATCGTTTGCAGACCGGAAGAGCAAAAACGATTAATCGTCATGCCCGATGTCGTTACCGGGCAGCCACCGCGCAAAGCAACCTGGCGTGCGATGTTAAAACCGGTAGCGCCCTCAGGATTGGCACAGCCCATGATGACATCTTCCACTTGCGACGCTTCTATTCCAGCTCTTGAAATAGCCGCTTGCAAGGCATGTCCGCCCAAGGTAGCACCGTGGGTCATGTTGAATGCGCCTTTCCAGGATTTGGTCAGTGGCGTGCGGGCAGTCGATACGATGACAGCGTCGGTCATGAGAGTCTCCAGTTGTATTTTTTAATTTGCTAGTATTTAGGCGCGTTATCTACGTTGACGCGAAGCTCAAGCATGCCAACGTATTCGCAATTGTGCATAGGCTGGTGTGATTTAGTCATGCATGCGATAGTCTGGCAACGAGAATAGCACAGCTAAGAGCACGACCGTTCGATAAACTGACTGCGCGCTTGGAACCGCGCGTAAGTTTTTGTAAGTTTTCGCAAGTTACATGTAAGCTTGCGTGCCTACACTCGCGTTCATTGCTCGAATTTGTATTCGTGCAATTAAAATTGTAAAAATATTAAGGAGAGATCATGGCTACTGCCGATGCGCAAGCACAAGGCATCACTGCCGAGGAACGCAAGGTAATTTTTGCCTCGTCGCTGGGTACTGTTTTTGAGTGGTACGACTTCTATCTTTACGGCTCACTCGCCGCCATCATTGCCAAACAATTTTTTGCTGGTACTGATCCCAACACCGCCTTCATTTTCGCGCTGCTGGCTTTTGCTGCTGGATTTTTGGTTCGTCCGTTTGGCGCGATCGTATTCGGCCGCTTAGGCGATATGGTGGGTCGTAAATACACGTTTCTAGTCACCATACTACTTATGGGCGCCTCGACTTTTATCGTCGGACTGCTGCCTAACTACGCCAGCATTGGTATAGCTGCTCCTATCATTCTAATTACTCTGCGTATTTTGCAAGGTCTGGCTTTGGGTGGTGAGTACGGTGGCGCTGCTACCTACGTCGCTGAACATGCGCCTGATCACAAACGCGGCGCGTTCACTGCGTGGATACAAACAACGGCCACTCTGGGCTTGTTCCTTTCGCTAATGGTGATTCTGGCCACACGTACTGCAATAGGCGAAGAAGCCTTTGCTGACTGGGGCTGGCGTATTCCTTTCCTGGTATCGATCTTCTTGCTCGGTATATCGGTGTGGATACGCTTGTCGATGAATGAATCTCCAGCGTTCCAACGCATGAAGGATGAGGGCAAGATTTCCAAGGCGCCTTTGTCAGAAGCGTTCGGCCAGTGGAAAAACCTCAAACTGGTTATTCTTGCTTTGTTTGGTTTAACGGCAGGTCAAGCAGTGGTTTGGTATACCGGTCAGTTCTATGCGCTGTTTTTCATGACGCAAATCTTAAAGGTTGACGGTCCTACCGCTAACATACTGATTGCCGCATCACTGCTCATTGGTACGCCATTCTTCATTGTGTTTGGCACCATTTCAGACAAGATCGGACGCAAGAGAATTATTATGGCGGGTTGCATCATCGCAGCGCTAACCTACTTCCCGATTTTCAAAGCCCTCACCCATTACGCTAACCCTGCGTTGGAAGCTGCTCAAAACAGTTCGCCTGTCGTTGTGGTTGCTGACCCGGCAGAGTGTCAGTTCCAGTTCAACCCAACCGGAACCAAAAAGTTCACTTCATCGTGTGACATTGCCAAAGCCAAGCTAGCTGCCGCCTCGGTGAACTACAAGAACGAGGAAGCTCCGCCTGGTACCCCAGCGTCGATCAAGGTGGGTGACAAAGTTCTTAATTCTTACAGCGCTGTTGGTCTTTCCAAAGAAGACGCAACTGCCAAGGATAAAGAATTCACCGATCAGCTGAAAGAGTTGACCAAAGAAGCCGGCTACCCTGCGAAAGCGGATTCGGCTCAGATCAACAAACCTATGGTCTTGCTATTGCTGTTCATTTTGGTGCTGTATGTGACCATGGTTTATGGACCGATCGCAGCGATGCTGGTTGAGATGTTCCCAACCCGTATTCGCTATACCTCGATGTCCTTGCCGTATCACATAGGAAATGGCTGGTTTGGCGGCCTGCTGCCAACCATGTCATTTGCTCTGGTGGCTTACAAGGGCGATATTTATTTCGGTCTCTGGTACCCAATTATCATCGCGTTGATGACTGCAGTTATTGGTTCCTTTTTTGTGGCAGAAACAAAAGACAACGATATTCATCAACACTGATGAAACACGTTTTCTGAAAAAACCGCCGGTCAACCGGCGGTTTTTTTTCACCCAAACAAATAACAATCAATGCTGCTATTGGGAAATTTATTTGCGTTAAACAGCTTTATCTCATGCCTTCCACAGCAAAAATTTTGAGTGACTGTTGCATCATGTCCTTACATAATCCACGGCCATCGAAGGTTTTGCACTGAGCACAATCACGCTTCAGTTATCGTACTTTTTCTCCAAAATTGATGTCGCAGCTTTGAGTTTCAGATTCAATGTTTCTAACCATGACGATGACGCTCACGCTAAACGTTGCGCCTAAGTCACAACCCCACCCTCATTTGTTGTAAATCTCATGCGGTGAGCCTTTTCCCGATGCACTACCCACTACCTCAATGGAACTTTTTTGAGTACAGTCGGCGCTAGTAAAGTTATCTAATAATTAATAAAACTAACTGCGATTGCCACTTTTTTTAAAAATGGCGACTGCAACAACGACGATCAAAGTTCGCAGGAGGCAATATGGATATCGAGTGGCTGGAGGACTTCCTGGTACTTTCCGATTTATCCAGCTTTACTCGCGCGGCGCAAAGCCGCAACGTAACCCAATCAGCCTTTAGCCGGCGCATACGCTCTCTGGAAGACTGGATAGGAATACCCCTGATAGACAGGGATACCGTACCTCCCAGACTAACGGTTGCTGGTCATCTGTTTCGCGATGCTGCTCGCGAAATGGTCAGGCAGCTGCAAGATACTCGCATCGCGCTCGGGCACAAAACCCGCGCCTTCTCTGGCGTCAAACTCTTCATATCGCACTCATTAATTGATCATTTTTTACCTGAGTGGATACAACATCTTAATCGCCGTATCACCGGCTTGAAATTAGATATCACCGCGGGAGAAACCTACGACGGCATGGTGGCTTTGTCGAACGGGCGGTGCGATTTGCTGATGGTGTATTACAGCTCCATTGCACCGATGACCATTGATGAAAAAGCGTGTGCATCCATAGTTCTTGCGCATGACAGGCTCATACCCGTGTGCGTTCCCAACACCGAAGGAGAACCGACGTTCTCTTTATCGATGTTTGAAAGCAGCGCTATACCTATTGTGCTCTATCCGCCTGAGACTTTTTTTGGACGCATAGTCAATGGCATAGTCCGCTTCGGACCGCGTACACCCCATTTTTCAGTCGTCGCTCAAAGTGCTAATTCCAGAGTTCTGCGCGGGTTAGCTCTCAATGGGTCTGGCGTTGCCTGGTTACCCGAACGCTGCGTTCGTGAAGATCTCCATCACGGCACATTAGTTCACGCGGGGGGCGAGCAGTGGAATTCAAATATTGAAATCCGGCTGTATGCATCTCCGGAAAGAGCAAAGCTACTTGAATTCAATCTGTGGGAAAACATCAGAGATTGGCAAGAAGCGAGTCTTGCCACTACGTGAGAACCAGTTGTAACAGGGGATAGCTAATGAAGATCGTATTGAGAGTCATGGGGCATGCACTGTATCAACGTATAACCAAAGCATTAGCTTCAACCAAATCGCCTTTCCCACGCGCCGGCACGGAAGGCAAACTGATCAACTGGCAACTCGTACCACTAACACCTCCATTTAATTCCGACTACGTAGAAAATCCTACAGGCGAGTTATCGGTCGTCATCATGGAAGCGCAAGATCTGGCAACCATAGAAAATTTACGCATGATAGAACGCCGTGAATCACTCCATGTGCGATCCAAGCACGGCCTCACACAGGAAATAACACCTGTTGTAATGGTATTGGGAAAAGAAATACCAGCTGCAGAATTACTTGATATGCCAGAAATCGTATTTGACTGGCTGACCGAACCCGTATCGTTAGATGATCTGGTGCGACGTATTTTTGCCAGTTTAAAACGTAATCAGCGCCTACGCTCTGAACATGGTTACGGTGTTTTAACGTTGCTTCCTGATTCACGCATGCTTTGCTATGCCGGCGATACGGCGCAGTTAACAGCCTCCGAGGTTGCAGTTGCCGAATTATTTCTTAATCATTTCGGAACCCTCATACCTACCGAAGATATTCATTTACTTTTTAAGCTCTCAGGACGGTCTACCGAGGGCAGTAATATTAGGGTAACAATGTTTCAGTTGCGCTTCAAAATTGAGGCCGTCACCCGATGTCAATTTACCTTAACGAACGCCTACAATTCGGGCTACGTCATGCGTCACGTTAACGCGTATGACTCAAAACCACCCGCGCCCACACTAGAGGCATGGCAGGAAACCGCCAAGTATGATTACCTGCCGCCGATCTGGCGTCCGGGCTCAGGAAGCCTGTCATAAAAGGATGGCGGCATGATTTGCGGCATAATTCTGTCTAATTCCATCAAATACGGCGCTCGCCACTGCGACACCGCGTTTTTGTTGATGCCAGAAAGCCGAAACAACGTATGTATCACCAGACTACCACCGAGCCTTCCCTCTCCCTTGAGCACGCTGCACACTGCGCCCTACCCACTCCCTGGGCGACATTTGAACTGCATGCGTTTGTTGAAAAATCCAGCGGTAAAGAACATCTCGCACTTACACTAGGCTCCATTGATGATGGTCAGCCAGTACTAGCCCGCATACATTCCGAATGTTTGACAGGAGACACCCTGTTTAGCCTGCGCTGCGATTGTGGTACCCAGCTAGAGTCTGCGTTAAAGCAAATAGCCAAAGAAGGCCGCGGCATAGTGCTTTATCTTCGACAAGAAGGCCGTGGTATCGGTTTGCTCAATAAAATCCGCGCCTATGGCCTCCAAGAATTAGGTGCTGATACTGTAGAAGCCAATCATCAGTTGGGATTTGCTGATGATCTAAGAAGCTACGCACTGTGCGGCCCTCTGTTCAATCACTTTGGAATTCAGTCATTGCGTTTAATGACGAACAACCCACGCAAAATCACCGCTCTGGAAGAATTAGGACTACACGTCGAGAGAGTAGAACACGTTGCTGGCAGCACGCGTTTTAACTCACACTATCTTGCAACCAAAGCCCATAAGTTAGGCCATCTGCTTCCGCAAGCGCCAGCTCACACCACCGGGCCTGCGACTAATCCCCTAGCGACACCAATCACAAAAAAATAACGCGCTCAATCAGACGCTCGTCGTTTGTATTTTTTAAGGTCTTTACTCATGACTACCCCGCTACTTTTTACACCCTTACAACTGGGCCCTGTGCATCTGCCTAACCGCATCATGGTTTCGCCCATGTGTCAGTACTCTGCTGTTGACGGTAATGTCAATGAATGGCACCACGCACATTTAGGTTCACTTGCGCTGTCAGGTGCTGGTTTGCTGTTTATTGAAGCAACGGCTATAAGCCCTGAAGGACGAATCACACCCGGCTGCGTAGGGTTGTACAACGACGATAATTTTGCTGCATTAAAAAAATTAGTCGATTACTTGCGCGCTGTATCGCCTATCAAACTAGCTATACAGCTAGGGCATGCAGGCAGAAAAGCTTCCAGTCGCAGACCCTGGGAAGGAGGCGAATTAATGACACCTGATGAGGGCGGTTGGAAAACCTACGCGCCTTCAGCGCTAGCTCATAAAGAGGGTGAATTAATTCCTGCTGAATTAAGCAAACAACAGATTACCGATTTACTAAACAGTTTTGCTATCAGTACTCGTCGTGCTCGCGACCTCGGTTTGGATGTCATTGAAGTGCATGCTGCACACGGTTATTTGCTGCATGAATTTTTATCACCGATATCCAATACTCGCACTGATGAATACGGCGGGTCATTGGAAAATCGCATGCGCTTTGTTTTAGAGGCTTACAAAACAGTGCGTGAATCAGCCGGTACCGGTATAGCCGTAGGCGCCCGCTTGTCTGCAACGGATTGGGTTGAAGGTGGATGGGATGTTGAGCAAAGCATCGTTTTGTCTAAGCGTCTCGAGGCCATGGGAGCTGATTTTCTGGATATTTCATCGGGCGGTGTGTCACCTCACCAAAAAATCACCTTGGGCCCAGGTTACCAAGTTCCGCTCGCAGAAAAAATCAAAGCCGAGGTAAAGATTCCTATCATTACCGTCGGCTTAATCACCGAACCCAAGCAAGCTGAGGCCATACTTGAGCAAGGTAAGGCCGATATGGTTGCACTGGCTCGCGCCATGATTGCAGATCCACGTTGGCCATGGCGCGCTGCAGCAGAACTAGGTGGCAGCGTGAGCGGCTCACCACAATATTACCGATGCCTGCCATCGGGCTACCCTTCTGTATTTGGCGCGATAAAAACAGCGCAGCGCTAAACTAATCAGTGCATCTTTAGAAACCCAGTACAAGAATTTTCATCCTTGGGTGAAAATTTCGCTGTATTACTCACCGACGGAACGTGGACAAGGTTTCAAGCGTTCAATATCATGGCGGGTTACATAATAACAAGGGGCTCATCGCTCGCCATGCGAAGATGAAGCCAGACATAAAGTCTTTTCAGGAGATACGATTATGTGGTCACAAATCTACGACCCATTTAATAACGTTTGGCTGTCCACACTTGCGGCTGCCATTCCGGTTGTGGTGATGCTGGCCGCTCTGGCCTTCTTTCATATCAAAGCGCACATTGCTGCATTGATGGGATTGATTGCCGCGCTGGTCGTTGCCATTTGGGGTTTCACCATGCCAGCCAACGTCGCGGTATCAGCCGCTTTGTATGGCGCTGCCTATGGCTTGTTTCCTATCGGTTGGATTATTCTCAACGTTATCTTTTTGTATCAGCTCACCGAGCGCAAAGGTCAATTCACCATACTGCGCGAAAGCATAGCGGGTATTAGTAGCGATAGACGATTGCAGTTATTGCTGATCGCTTTTTCGTTTGGTGCATTTTTTGAAGGTGCCGGTGGATTCGGCACACCAGTTGCTGTGACCGGTGCCATGCTGATTGGTTTAGGCTTTGCACCGTTAGCTGCCTCCGGTTTATCATTGATTGCAAATACAGCGCCTGTTGCCTACGGTGCTTTAGGAACACCTATCATCGCGCTGGCTGCGGTCACGGGTCTTGATATGCTGGAGTTATCCGGCATGGTCGGTCGTCAGTTGCCTGTGTTTTCGTTGATCGTACCGTTTTGGTTGATTTGGGCTTTCTGCGGTTTTCGCGGCATGTTGGCTATTTGGCCGGCCGTATTAGTTGCTGGTGCCGCCTTCGCGATTCCTCAGTATTACATCTCCAACTACCACGGCCCTTGGTTGGTGGATGTGGGCGCAGCGGTCTCGTCCATGGTCTGTCTTACGCTATTTCTAAAAGTCTGGCAGCCCAAAGAAATTTGGACTTCGCCTACCGGCAAGTTTGACGATAACGAGAAAAATCCTGCACCTAACGCCGGTGGTCACGGTTACACCCGCGCAGAAGTCATGAATGCGTGGACACCCTGGCTGGTATTGTCAGTGGTGGTTCTGATGTGGGGTATCCCCGAATGGAAAAAAGCCCTGGATGGCATTTCCATCATCAAAATTGAGTGGTCGCATTTGCACATGCTGGTTCAAAAAATGCCTCCTGTAGCAGCTGTACCCAAAGTAGAAGAAGCAATTTTTAAACTCAATTGGTTGTCTGCGACCGGTACCGGTATTTTCATATCAGCGGTAGTGTCCGCCTTCCTGATGGGCTACAAAATTCGTGAAATGCTGGCAGTCTATTGGGATACATTCAAATTACTGCGTTATTCACTGCTAACCATTGCTGCCATGCTGGCCCTAGGTTATGCAACACGTTATTCAGGTGTTGATTCTGCACTGGGCTTGGCATTTGCAAACACCGGTGTTTTTTATCCATTCTTTGGAACCTTGCTCGGTTGGTTAGGCGTAGCCTTGACTGGTTCAGATACAGCATCGAATGTACTGTTTGGTGGCTTACAACGAACTTCGGCTGAGCAGCTCGGTCTGAGCCCAGTACTGATGGCAGCAGCCAATTCTTCAGGTGGCGTCATGGGCAAAATGGTCGATGCGCAATCGATTGTGGTCGCATCGACTGCCACCAAATGGTACGGCCATGAAGGTGAAATTTTGCGTTACGTTTTCTTCCACTCGATAGCACTCGCTGCACTCGTGGGTATATTGGTGACACTGCAAGCGTATGTTCATCCGTTCACACTATTAGTGAAATAAGTTATTACCTTTTTTTGTATACAAAACCGTGCAGTGCTGCAAAGCCTGCGCGGTTTTTTTTCATCTAAAAAAAATTAAAACAATTAAATAATTTCTATACGGTTTTTTCTAATCTACAAACATGCAGTCGATTCTTGAGGCCTCTCAAGTAAAGTCTCAATCCATTTGCAATCATTAGCCTCCAAGATAACCATACGCTGTACGTGACGCAGAAGCTTGCGTTGCAATGATCGAGGTTCATCTTTTCTATTTTTAGGAGCGACTATGAATGGCATTCAACAATGGGGCGGCTATAGCGGTCAGCAGTTAGCACCGCAGGGTCTGCTAGGTAGCATGATCGGTGGAACATTAGGAGGCATAGCCGGAAGTGAGCTCGGTGGCTTGGCAGGCAATGCAAATTGGGGCAATCAGCTAGGTCAAACGCTGGGTGGAATCGGCGGCGCACTTCTTCCGTTTCAAATGGATCCGATAACGCAGGCTTATGCACAGCAGCAGCAACTTGCACCACAAGGATTTTTCGGTAACCTGATAGGACAAATAGGGCGTCCACTGGGTAGCACCATAGGCGGCATCTTTGGTCGATCAGGTTTAGGCGGTCAAATAGGAAACGTCGCTGGTCAGTTGGGTCGTTTACTACCGTTTCAGGCCGATGCGATTCAACAAGCCAACGCAATTCAACAAGCCAACGCAATTCAACAGCAACTGCAGCAACTGCAGCAGCTTCAACAACTCCAGCAACTCCAACAACAACAGCAGCAGTTAATGCCGCAAGGTGTGTATGGCAATTTTCTGGGGCAAATAGGACAACCGGTTGGTGCAGCCATAGGCGGTATTTATGGCCAGCCTGCGTTGGGTGGAGCTATCGGTAACTTGGTCGGACAAGTTGGTCGGCTGATGCCATTCCAAACGGATGCACTACAACAAGCCTGCGCGCAGCAGATGCAACAACTACAGCAACTTCAGCAACTACAACAGATGCAGCAATTGCAGCAACTCGCGCAGCAGATCGCACAACAACAACAGCCTTATCAAACCTACCAAGGTGGAATTCAACAAGGCTATGCAGGATCGCAGCAAACGCTGCATTGATTGGCGGTATATCAACACTAGCTTCCTGCCGCTTTATGCGGCAGGATTTCTAGACAGGACATCGTATGCAGACACTCGAAGAAAAATCCGGCTCTGGTCGCTATCTGATTAGTTGCGTTAACCCCGACAAACTGAATGAGTTCATCAGTACCGGCTATGAAGATCCATCAATACAGTTGATCGATACCGTTGGACCGATAGGCTCACCTCATACCGCTGTGTATGAGATGTCCCATGCTAAAGCTGCGCAGCTCAAACAACTATTTAGCACCGTCGGTGAGCTAAAAATCGAGGCTGACCAATCATTGTCAATGTTTGAAAAACAGTAATTCCTTATCGGTCGATTAATGGGAAAGGACTACCATGGCTAGCAAATCGGAGTCATCTGCAACTGAAACGCAAAGTAGTACAAGTGCGGCATCAGATACCAGTGGTGCGCAGAGCGGTGCATCAAGCACTACAACTGCTGCGGCCTCTGGCACCTCATCTGCCAGCGCTCAAGGAGGTAAAACACGCGAACTAAAGCAACGCAAAGGCCAGTTTCTGATTGCGCCGCGACGTAATCCACAAATGCAAATGATGGGGCTGTCCCCTATGCAGTTTTCTGCTGTCGAACAGGCCTTGCGAGAAAGTCCTGACATAGAAATCATCGATCGTGTTGGACCTAAGCATGCGGTTGGAACGCTGGCAACGGGCATGCCCGACAGCACCGCTGTGCTGGTGGCACGCATGACTGACGACAAGGCGCGTTCACTCTCCCTGCAAGCACAAGGACAACTCATCGTCGAGCGCGATCAGCCATTGCAGCTGCTCGACGTTAATTACCCACAGGTGTCGCTCGTGAACTGCAATCTACCCACGACAGGTACTGCATTCACAGCAGAATTTCTTGTGCTGGGCAATGGCAATCCTGTTAAAGATGCCGAAGTCTATTTGTTTGGTGGTTTGCTTCCCGCAACCGGTATCACGGATGCCAAGGGTCGCGTTAAGCTCAGCCTTATCGGTGAAACAGCGCAAAGTTTGCGACGGCTTTACGTAAAGCCACGCATGGATTACTGGAGCTTTAGTCAGGAACAACCCGACGTCAGTAACAGCGAAGTCAATGTCATAGGATTGCGCGCCCTCTCCGACTGGCCTGCATTAGCGAATTTCCCACAACAACAGCAACTGACTTGGGGCCAGAAAGCAATGCGCTTGGATCAGCTGCCTGCACATTATCGCGGTCAAGGTATACGTATTGCGATCGTTGATTCGGGTACAGCAACCAGTCATCAAGATCTAGTAAAAATCACCCGTGGTTATGACATCATCAATAAAACGCTTGATGCCAGCAGCTGGAGTGTAGATACCCTTTCTCATGGCTCTCATTGCGCTGGTGTCATCGCAGGTAAAGATTCAAGCTGGGGCGTACGGGGCTTTGCTCCTGAAGCAGAAATCCATACCTGCAAGCTCTTCCCCGGCGGTCAAATTAGTCAATTGATAGAAGCGCTCGAATACTGCATTGAAAAACAAATCGATGTCGTCAATCTGAGTCTGGGCGGTGCTGAACCTTCCGAGGCACTCGAGCAGCAAATCATACGTGCCAAACAAGCAGGAGTAGCATGCATAGTCGCTGCGGGTAATTCATCCGGCGCGGTGCAGTATCCGGCGTCGTCGCCCAATGTCTTGGCCGTGGCTGCGATAGGTCGCATTAATGAATTTCCACCCGATAGCTACCATGTGCAGAGCCTAACGCCGCAAGTCGATGCCAATGGTTATTTTGCTGCGCGATTTAGTTGCTTTGGACCCGAGGTTGGCGTGTGCGCGCCAGGTGTAGCGATTACATCGTCTGTGCCAGAGAATAACTTTGCTGCATGGGATGGCACCTCCATGGCTGCGCCACATGTCACAGGGTTAGCTGCTTTAGTGCTGGCACACCATCCCGAGTTTCAAGCGGCAGTTGGTCAGCGCAGTGCTGAACGCGTTGATCGACTTTTTCAACTCATTAAAATGTCATGCCGTCAGGTGGTTCCAGGTGATCAGCGACGCACAGGGTACGGTTTGCCGGATGTAGTACGCGCCGTGGGTCTTGCACCTACCTATTCAACACAGATGATGGGTGCCGGTATGGGTACGCCCATGCTGCAAGCCTTGGCCAATGCCTACCGAGAACCACCCCGCTTAATGCCACAGCCCATGACTATGGGCATGGGTGCGTTTGATCCCTACGGGCAGTTTCGGCCTTATGTATCCAGTCCTATGACTATCCCAAGTGGATACACCTTCGGCTTGTGGTGACCTTGATAGGCTGTAGGGAAACCACTTTGATGTGAGGATATTCATGAAACACACGCAACGCGATCGTCAATCACCAACCCAGTCCTATGATGAAACCTATGATCCGAATCGGCTGCTAGATACTTTGCGTGAGCGCATGCATTTGAAAAATGATGCCGCCTTATCCAGAGCGCTGGAAGTCGCTCCGCCTGTCATTAGCAAAATACGTCATCGCACCTTGCCAGTAGGAGCTTCTTTGCTCATACGTATGCACGAAGTGACGCAGTTAAGTATTCGTGATCTGCGCGATTTGATGGGGGATCGTCGGGCGCGCTATCGTGTTTCGGATACCCAAGGAAAACAAAAACGAAAAATGATGAATGCTTGATTACAGGGAGTGCTGTTAACAGCACTCCCCTGCGACAGGCTGTATCAACAAGCTAAAGCGACAAGGCACGCCAACACAGCAGATGAAAAAAACGCTCTTAAAAAACTACCAGATCACGCATGCTTTCACCGGCATCAAGTTTATCGAAACCACGATTAATATCATCAAGCGCGAGGCGCTCGCCTAGTAATTTGTTTATAGGCAGCTTACCCTTCAAATACAAGCCTATATAACGCGGAATATCACGCGCCGGTATGCACGATCCTATATAGCTGCCCTTGAGTGTGCGTTCTTCCGCAACCAAACTCACCTGCTGTAGCGGCCAGGTATGCTGCGGGTGAAACAGACTAGCAGTCACTGTGGTGCCGCCGCGTTTGGTAATACGATAAGAGAGTTCCATCGCAGGTACAACACCGGCCATCTCAAATGCAAAATCAACGCCGCCCTTGGTGTATTCCCTCACCTTGGCAGCGGCATCAGGATCACGTGCGTTGATAGTGAACGTCGCACCCAGATCGCGGGCGGCTAATAACTTGGCATCATTCAAATCGATCGCTATGACTTCGCGTGCGCCTGAAGCGACGGCGCCCAACAAAGAACACATACCCACACCACCCAAGCCAACCACCGCCGCAGTTTGACCAGGCTGAACTTTGGCTGTGTTGACCACCGCTCCAACACCCGTCAACACAGCGCAACCAAATAACGCTGATTCCACCGGATCGATATCCTGATCAACCTTCACGCAAGAGCGTTGAGACACCACAGCATGCTCAGCAAACGCCGACACACCTACATGATGATTCACCGCCTGCTGACCTAAATGCAAACGACGCTCACCAGACAACAAGGTGCCTTTACCGTTTGCTTCAGCACCCGGCTCACACAATGCCGGACGACCTTCCATACATGGCATGCAATTACCGCAGCTAGGTACGAATACCAAAACCACTCTGTCGCCCGCTTTTAAATTCACCACACCATCACCCACTTTAACGACCGTGGCTGAGGCTTCATGACCCAATGCCATAGGTACGGGTCGCGGGCGCACACCGGTAATGACGGAGAGATCCGAATGACACAAACCCGCAGCGGTCATTTTGACCAGTACTTCACCCATACCTGGATCGTCGAGTTCTATCTCTTCAATCTTTAATGGCTTGCTCTGTGCAAAAGGCACTTTCATATCCAGCGTATGCAGTACTGCAGCACGTGTTTTCATACAGATTCTCCGAAAATATCAACGCGTCAGATAGTGCGGCCACCATCAACCGGAAATTCTATTCCGGTTAAAAACTCAGCCGCATCGGTACCCAGAAATACCGCAGCAGCCGCCATATCGCGGGGTTCACAAAAGCGACCTAATGGTATGGTCGAAACAAACTTCGCACGATTTTCCGGTGTGTCAGGAACACCCATAAAATCAGCGAGCAAACCAGTTGCACCCATGACTGGGCACAAAGCGTTCACGCGTATGCGATCAGGTGCTAGCTCAACAGCCATCGATTTAGACAGCAAATTTACTGCGCCTTTAGAGCCGTTATACCAAGACAAACCCGGACGTGGGCGTATACCCGCAGTAGACCCCACATTCAGAATCACACCACCTTTGCCGCGTTCACGCATGGCAGGTATCACCGCATGCGCCATGTAATAAATAGATTTCACATTAACTGCAAACATGCGATCAAAGGTTTTTTCATCCACCTGCAACATGGGTTGATTTTTATGTGTTGTGCCGGCGTTGTTAATGACGATATCAGGCACGCCAAAGCTGTCGATACAGATCTTAAGCATCGCAGCGACTGACTCCATACTCGCCACATCAGTGGCTACCGCTTTTGCATTTGCACCCAATCCGTTAGCTACCCGTTCGCCTGCGGCTGCATTGAGGTCAGCAATAATGACTTTTGCACCCTCACGTATATAGGCCTCGGCCATGCCTTCACCAAAGCCACTCCCTGCACCCGTAATGATGGCTACTTTTCCCTGAAGTTGTCCCATGTCGTCTCCGTTACTTCGCTGTTTTGAATAATCAACCGTGGTACTGCACGACGGTTTTGAGTGTGCTGAATTCTTCTAAAGCGACAAAGCCTTTTTCACGGCCATGTCCACTGCGCTTCATGCCACCGAAGGGCAATTCAACGCCACCACCGGCTCCATAGCAGTTGATGAATACTTGTCCCGATTGCATACGCTTAGCCATGCGTTGTTGACGCCCGCCGTTCTCTGTCCAGATACCCGATACCAAACCATATTCAGTCGCATTGGCTAAGTGAACCGCATCATCCTCATCGTTGAATGGCATCGCTGCCAGCACCGGGCCAAACACTTCTTTGCAGGCTAAGCGATGATCACGCGGTACTGCACCAAACAAGGCAGGTGCTACAAAATACCCGTCTTTAGAAACACCGTCAGCGACTATTCCTTGAGCTAGCAGTGGTACGCCGCTTTTAACAGCGTCATCAATAAAATGCGTGACTCGGTCGAATTGTTTTTTATTGACGATAGGGCCGCAATCGAAATCCATCTCCGGTGTACCCACACGCACTTTTTTGAAAGCTTCAGCCACACGAGCAACGAAGACATCATAGATATCGTGCTGTATCAGCAGACGACTACCCGCGGAACATGTCTGACCTGCATTTTGAGTAATAGCTTTAACGATGATAGGTAACGCTTTGTCGAGATCGGCGTCATTAAATACAATCTGAGGTGACTTACCACCGAGTTCCAACGCGCAAGCGACAGAATTTTTCGCAGTTGCTTCCTGCACCATGACACCCACTTCAGGTGAACCAGTAAAACTGACGAAGTTAATGTCGGCATGTGAGGTCAGTGCTGAGCCGGCTTCATAGCCATAGCCAGTGATTAAATTGAGTGCTCCCGGAGGCAATCCCGCCTCCACCATTAACTCGGCTAGTTTTAATCCTGACATGCAGGCATCTTCAGAAGGCTTTAGTACACAGGCATTACCAGCCGCCAGCGCGGGCGCTACCGTGCGGCCAAACATTTGCGCCGGATAGTTCCAGGGAATGATTAAGCCTGCTACCCCATGAGGTACACGTACTACCTGCACGTTATACCCATTAAGGTAAGGAATTTGTTCGCCGTGATGCTTGTCAGCTGCGCCACCGAAGTATTCAAAATAGCGTGCAACAGCCACCACATCAGCGCGTGCCACTGAGACAGGTTTGCCCGTATCGCGGGACTCTATTTGCGCTATTTCTTCCGAATTTTTTAAAATCAGCTCTCCTGCCTTAACTAAAATACGACCACGCTCAGTCGCAGTTAGATTGCCCCACGTACCGTTCATCGCGCGCTGTGCGGCTTTAACAGCTAAATCAATATCTGCGGCAGTACCACGATCTATGGTGGCGTAAGCGATTGCATCACATGGATTGATGACATCGATAGTCTGGCCACCCGTGGCCGCAACCCATTTACCATCGATTAATAAAGTTGGCATGCGTTTCTCCGCTTGTATAGTTTGATTTAATTGTTGTTCGTTATGCGTTGTGCGTTGCGCGTTGTGACTTTAGTGTGCAGCCAACTCACTATCAACAAGCTCACCGCGTTCTAGTGTCAACGTTGCATCTGGCAAATCACGCAGCAAGCTGCGGTTGGATTCCGTCACCACGATGCATAGCTCAGGTGATAGCTGATGTAATTTGCGCAGCGCTTCAGTGTATTGATTCGCCAGTACCGGTGCTAAACCCTGAAAAGGTTCATCAAGCAGCACCAAGCGGGTACCCGCCATGAGCGCTCGACCAAGTGCCGCCATTTTTCCTTGACCACCTGACAGCGCAGCACCAGAACGCACCAACATAGGTTCTAGTTGCGGCACGACTTCCAGCACACGCGCCAAACGTCGATCAGCTTCTGCTTTTGGCAGTCCTAACACTTCACACGAGAGGCGAAGATTTTCTTCCACCGTAAAGGTTGGAAACATCGCTCGGTCTTCCGGTGCATAGCCGATACCAAATTCAGTACGGCGATGGCCTGGTATTTTGCTCAGATCATGGCCATCAATAGAAATGCTGCCTGTAGAAAGCGGAAGCAAACCCATGATAGAGCATGTCATTCTCCGATCACATTTTTACGAATTTCAGGATCAGCCAGCACGGCCTCTGGTGTGCCATCAGCAGCAATTCGACCCGCAATCCAGGCAGCCACGCGAGTGGAGTACTGCGAAACGATATCCACATCATGCTCGACAAAAATAGCCGTTACTTTTTGTGCATCCAACGCATTCATGATGGTTTTCATCAGCCCATGTTTTTCGTCGGTTGATACACCCGACGTTGGTTCATCCAGTATGAGTAAACGCGGCTTCATAACCAGCGCCATCGCTATATCCAGTAATTTTCGCTGACCCTCTGGCAACGCACCCGACAATTCGTCGGCACGTTTATCTAATCCCACCATGGCCAATACGTGGTCAACTTCATCGTTGTCAACTGCCTTAGCCAGTGGTGTCCACAGGCCCAGGCGATTGCGTTTGCCAGCTGCAGCAATACGAATACAGTCACGTACGGTATGTTCAACAAACAGTTGCGGTAATTGGAAAGAACGCACCATGCCGCGCAAGGCAATCGCACGCGGTGATAATTCGGTAACGTCCTGGCCTTCAAAAAAAACTCGCCCTGCCTGCGGCCGTATCAAACCGGTGCATATATTAATGAAGGTCGTTTTACCTGCTCCGTTTTGTCCTATGACAGCCAAGCGCTCGCCTTCGTTAAGCGAGAAATCGATATGGTCAGCCACAACAACGGCACCAAATGCCAGCTGCAGATCCTTGGTTTGCAATAGCGGCGTACTCATACGTCCTCCCGCTTCTGCGCAGGTTTTTCTTCAAGCATGGCGGACAATCCGCGTGGTGCTAAAAACACCATCGCAATCAGCACAAAACCTAGCACCATCTGCCAAGCACCTGTTAAGTAAGCCGCAGCAAACAATTTCACGAATTCAAAAATTCCCGCACCTATGAATGCGCCTACCGGATGCCCCACGCCGCCAAGAATTGCAACGAACACAATCTCACCAGAACGTACCCAATAGCCCATTTCAGGTGTGACCAATCCTTGCGCTATAGCGAAAATGGCTCCTGACAATCCGCACAGCGTGGCCGAGATGATGTATCCAATCCACAGCGTCTGATAGGCAGAAATGCCTACATACTCCAGACGTGTTTCATTGGTTTTCAGTGCTGCTAATGCTTGCCCAGCGACAGAGCGCAAGTACCGATGTACCAGCCAACCTGACAGCAGCGCCAACACCACACCAACAACGAGCAGCAAACTTTCAAATGCATCGCGCTCAAGGTACATGCCAAAGAAAGGCGCACGCTCCAAACGCAGTCCGTCGGTGCCACCCGTTAAATTAAAAAATTTACCTAGCGCGGCAAATAAGACCATGGACAAAGCCAAATTCAACATGCCAAAGAAAATAGCGCGATAGCGAACCACAAACGATCCTACGATGATGCCCAAGATCACACCCGTGCCTGCTCCCATGAGCAGCAAAAATGCACTATCCATGTGCGTCCATTTTCTGGAAATGAATGCCACCGCATAGCCACCAGAACAAACGAACATCGCATGTCCAAATGAAATCTGGCCAGAGATGATTAATATAGAAATACCTAAAGCGGCGATACCAAATGCTGTACCCAAAATTAAAGGCGTCTTAATCCACGGCATGGCCAAGGGCAGAAGCAACGCTAACAGCGCCAAAATAATGACGACAAATTTCGCGCGGTTCATCACACTCTCCTTGCCTGAGCGACCGAGAATAAACCTTGCGGCCTAAACAGCAACACCAGCACCATAATCAAGAAAGGAACCAGCACTTCAATTTCAGGCAGCAGATACACAGCAAATGAGCGGGCTAATCCAATCAAAATTGCAGCGACTAACGCGCCCTCTATTTGCCCTAGACCGGCCGTGGCCACCACAGCAAATGACAACACGATCATTTCTCCGCCTATGCCTGGCACCCACGACACCGTAGGCGAAGCAAGCGCACCTGCGAGCGCACCTAAAATAGAGCCAACCACAAAGGTGAGTAAAGAAATGCGCTTAACATTAATGCCAAGAGCAGTAGAAATTTCGCGGTTATGCGAAACCGCGACTATCTGCCGACCTATACTGCTAAATTTTAGAAAACTGCGTAGCGCAATAAAAACTACCAACGCTACACCGGGTATGACCATCAATTGATAGCGGGTATAGGTAATACCCAATACATCCGCTGTACCCAGAAAATTGACGATGTCGGAAACAAAGTAAGGCTGCGTACCCCACACCAGTCGCTGTAAATCTTCAAATATCATGAACGCTGAAAACGTAATCAGCAATTGCAGTATCGGGTCCTTGCTGTAAATGTGCTGCATCAGCGATGTTTCCATCAGCGCACCAAATACTATGCCCACAATAACTGCGGCAAGCGGAAGAATCAAAAATGACCAAGCCGGTGAAGCACCCATCGCCGTGGCCCACAATCCCAGAGTCGCAGCCATGTAGCCGCCCAGCGCATAGAAACTGCCGTGCGCCATGTTCACTATATTCATAACGCCAAATACCAGCGTCATGCCCAGAGCGACTAAAAAAAGTAAAGCGGCGTAGGACAAACCGTCCAACACCGCCAAAATATAAATCTCCTGCGACATAGCTAGCTTTCAGATACCTTCAGAAAAAAACCGATTCGTTCTGCCACGCCAGCATCGGCATGGCAGAACGGTGAAAAACTCACGACAATTAGTTGTATTGCTTAATACGTGGGTTGTTAACTAACTCAGGCTTGAGTGTCTTGACCCATTCAGGAGATTTCTGACCTACCGGTGTGCTGATCAAATCTGCCGGATATATCGTTATCTTGTCCAGAATAGGAAAATTGTAGCCAGGTACTTTGCGCGTGATACCTAACAACTGATCTTCCAAGCCTTGTCCGTCTTCACGAATTTTGACTGTGCCGGTTAGTCCACGGAATTCCATACCGCGCATAGCATCGGCTACTTGCTCGGTTGATGGCCACTGGCCTTTGTTCGCTTTAATCGCTTTTTGATAACCCGCTACTAAACCATCGAGTGCCTGCACCATGTGGTAGACCGGATAAATTGGATATGCACCGGTTTTTTCCTGAAATTTCTTGGCAAAGTTTTTTAACTTAGGCTCATCTTTGTACAGCGGATGCAAAAAATAATGGTCGCCGCGCGCACCCACTATTACACCATCCGGCAATGCCGTGCCCAATCGCTCTAACGAACTTTCGGCCAACGGTAAAACAAACAACGATGATTTCATCAAGCCGCGCTGTGATGCCTGACGCACAAAGGTATCCAGATCTCCGCCCCACGAAGTCGACAAAACGACGTCGGGATGTAACGCTTGCAAGCGGCTAATCTCAGTGGAGTAATCAGTGGCACCAAACTTAGGAAACAACTCAGCGACAATTTTTACGTCAGGTTTGAGTGCTTGTAGCGCATTACGGAACAACTCCCATGAATCGCGTCCCCAGGCGTAATCCTGATTCATGACCGCGATAGTTTTCATGTCCGGCTTAGTTTTCAACAGATACAAGACCGTGGCCATCATCTCTATGGTGGCATTAGCTTGCGTGCGTATCACATAGCGATAGCGTTTCTCTTCCAGGACTTTTTCAGTACCGCAGTCCCATAAAATATTCAGTACTTTCAAATCTTCAGCTACAGGTGCAACGATGTTGCAGTTACCGCTGGACACAGCGGACAGCATCACTTTGGTATCGCTTTCCTGAACTACACGACGGTACTCAGACAACAATTTATCTGCGCCCACGCCCTCATCGATGAAGGTCGGGACTATCTTCACCCCATTAATGCCTCCAGCGGCATTGAGTTGTTCTATATAGAGATCGGCTGCGGCCTTGCCCGGTACACCAAACACGGAAGCCGGCCCAGAAAGAAAGGTGGTTATGCCAACTTTGAGTTCGGTGGGCTTCGCTTGAGCGAGCGCGCCTGTAGCAGCAATGGCAGCCAGCGTTCCCGCGAAAACTCGGGTCAGTGTGTTGATTTTCATCATGAGATCTCCGATTAAGAAATTATTCTAACTCTATGATTAAGAACAAATCTTTTTATATATTTGAAAAATAGCTTGAAGATATATTTAAGCTAAAAGAAATTATTATGTGACCGCAGCGGTCATTCTTGAAGCTAGTTAATAGGGGCAGGTCGTATTAATCAACCCATACTTTTTTAATAATAGTTTTCGCCCACTATTTGCCAGATTATTAGTCTGAACCACTGGCATTTATAGAGCAAGACAAGTTTTTTAAAGAGTCCATTTTGAAAATACGAATTCATTCATTTAAACTTACGCACAGCATCATTACGTCAATAATTCTTAGCCTGTTAACATGATTCCCCTATGAAAAGTTACTTTTATTTTATTGTGTGCGGTGCAGCATGAGCCCACTGATCAGCTAATCATTAGAGAAAACGGGTGTTGACATGGAGAAAGGCACCATGCACCATGTTGATAAGGTAAATACCCGACATGTTTTTTGTGCGCGTATTTTCCCTAAAAAAAAGTAGAAAATCGGAGTAAATCCCTGACCGACGTTGATTTATCCGGGGATTTATTCGATACGCGCGTATAAAAGGCGATTAATCACCACCACGGAGGAAGACTCATGAAAAAAACCGGTTTGTTGGCATCTATGCTGGCTGCACTGGCTATTTGCGCTGCTCCTGCAGCTCAATCGCAAGAACTTTACTGGGCAACCAGTGGTTTCTTCGGTCCTTTTAACATTCAAGGCCTGATTCCAACGTTCCCAAAAGCCAAGGACATCACGATCCCAGTATCAATGTGGATCCTGAAGCACCCTAAGGGCGTCGTCGTATTTGACACAGGTAACAACGCTGCTATTTCTGATGGCGCTGATAACTGCAAAAAATACTGGGCCGCAGGTAACTGTGACTTCTTGAAGCCTAGCCAGAAGCGTTCGGATGTCATCGATCAGCAATTGATCAAACTGGGCATCAAAGTGGACGACGTTAAAGTTGTCGTTTCATCACACAGCCACTTGGATCACTCGGGCAACATCGCTTTGTTCCCGAAAGCTATTCACGTCTACCAGAAGAAAGAACTGTATCAAGGTTACTGGCCTGAGAAATTCCAAGGTCGTGCAGCTAATGGTTCGTTCGTTCTGAATGACTTAGTAGCAGCTCGTGACTATGACTTCTTTGAACTTGACGGCGACTATGATCTGTTCGGCGACGGCACAGTAAAAATTCTCTCGACACCTGGCCACACCTTGAACTTCAGCGTACAGGCTTACGTGAATTCGGTTGAGCGACTCAAGCGTATGCGTGACCTGGAAGGCGCCAAGATCTTGATGGCTCACGATGCAGGTCAGTTCGCATCAATGGGCAACAAGTGGCACAAGTAATATAGAATCACAGCACCATGCAAAAAGCCCCCGTCATGCGGGGGCTTTTTTTTACCAAAGAAGTAACGACAGACGGCAATGATAGAACTACATAATGTTGTAAAGCGCTACGGCTCCAAGACCATAATTCACAACATCTCTTTCGATGTGAAAAAAGGTGAAATCGTAGGGTTTCTCGGCCCTAACGGCGCAGGCAAAACCACTACCATGCGTATGATTGCCGGTTTTACCGAGGCCACTTCAGGCACAGTAAAAGTTGCTGGTTTCGACATGGCGAATCAGCGAGATATGGCAGCGACGCGATTAGGCTATTTGCCTGAATCACCGCCTCTGTATGACATCCTCGATGTCACCTCGTACTTAACGTTTGTCGCCCGTGCTAAAGGCGTACCGACAACCCGCATACAACAAAATCTCGATCGCGTTATTGACGCTTGCCGTCTGGAAGCCGTAACGACGAAAGAATGCTACAAACTCTCCAAGGGCTACAGACAACGCGTAGGGCTGGCGCAAGCGCTGCTCGGCGAACCTGATGTCTTGCTGCTGGATGAACCTACTGCCGGTTTAGATCCCGGACAAATTCAAGAAACCCGTGAAGTCATACGTAATTTCGGACGTGACCATGCAGTGCTCATCTCTACCCACATACTTCCGGAAGTCACACTCATTTGTCAGCGTGTGGCTATTATCAATGGCGGTCGCATATTGGCGGTCGATTCCCCCGAAGGATTGCAACGCGCTGCTGATCAAAGTAATAGTGTCTTGCTTGATGCTGCAGGTGATCGTCAGGCTATAGAACAATCATTGCGGGCTGTTGATGGTGTGTTGGATATCATTATTCATCCTCATCCTGTGCGTGCCGGTGTATTTAGTATTGAATGCCGCGTACAAAATGATGTGGGTGTTGAAGGTCGTATCGCACGCGCAGCGACCTCCACGTCTGAACTCTATCGATTAGAGCGACGTCAGCCTACGCTGGAAAACGTCTTCTTAAGCTACATAGGAAATGACGGCAGCCAATCAACTGCAAACCGCAAGGAAGCCGCATGAACACGATGACCGCCCTGAAGGCTATCTACACCAAGGAAATGCTCAGCTACTTCCGCTCGCCGATCGCGTATTTCGTGATTGCGGTTTTTTTGCTGGGTACCGGATATTTTTTCACTTACAACATCTTCCTGACCGGTGTCGGCACGATGGATTCAACCCTGCAAAACATGGGTATCTTGTTGCTGACTATTGCGCCCGTTTTGACCATGCGTATCTTCTCCTCAGAATACAACGCACGCACTATGGAATTGCTAATGACTTTGCCAATTAAAACCTGGCAGGTTGTCATGGGCAAGTACTTGGGTGCAGTGAGTATCTTTTTGCTTATGACGGCGGCGACCTGGATCAACTTGATTCCACTCTACCTGTACGGTAATCCGCAAACACTGAACATCATTTCTGGTTACATAGGCTTTATTTTGTTGGGCATGACGTGCATTGCTATCGGCCAGTTTTTTTCAGCCTTAACTGAAAACCAAATTGTTGCAGCCCTCATTACCATACCGGTGCTACTGGGATTCTGGTTTATAGGCCATTTGCAGCAACTGCAATCATCCATGATGCTGCGTGACTTGGTCGCTCATTTGTCGTTTGCACTGCATTTTGCGGATTTCATACGTGGCTTGCTGCGCTCTGATGGCGTGATCTTCTTCCTTGCCGTCATTGCCTCGGCACTGACTCTTAACACCAGCTATCTGCAACTGCGTCGCTGAACCAAACACATAAAGTAACTGATCCATGGAAAATTCACTCCGTAACGGTCTCTTTCTCATTGCAGGCGTGCTGATACTAGTATCCTCAATGTTTGCAAGTGCGCTGATTGTTAATTCATCGTTTGTTTCGATTTTGTTGCTCGTCGTTGGTCTGGGATTGACCGGATTTTCGATATTCCAACTGCGCAGCGAATTATTGCTACTGCTGCGTGGGCAACGTGGTGAGCTCATGCTCATGACCGTTGGCATGCTCATCCTGTTTACCGCCATCGCCTGGATATCGTCTTTATACGCAACGCGTTACGACATGACGGCTTCGCGTGAACACTCGTTAGCGCCGCAGACGATACACATGCTCAAAGCAGTCGATAAACCGGTACACATCACCTTCTTCCATGATCGTGGCATGCGTGAAACCGTCGAGCTGTATCAACAGATCGCCTCGCAAAACGACAAAATAACGGTCGAATTTTTCGATCCTATGCTCAATCCTTCGCAGGCTAAATTACGCGGCGTGGAATTCCCAGGTACGGCTCTGATGGAGAGCGAAGGCAGAAAAATCAACGTTAACGGCCCAACAGAAACCGATATCGCTAATGGTATTTTGCGTGTCACACAAGGCAAACAACAAATGGCCTGCTTTACCGATGGCCATGGTGAACCAGATCCGTTTAGCTTAGAGTCGCATGACCACACCGAGGGTGAAGCAGGACATGCGCACGGTTTAGAGACAAAAACCGTCGCCCATGAAAACCACGGCATGGCCAAGGCGCGCAATGCCTTGGAGGCGATGAATTATCTGGTTGAAAAAATCGCGCTGATGAAATCAGCCAATGATTTGTCCCGCTGTTCAGTATTGATCGTTACCGGACCACAACTGCCATTCCTACCCGTCGAAATCAAGATGATAGAAAAATTTCTTGATGACGGAGGCAATGCATTATTCCTGATCGATCCATTTTCTAAAACGGGTCTCGAACCTATTCTACGCAAGTACAGCATCGTGCTAGACGACGGCATGGTGATTGATGAGGCCAGCCATTTTTGGGCGGATGTCTCCGCACCGGCGGTGACTGACTACAACCGTCATGACATGACAACGCGTTTGCCTTTGACCTTCTTCCCAGGTGTGCGAGCCATTTTCCCCGCACCTGTCAAAGTCGCTGGCACAGCAGTTCGGCCAGTGATTAATTCGTCAACCAAAAGCTTTACGACGCCTGATAAATCCCGCGCGGATTTCGTCAATGGTAAAAGCCGTAACGGCCCATTAACAATGATGGTCAGTGCTGGCTTTAATCCCAAAACAGAAGAGTCCGCATCGCTCGTAATGAAGCAGCTGCGCGGAGAAAGTGTTACCGACGCCAACGAACCAAAACCCGACCCTAACCGCAAAGCATCACGCATAGTCGTTGGTGGCGATTCCGATTTTGCGACCAACTCCTACTATCACATACTGGGTAATGGAGCGCTATTTTTGAATGCGGTTAACTTCCTTGCTGCACGCGAAAACCTGATCGGTGTCGAGCCTCGCACCTTTGATCTACCCTACGTCAACATGACCAATACGCAGATGAAGGGAACCTTCATCATGTCATTGATTTTGGTGCCCTTGCTCATGGCAGCCTTGGGTGTAGCTGTATGGTGGAGGCGTCGATGAGTCAACGTCGTAATAAACTCGTCATCATTTGGATCGCTGTGGTCGTCTTGGCGTCGATTATCTTTTTCAAAGAACGCGAACTCTCACTAGCTGTCGAAGATCCTAGTGGGCAGGAACCCAACTGGCTAGTGACCGTTCCGTACGAAGAAATTGGTGCACTTGAAATTCTTCGCAAAGGTCAACTACACCGGTTTGAACGTGACAACAAAGGCATCTGGTTTTATCACGGACAACAAGACGATCCAAATGCAAAAGATCACGCACACCGTGCTGATCCTTTGGCTGCTACAACCATCGCCGAAGCGGTTGCCATATTCAGCCGCACACGGAAAGAACAACCCATACCGCTTCAACCTGGCAAAGACGAATACGGAGTCAGCCGACCTGACATATTGATCATGTTATATCGCCCCAAGAAGAGCGAGCCTGCAGCGCGCTATTCAGTGGGTACGGTCAGCCCCAACGGCTACAGCCGTTATATTTTGCCTGTGGGCGCTACCGAAGCCGTTACCATCCCTGAATATCAAATCACCAATCTGATGGCAATGATTGACGCTGTTAGTAAAAATCCTCTACCAACCACTGAGGCACCCTCTAAAAAATGATGAGACTGTGCAGCCTGCTCGCCGGGCTGGCGCTGCTGGCCTCATCCGCTGTCTTTGCCCACTCCGGTGATGCAACGGGATTTGCTGCTATAGCCATCGATGGCTCTAGCGTCATCTATCGCTTAACACCCACTGTTGCAGGAACCGATGATGCCAAACTCACGCAGCTCATGCGTGAAAAAATTACCGTCACTGCAGATGGCTTACCCTGCCCCGCTTCCGAGCCTGTGGGAATGTCCATTGATTATGTATGCGCCTCTGCGCCTAACCAGCTGGTCATTCGTGACGACCTGGCTGATGAATTAGGTGAAAAACACCACGTCATTGCTGTGCTCACTTGGAGCGGTGGTAGCAGCTCATTAAATTTTTCAGCCACCGAGCGAGTAGCTACCGTTACGCTTAATGGAGCTGAGCAGCCCAAGGGTGCAGCCAGCTTTTTCTTGCTAGGTATTGAACACATAGCCACAGGCTACGATCATTTGTTGTTTTTGCTGGCACTGATACTGTGTGGCGGCAATCTGGTTCAGCTACTTAAAATCATCACGGCATTTACTTTGGCGCACAGCATAACGCTAGGCGCCGCTGCACTAGATATTGTTACTCTGCCGTCTGTGCTGGTGGAGTCCGCGATCGCTTTATCAATTGCTTACGTGGCCTTTGAAAATCTCTTTCCACGCTTTGCGATTTCACGGCGATGGACTATCAGTTTTCTGTTTGGCTTAGTTCACGGTTTTGGATTTTCATCCGTCCTAAAAGAAATAGGGCTACCCAGAGACAGCTTGCTGCTATCGCTATTGAATTTCAATCTGGGGGTGGAGGCAGGACAGTTAGTGGCTGTGGTGGTGGTAGTGCCGCTGCTCATTCAGCTGCGCAAAACGGCCTGGGAAGAAAAAACTGTACGCGCACTGTCCTTGATAGTGCTGGTTGTAGGGATAACACTGTTTATACAACGCATAGTCGATGGCGCTTAGTAGGGCTTACTGGGGCTTACGGCGCCTCACACCACCATCGATCAGCTAGTTGTAGGTGCTACAAATTATTTTAAATATCTTGCGTCCAGGGTGCGAGCAAATCACTGACTATCGCTTGATCAGCAATAGACCAAATACCGCCAAAAGCAGTTTTCATTTCTGCTGCAGTCGCAGCTCCAGCAAATTCTGCCAGTTCTATCGCTTTTTGCTCTAGCTCGACTCGACTTAAAGTATTGCCCGGATCGCCTTTAGGCTCATCGACCCGACCCGTAAGCTCGCGACCATCAGTAGTTTTAACAGTGACCTTTCCTATCCAACGCACAGGATATGCACCATCGACTTCATCATCGAGTACCATGCTCACGCGCTGGCAAAAATCGCTGACTTCTTTGTCGCGGTAGCTTGCATCAAATTCGCGCACACCCGCTTTGCCATGCACCGCCAGCAAACCTAATACCGTGCCCATAGAAAATTTGGCCTGATGCGTGGTCGCAGGATGAACCACCGGGCCCAACACATCAATCGCACCCTGATGCACATGCGTGATCACGGTAGCAATCTGATCAGCTTTTAAGCCATGCTGCTGCATGACCTGCTGCAATGCGTCTGCTGCTGGATGGGTATGACGACAAGAAGCATGAAACTTAAATGACGTCTCTATCGTGGCCCAGCGCTCACCCAAGCGGTCAGTTAAGCAGTCGGGGTTAGCATCAACCGACATACCTGCTGCCATACCTTTGCTGCCTTCGAGGATTTGTTTGGCGCCACTAAACCCTTTTTCAGCTAACAGCGCTGCCAACAAACCATCCGATGCTGCCTTGGCGGTATGCAGCTGTTTTGAGTTTGCCGCATCTTTTAAAAATTCCCACAAGCCAGCCGCTTGTGTCCCTGCTGAGCCCATCGCATTAAGCATTTTTTCAGGAGACAAGTTAATTAAACGACCCACGGCTATGGCTGCAGCAACAGTGCCTACGGTACCTGTGGTGTGAAAAACCTTGTAGTGTGAGCGGCCCAGAAATTCGCCTATGCGTATACCTGCTTCATAACCAGCTACTGCGGCCGTCATTAATTCTTTACCGCTGCAACTACGATCTTGAGCAATTGCGAGCACCGCCGGAAAAATCACCGCTGCCGGATGAAACACAGATCCATTATGGACATCATCTTGTTCTATGTAGTGCGACGATGCACCATTAACCATCGCTGCAAATAAGGGGGAAGTTTTACGACGCGAAATCAGCACTTCGGATCGACCCTCAGTCGGGCCCATCTCGCGAGCGATGGCTTCGATGGCTTGTACAGGTCGACCTACTTTTCCGGCTAAAGCCGAGCCAAACCAGTCAAGGAATAAATCCTCTGCACGACGCATCACGTCGGAAGGTATGTCATCAAACTGCAAATTCGCAGAAAAATGCGCGAGTTGAGAACTGGGGGTAACGTTAGTTTTCACACAGAGCTCCTAAAACGATCGCGGCATACCTAGCACATGCTCTGCCACGTAAGAAAGAATCAAATTGGTTGAAATAGGTGCGACTTGATACAGACGCGTTTCGCGGAATTTGCGCTCAACATCGTATTCCGATGCAAAGCCAAATCCACCGTGATATTGCAGGCAGGCGTTAGCGGCTTCCCATGAGGCGTCTGCAGCTAATAGCTTGGCCATATTCGCTTCGGAACCGCACGGCTGGCCTGCGTCAAACAATTCACACGCTTTGTAGCGCATCAGGCTGGCGGCTTCGATATTGATATAGGCTTTTGCAATCGGAAACTGCACGCCTTGGTTTTGGCCTATGGGTCGTCCGAACACGATGCGTTCGTTTACATATTTCGTTACTTTGTCTATAAACCAGTAACCATCACCTATGCATTCAGCAGCGATCAGTGCACGCTCTGCATTTAATCCATCGAGTATGTATTTAAAGCCCTTACCTTCTTCACCAATTAAATTTTCTACCGGGATTTCCAGGTTCTCGAAAAACAATTCGTTGGTTTCGTGATTGACCATATTACGTATAGGTCGCACTGTCATGCCATTGCCTATCGCGGTGCGTAAGTCCACAATAAAAATCGACATGCCTTCGGATTTTTTTGTGACTTCTGCTAATGGCGTAGTACGAGCCAACAAAATCATCAAGTCGGAATGCTGGATACGACTAATCCAAACTTTTTGACCATTGACTACATAGCGATCGCCTTTTTTCACAGCGGTCGTTTTAATTTTTGTGGTGTCGGTACCCGTGGTCGGTTCAGTCACGCCCATGGATTGCAGACGTAATTCACCACTGGCTACTTTTGGAAGATAAAAATCTTTTTGTACTTTGGAACCATGACGCAGCAGCGTGCCCATGTTGTACATCTGACCGTGACATGCGCCGGAATTACCGCCGCAACGATTGATTTCTTCCATAATCACAGAAGCCTCAACCATACCCAATCCAGAGCCACCGTATTCCACCGGAATCAACGCAGCTAACCAACCCGCTTTGGTTAAGGCCTCAACAAAGGCTTGCGGATATGCGCGCTCGTCGTCAACCTGACGAAAATATTCCGCTGAAAATTGTGAACACAAATCGCGAATAGCATCGCGTATGTCCTGATGATTGCTAGGAGACATAAATAACCTTGGTTGAACTGATATCGAGCGCACATGCTGCAAAGCAGCAGTGTGACGGATACTGTACTCGCGAACAATTCAGTAATTTATAACGCGGGCTTGAAAGGCTATTAACCCTGCAGAGATTACAGTCGGATCAGGCTATAAGCGGGGTTTTTGCGACTAGTAACTCGACCAACTCACGTGCAAAGGCAGGAAGAGCTTGTACATTTCTTACACAAACTTGCATCTTGCGTATAGCCCATTCATCTGTCAGTTCAACCATGCAAATATTCATAGTCTTGGCGTGGCGACTGGCCGATGAAAACGGAACCACGCCTATACCTACACCGGATTCAATCATGCGGCACGCCGCTTCGAAATTACCCACCTGTATACGTATTTTTATAGGACGATTTAAATCATTAGCAGCCTGCGCCAAAAACGAATGAATCGCGCTCGCTTCTACCATGCCAACAAAATCATGCGTTAGTGCTTCAGAAAAATCGATACGACCACGATTTGCTAAAACATGTGTTTCAGACGTCACCAGCACCAAACGATCTTCGCTTAAGGCTAAGGTTTCCAAACCATCGGTACGCACATTACCCGCCACAATACCAACATCGACCTTGCCTTCCGCAACAGCGCGCACTATGTCGTGTGATAGGCGCTCTTTCAGATCGACATTCACATCCGGATGCGTGGCTAGAAATTTTTGTAACAAGGCTGGCAGAAATTCAGCCATGGCCGTGGTGTTAGCAAAAATACGTACATGACCGCGTGTGCCTTTAACGTATTCAGACAGATCAGCACGCAAATCACTTAACTGCTGCAGTACGAGTCGCGCGTGATGCATAAAAGCCTGACCCGGCGGTGTCAGCGTGACTCCTTGACTGGTGCGATAGAGCAGCTTGACACCCAAACCCTCTTCCAGATTTTTGATACGTATAGAGGCCGCAGGTAAGGACATATGCGAACGCTCAGCACCGCGTGTCAGACTGTTCGCCTCGGCGATGTTTACAAAAAGTTTAATGTCGGGAAGATCGAAATGTGCCGCCATGGTAGTCACCCAAAAACTGGAAAAGTCTTGAAATCACCTGACAGCAGTGCTTTGCTATCGGCATGTTGCAGCCAACCTTCGATCAGAGTGGCGTACACCCTGCGAAAATCAGTTGTGTACTTCAGATTACCACCCTCATCCAGGTTTGTCAGTGAAGGTACTTCACCATAATGACCGCCCTTGACTGGCTTACCGATGACGTACATATGGTTAGCCGTGCCATGGTCGGTACCCAAACTGGTATTTTCAGATGCGCGGCGACCAAACTCTGAAAACACTAACAAAGTCACATCATCCGCGCGACCTATACGCTCCATATCTTTCATAAAACCAGAGACGGCATCAGACACGTATGTCAACAGGCGTTGGTGCTGTTCGCCCTGCTGTACGTGCGTATCAAACGCATTGTGGCGGTATCCCACGTAGTACAAGCGAGTCGGCAAATCTGCCTTGATCATTGCGGCGACCTTGGTCAAATCAACCGGCACTATGCCGTAATCCACCGGTGTTTTGTAGTTTTCCCAGGCAGCTCTCACCAAACCTGAAGCCTGACGCGCGCTGTCTGCTACGCCATGGAGAAAGCTTTGCGACGCATTACCACTGCCGCTCCGCGACACCACATCGAGCAATGACCGGCTCTGGAGTAAACCTTTGCGTGCAAAGCGATCAGGATCATCAAACACCACAGGTACATGACGCGCTGCTCTTACAGCGAGCGACTGCCGCTCATCGATATTGACTAAAAAATTAGGTGTTAATTGTGGATCTATCGCATCCGCAACCCGGCCCAGCCAGCCATAGGGCTCGCCACCATTCGGTACGCCCGTGTGCCAATACGCCATGGATGTGAAATGAGAAAACGAGGGTTGCGCATAACCACAGCCATGCATGATGGCCATTTTCCCGTCTTTAAACAGTCGCTCAAAACCCGACATGCCCGGACTAAATCCAAAGTGGTCGTCAATTTTCCTGACCTTGTTAGGCTTAATACCGATAGCAGGCCGCAAGCGATAGTAAGCATCATCAGCATAGGGCACGAGTGTGTTCAAACCGTCATTGGCACCGGAGAGCTCCATGACTACCAAGATGCGACGCGATGCATCGGTTTGCGCGGCTTGTGCAGGCATCCACGGCAAGCCCGCTGACAAGCCCGCACCCGCCAACGCCGTTAGCAACTGACGGCGCGTTAAATTAATGTGGTGATCTGACATGGTCATTATCCTAATTGGTAATCGGGTAGCGACAAAATGACATGCAGTGCATTGCGCAAGGCGTCTTCCATGTAACTGTCTGCTGCTTTTAAATCAGTGGTACCGAGGTCGGCGGCTAATAACTCAGCAATCTTTGTTCGTAGTTCTGCGCTCACCGGCGTGGTTAAAAATCGAAGCAGTAAATGATCCACTGCTTGTTGCGTCGTCTTGCAACCCGCAGCACGCACCATGGCAGATACATCTAACTGAGCCGTTGCGCGCGGTATAGGTTTAACCTTTTCTATCGCTTTGCGCCATGCGTGATAACTGGCTAAACGCGTATTGAAATCTTCATCACGGTCGGATTGCATAGACATAGAACTCAGCTCTTTACCATCAGGCTTGGTAGCAGTCGTTACATCCTTACCCATGGCCAGTTGCTCTGCTACCGGAATGATTTGATACTGATTACCAGGTACACGATCGTTAGCCACAAAATCTATCGGTGGAAAAACCGTGTCATAAATAAAATTACCCCGTACTAGCAGTAAGCCCGGCGTGATCCAGCTCGTTCCATTAGCCCAGCCAGCCACATTCGGCGGGAACATTAATTTCTGTCCCATAGCATCAGTTAATTCATTGAAGTCTGGTATGCCGGGCACTTCATTAAGCCCCATTTTTCGGTAGGTAGAAATGACGAGTTCTACCGGTGATTTAATGTGCGTGGCTACCGACGCATCGCTGTAAAAATCACGTGAACTCAATATCGTTTCAAGGAAAGGCGCAATCTCATAGCGCGAATCGCGTAACAGCTTGCCCAGTTTGGTACGCATTTCTGGCGATACGTCTTCACGGACAAAAAAGCGATATAACTTACTGGCTACAAATTCAGCTGTCACAGGTTGAGCCAAAATAATATCTATTACCTGCACGCCATCAAATTTACCTGTACGACCCAATACTTTTTTTACCTCGGCATCATGCTGGGATGGGTTGACTACAAAATCTAAATCGCGATAGTTCCAACCCGTGAAAGCGCGAGCCGCTTCACGTATATCTTCTTCAGTGTAATTACCCACGCCCATGGTGAATAGCTCCATGATTTCGCGTGCAAAATTTTCGTTGGGTGCGCCTTTAACATTGACCGCTGCATCCAGATACGCCAGCATGGCGGGGTCTTGCGCTACGCCGATTAACAGATCGCGAAAATTTCCTGTTGCCTTAGCCCGAAACATTTCATTTTGTCTGAGCATTTTGCGATAGTCGCGTACCTTTTCTTCACCAGTAGCGAAATGCCCATGCCAAAACAGCGTCATTTTTTCTTCCAGCGGACGACGCGTAGTCAGCATGCGATTCGCCCACCAATACCCTATGCGCTGATTTTCTAATTTGCTGGCACGCAGCCAATATAAATACCTGTCGGCGACTTGTTGCATGCGACGGTTACCATCTGGCTTGACTTTCACACCGAGGGACTGCCCTGTATCGCGAGCTAATTCAGTTGCTGCGGGCCGCGACGTTGCAAATGGATCCAAACCAGGATCAAAGGCACCCGAATGGACAAACGCTGGCTGAGGATTGGCAATACGCTGGTAACGCACCAATTGGCGCACCGCTTGTGCAGGCGTTAGCTTGGCAAATTCATTAATTTCTTCGGGTGTAGCTCCAAAGCCTGAGCGTTCCAGTAAATGCGCTGCTCGCTCGCGCGTCCAGTCGGCATCGCTGATAGGGCTAAGGTCATTCGTCCAGTTGGCAGGTGCCGCCAGTGCCGCTGAAAATAACGAGCTGGCGATCAGCAGTAGGGCCGCACGACACACAGTAAATGGCCATGCATGCAGCACGTAAGCAATCGGATTTTTGTAAGAGAGGGAGTTGGAATATGTCAAACGAGAAGTCACGTGATACCAATGTAAGAGTGATGGGAATAAAGCCACTGCTGAGTCTAAGCAGGCCGCTCTTGCATTGCAATCATGCATTTCATGAAATGATTGCATGTCGATCATTTAGCAGCGCTAATTTATGGTTATAAGTTGTCTATTTAGTATTTTTATACCTAAAATTAAACTGTTCTCGATATGAATACGTGCAGAAAAAAGGGAAAACGAGCACAATCATCGCTAAATGAAACAACCCCTCGCAGCTCAGGAGCTCCCTATGACACTAAAAATAATCATTCGTAACGTATTAACCATAACTGCACTTTGTTCTATCGCCATCGTAAGTTTGGTGAATGCTGAAGATACGGATAAGGCGCTGCTAAAGCGCGCGCAAGCTCTTTTTAGTCCCCTGCCAGACACCCTGCGCGTAGACGACTACCCGTTTTCCGATGCACGTGTAGAACTTGGAAAAGCCTTATTCTTTGAAACGCGCGTCTCCACAGACGGGCGTATGAGCTGTGCCGCTTGTCACAATCCCAGCTACCACGGTGGAGATTCGCTGGCCCTCTCGGTTGGCCTAAACGGAAAAAAATTACCGCGTAACGCACCTACCGTTTTCAACACTCCTTTGCTCATTTCTCAACACTACGGCGGCAATCGCTTAACTGTCGAAGAGCAAGCCATGAAAGCACTGCTTAGTCCTCTAGCCTACGGTAATAAAAATTATGCCGAAGCCGAAGCCAAACTGAAAACACTGGGCTATGCAAAAAAATTCGACGAAGCATTTCCTAACGAATCCGATCCTGTTTCTGCAGAAAACTGGGCAACTGCGATTGGTGCTTTCGAGCGTACTTTGCTAACACCAGCGCCATTTGATCGTTATTTAAAAGGTGACCAGCGGGCGATCAGCAAAGAAGCGAAAATCGGTCTGGATAAATTTATGAGTGTAGGCTGCGCCGGTTGCCATAGTGGCGTGGTAGTGGGTGGACAAAGTTTTCAAAAATTTGGTTTAACTGAAGACTACTGGCTGGCTACAGGCAGCAAAGAACAAGAACTTTTAAAAGGCCGCGATAAAGGTAAGTTTCACGATACCCAAAAGCCCGAAGATATGTTTATCTTTAAAGTGCCGCAGCTACGCAATGTGGCTATGACACCGCCTTATTTTCATGATGGCTCAGTCGCCAAATTAGATGATGCAGTCCGAGTCATGGCCAGACTACAACTAGGTAAGCAACTTAGTGATGACGATGTGAATCATATCGTCGCTTTTTTGCAGACCCTCACAGGTGAAGTTCCTGCGAATTTTGCCAAGGCACCAGTGCTACCCGTATCACCTTACAACAATTAAGCGCAAAAACTGCGTGACCATGCTCCATTGTTCATTGGCGTTGAGCTAACTTTTTAATTCAACGCTGGTGAGCCCTATCGGGCCGGGTACTATTTGCGTTGATAGATCCAACGCCATCGTCAGCTTTACAAGGCAGTGGAGGTTAAGCTGTCGTTACACAACCAGGATTTTGTCATCCTGAGTTAAGTGGTGCTGCTATCTACGTGCTGCCTGACTACCCAGGCCCGATAGTTATTTATTTCCTCCCTTAGGTATTTAAAGAAATACCAGCCACTCTCTGCCTCTGCTGTCTTCCTTGGAAATAGCACCCAACAGCATAGAATTTCCAAAATTTTAATTATGAATTTTGGTATGGTTTCTGTAACTTACTTATGGTATGTTATAGTAACCCAAAGTCAATTTTTTATTTAGCAAAAATGAAAGGTCTCGTCTTTCGCGAATTCATCGATATGGTGGAGGATCAATTCTCTCTCCAGATGGTCGATGAAATCATAGAAGCTTCGACGCTTGCGTCCGGAGGCGCATACACATCCGTAGGTACCTATCCGCATGATGAGATGATGCAGTTAGTTCATCAGCTCTCTATACGCAGCGCTATTCCCGTACCCGATTTGCTGAAGCATTTTGGCCGACATTTATTTCAACGTTTTACTGTCATACATCCAGAGTATGTAAAGTCCCACGTCAGCGTTTTTGATCTGTTGAAAGTACTTGATAACGAAGTCCATGTGGAAGTTCGAAAACTCTATGAGGGTGCTGAATTACCCGCATTTGAGTATGAAACGCTCAACGATGATCGTATGCTTTTTATCTACAAATCAAGCCGACCATTGGCTGATTTTGCGCATGGATTAATTGAGGGTTGCATAGCGCATTTTGCAGAGCAAATGACGATAGAAAGAACGGATATGCCCGTGGTCGCGGGTGCTCATACGCAATTCATTCTACACACCGTTGCTCATGCAGATTCGCGATGATATTTACACTCGTCAATTAGGCCGAGAAAAGCGGGCGCGTGAGGAAGCCGAACGCCTGCTTGAACAAAAAAGTCGCGAACTATACAAACAAGCAAACGAACGTAATCGAGCATTAACTGCGCTTGCAGAAAGCGAAGAGCGATACCGATTAATTGTTGAGCTGTCACCAGACGCTATTCTCATTGAGTCTGAGGGAAAAATTGTTTTCGTAAATCACACCGCGCGGCTGCTGTTCAAGGAAAGCCAATCTCGCACCTTAAAAGGCCTGAGTGTTCTTGATATCACAGCACCTCAAAACCGTGCTCAGGCAACTGAGGTAATTAAAACTCTCATACAGGGCGCTGATCCACGACAAACCGAGGAATTTGCCCTGCGTCTTGATGGCTCGCTAGTCGAGGTATCGGTCAGGCGTGCCTTTGTAATATTCGCAGGACAACCAGCGATACAAATGGTGGTGCGAGACATTTCAGTGCGCAAGACACTGGAAAAACAGCTCGCGTATCAGGCAACCCATGACACACTCACAGGCGTCAGCAACCGAGCCGCTCTCTTTGCCCACTTATCAAAGTCACTTGCAGAAGCAAAAAATCTTGGACAACCTGTATGGGTAGCATTTCTGGATTTGGATCGGTTTAAACAAATTAATGACCGCTTTGGCCATCGTGTAGGCGATCAGTTGCTAATTATCGTTACAGAGCGATTAACCCACGTACTTCGACGCACGGATATGTTGGGTCGATTTGGTGGTGATGAATTTGTCATAGTTTTACAAGGCTGCCCAACAGGAAATACCACCTCCGATTTATTTGAACGCGTAATGGCTAGCATACGTGAGCCCATTACCATTGATAGTAATACGTTACACGTAGGCTGCAGCATAGGAGTTGCTACCTACCCTGGTGATGGCGAAACACCGGATGAACTACTAGCCAATGCCGATGCCGCTATGTACCGCGCAAAACAATCGGGCCGTAATCGCTGTCAGTTTTATAACAGCGATATTCAAGAACAACTCGTAAAGCGCACCCGCATAGAAATGGGGTTAGTGGATATTTTGGATCGAGGTGAATTGTTCATAGAATATCAACCGCAGGTATCCATAGAAACAGGCATGGTTTCAGGTGCTGAAGCATTGTTGCGATGGGAACATCCTGAACTGGGAAGTTTAACTCCCAATGAATTCATACCTATTGCAGAAGAAAGTTCGACCATAAACAGCATAGGCGCTTGGGTAGTCAGAAACGCATGTAATCAAATCGCTCAATGGGAACGCGAAGGATTGGGTAAGCTTCGAGTTGCAGTTAACCTTTCAGCTCGCCAATTGCCCGAATTGTCGTTGTCCAGCATAGTTCAATCGGCCTTAATCAGTTCCGGATTGGCACCCGATCGGCTTGACCTTGAACTGACCGAAACACTGATGATGTCGGATATCAAACTGACACAAGAAACCCTACTCGAATTGAAGCAGCAAGGAGTACAAATTTCGGTTGATGACTTTGGAACTGGGTACTCAAGTTTAGTTTATTTGCAAACACTGCCTCTATCGAGCTTAAAAATTGATAAGCAATTTATTCAAGCTTTACAGAACGACACCAAACATACCAGCAACAAAATCGTCATTACGCTGATAAAGCTAGCGCACAGCTTAAAGTTACGCGTTGTGGCCGAAGGTGTAGAAACACAGTCTCAGTTACATTTTTTACGCCAGCACGGTTGTGACGAGATACAAGGTTATCTGTGTAGCCCTCCTCTGCGAGCAGCTGATTTTTCAGCTTTTATGAAAAATCATCAACCACAAGCGTGGTGCTAATTACAGAATTATATTACACACATCAGCGCCATCTTCCGGAACTTTCTGAGAAAATAATCGTTTGATCGGCACCCAAACCACCGAGGTTGCAAAACGAACGATAGTCTCTATTACATCCCCCGCATTGGGCCCGATAGTAAATTTATCCAGCCCGCCTTTAACTTCCAGTGGTGTTGCCAAACTAAGAAATTGCGCTGTCTTTGCCTGCGGCTGCAAACGCATGTGCAGAGTTTCATTGGCCAAATCTATCGCCGTTGTACCCTTTACTCGCACCTTGCTGGTATCAAGTACCAGCTGACGTTGATTTAACTTTCCATTCACCAGCGTAAAGCGCCCTACTGCACAATTAACTTTGGATTCATTTTTCGGATCGATCGTGGGTAGTAGCGCCAGCAGTAAATTAACTGCCCACAGATCAACCATATCAGCCTTCATTTCGTTGGGCCATACTAAAAAATCCAATTGCCCGTTACCGTACTTAAGTGCATCAGACAAACGGGGTGATTTAGCTTGTACATCCATGTGCAAGCTAAAACGCCCAGAAACATCGGCTGCTGGCTTGATACGACGTGCAAGCACACCATAATCAAATTTATCAACATCGATAGTCATGCTGGTCTGTATGTCGCGCTCTCGTGGCTCGTAGGTAACCTGGGCTTTTGCGGTGCCGCCTTGCATAGCGATACTGGCCGGCCCAATCACGGCACGGCCATCACTAATTTTTGCTTCCAGCGCACCGCTACCTAGCTGATCTTTGCCTGCAATCACGCTATCAACGCGAACCGATAAGTAAGCGGTAATTGATCGCAGCGTTTGGGCACTTAAGAGACTTTGTATTTCCTCGCTAGTGTCTACTGCTTTTTTTCGGATGCTGTCGCTCTCAGTGGGCACAGCTGGGGCTTGAGTTGCAGACCACCCCGCCAAAGGAAAATCATCCAACTGTATCTGCGGCGTGGCTAAATTGATTGTTAATCGTGGGGGATGAGACGTTGTCTCGAGCTTGCCGTGCCCTTGCAGTGAGCTGCTTCCCATAGCCAGGTTTAATTCATCGACTGAGTAAACACCGGGCGCGATACGAAAGCGACCTTGTGCACTCCACGGCCCCCAGGGTGGCATCGCAACGCGCAGCAGGTGATTCACGCTATCCAACCGTTCACCTGAGGCCTTGAGCTGCAATTCCAGATCCGGTTCTTGCTTGGTGCGATTTAATGTACCCACTAGCTGCAGCTGACTGCGCGCGGCAGATACAGTTAGTTCAAACGGCACGGGTAAACGAGGATTGAGTAATTCGTTTGCACTCGCACTGCGCACCATTAACTCTACGGGGTGCTCATCAACACCACCTTCAAGCGACAGCGTTAGTGGCTGTGCGGGCGCAGCACTCAGCCGACCTTGATTTAATATCAGCGTAGCCACCGAGCGCTGATTAGCATCACGCCAATTCAATTTTCCGCCGGTGATTTCACCTACTAGTTGGGCATTGGCGATCAGGCTGGCTAATTGGTGAGCATGGCTATCCAGGTAAAGTGAAAATCGTTCGGCTGTTAGATCGATCGTTTGTGAAAGTTTAAGATCACGTAAAACCTGACCACCATCGAGATTTTTTGCAAATAACCACAACTGCGCATGTGGCTCGGTACTGCGCATATCCAGCATGATGGCACCATCTAAGCGTTGTTTTCCCAGCTCGGCAAAAAAAGGTGATGCAGGCATGTAACCATCCCGCAGTTGCGTATCAAAGCCTATATTAGTAATACTTATAGAGGTGGTTTTTAAAGATGAAACTCGTACGCGGATATCAGCATCATCAAGTACTAATTGTTGCGGCAATATCGGAATGTTCAGAACAGCCGCTTGTGAGGTAGTACGTTTTTTAGCTAATAGCAGCTGGTCTAATTCAACGGCATCTAACTGCCCTATATTCAGTACTACGCCATAGATAGATTTACCCTTGAGCACGCGCTTTTGTAGGTCGGCATGCAAACCACTACTACCAACTTGTAGTACTAAATCAGATAAATGCCAGTGCTGTGAACTGGCAGAAATACGCCCAGCCACCGCAAGTGCTGCGCGTGCATCGGGACGTACACCCAACCACACAGCGACATCACCTGCACGCTCTGCACCCAAACTAAACGAGACAGTCGCATCGCCTTTTTCGGCATTAAGTGTACTGGCGAGATGAGCTGCAAAGCCGCGAGCTTGAGCCGTTAATGTAAATTCTGTGGTGGCACTTTGCATGGCCGAACGCAAATCACTTCCTGTCAACCGCGCCTGTAACGATTTACCGAGCAGCGTAGCGGTAAGCTGCCCTTCCAGTGCGCGACCTGAGGGTAAACTTATGTGCATGCGTTGTATACGAAACGCTACCGGCTGACCGCCATCGAGATTGCCGTAACTGAGTTGACTATCACGCACATCCAGTTGTACTGATAATGCCTTCATCAGCGATGCGCCATCCTGACCTTGCGATGCCAGCTTAATGTGCAACTGCCCCGACTGACCTTTGATGCCGCCTATCCCTGTTATGAGTTGAGCTAATCCACCCACATCAGCCTGATCACTGCTTAGTGCTAATTGAAATGTTGGTATGGTGCGTGATCCATCAGCTCTCATTTCAGCTTTAAACGGCACACCGGCTATGCGTGCTGTCATTGGCATAGAAAATTTTCCACGATCCAGTTTGAGTGCCAAGGTGGTCTGTTGTACATCACCTGGCAAACTTATCCATTCATCGACTGACAAAGCCAGATCAACATCTTGATGATTGAGCGCCTGCAGATCTATTTTTGCGCGTGTAAGACTACGATACAAAGCAGGTATATCTGTGGGTGGTTCTTCTTCAGCGTCTTGCCCCAGAAAAGGACGCAAATCCAAGCGCGACACGGCGAGCTTTCCACTGAGCTTAGTTCGCTCAGTGCGCGTATCGACTGCCAGTACTCCAGTCATAGACGATAGCCCTAGCTGCGCACTAAGTTCATTGAGTTGAATTTCACCGGGCTTGAGCGTTAATAAACCAGACACACCGGCTACACCTGCGCTAGGTAAATCGATATCAAACAACGCACCAAAGCCAGCAATGTCGTTCGTACCTAATCCAAATCGTAACTGGCTAAGAGTAGGACTAAGCGTGCCATACGTATTAAATGTGCTGTTTGCAAAACTAAGCTGTAATTCAACCGGCCAAGGGGATTTACCCTTGGTGAGTTGCAGAAGTGTGCCGCCTCGAATTTTTAGCGTGTAAGGTATATCTTGATTGATGTGCCCTTTGGCATTCAAAGACAGTTGACCATTTGCAGGTAGCTGCGCGTCTAGTTTATCTAGCGCCAATTGCGAGGTTTTTTCACTTGTGCCTTTATAGGTCACACGCAATCGTTCAATACGAATGTGTTTGATATCGAAATGCGGGGTAAATGCAGACGCTGATGTGGGTTCTTGAGTATCTACAGCTGACGTTTCGTTCGCTGAATCAAAAATCCAATTCGCCTGACCCGAATCAGCCTGTATCAGCGTAAGCTCTACGTCACTTGCAGACAAACTCTCGGCGCGTAGCTGGCCGTGCCACAGCGGCAGCAAATCCAAACGTATTTGCAATTCACCAACGCGCGCAAAATCGCTACCAATAA
Organism: Oxalobacteraceae bacterium; assembly: GCA_021298555.1. Classification (GTDB taxonomy): domain Bacteria; phylum Pseudomonadota; class Gammaproteobacteria; order Burkholderiales; family Burkholderiaceae_D; genus Pernthalerella. The sequence continues at coordinate 63,423 of JAJTGE010000007.1, forward strand.
ATCCTTGCGGCTGTTGAATTCGTAGACCATGCACGACCAAACGAGGGTGTATACCGACTTCAAGCGCAACAGCACCTTCCAGATGAACGATCCTGCCCAGCTGCTCTGATAACCAACGCCCTAGCCATCCGCGGTAGGCATTGGCATCTATGGGTATGCCTACCCACAAACACAGCAACAGAGCAAAGAATCCCGTCAGCAATAACGCTGTAAACCAACGTAAATGACGTAGTCGTAAAAACATACAACAACGCTTTCTGACAAAAATTAGTCTTGCCTAGCCATCTAACTAAAATGGGTACGCAAATAATCTGCACAGAGTGCTACGGCAGTGTTGGCTTCATCGATGATGCCACCCATGATGATGAAACCATGAATTTGCCGCTCAAAGCACACATACTGTACTTGATTGCCTGCTGCAGATAAGGCATCGGCATAGGCTCTGCCCTCATCACGCAAAGGATCAAATCCGGCCGTTAACACCAAGGCTGGTGGAAGCTTACTGAGATCGGTTGCTAATAAAGGCGAAGCACGACTATCGAGTTGATCCAATTCTGTTCGCAAATACACATCACGAAAATAGCGCATCGCCGCAGACGTGAGTCCATATCCACTGGCATAGCGATCAATGGAATCCGATGCTAATCGAAGATCGGTAACGGGATAGATGAGCAACTGACATACCAAAGGCTTATTTAGTTGGTCTCGAAGAGCAAGTGCAACAACGGTTGCCAAATTACCGCCTGCGCTATCACCGCCTACACCGATGCGCGCGGCATCAATGCCCAAGGCAGCGCAGTGCTCTAGTACATAGCAAGTCGCAGCTATGCATTCATCTACAGCGACCGGAAAACGATGTTCTGGAGATTTGGAATAGTTAACAGAATATATGACAGCACCTGAACCTACCGCCAACTGCCGACACAAGGTGTCGTGGGTTTCGATATCCCCGATTACCCAACCACCACCATGAAAATACATCAACGCAGGAATGGCGATCTGGGTTTGCGATTGGTGAGGACGAAATTCACGCAAAGTTAATGGACCATGTCCTCCATCGATTTCGAAATCACGGATTAACGCCAACTCAGGTTTGGGTGGTTGCAGCGGAAGTCGGCTGCGTTTGTAAATATCACGCGCTTCTTGCGCGGGAACTTGATCCGGTCCGGGCACATTCGCCGCCACTGCTTTGTCCAGCAAAGCGCGGGCTTGGGGGTCCAACAGCATCATCGTCTCCTTGCATACACATCATCTCGCAGCAAATTATAGACCTTGGAACCACCATACCCGTCGCAAAATCATGAAAAGCTAATAAACGAAAACAGTAATTAGGTACTCTGTTTTCATATAACTACTTTATAAATGCAGAGTACAGCTCTCCGCTTGTGGCTTCAATCTGGGCGTCTAATTCAGCCGAAATTACCGCTGCGTGTGTAGATTCGAGGCATCAATCAGTGCTGCGCCACCCGGGGTCAAAAGCGCGTTTTGAGCTTAGACGCTGCCAAGCTTGGTATTGTTTTACACACTAAAACTGAGAAGGCTCAGTCAATAGTCAAAAGACAAAGAACACTTAAAAATTAAGTGATGTATCTTTTCAGCAGATAAGTCACCAATTCCTGTGAAACATTGGCCTGTGCCAACATAGCCAGCGCGCCATTTTGCTTGGTCTGCGCGACGGCTAGTGCTGTTGTCTCTGCAGCCAAGTTGTAGTCCATGATATCGCCATAGGATTTGGTTGATACGGTGGTCATATCACTAGCGGTGGTGGTTTGGTAGCCCATCACATTGGTCAGTCCACCTATTTGAGCCTGGTAAGAAGACACCATATCTATAGCATCTGAGAGGGTAGTAAGTGCATTGGATGCCCCAGTTGCTGTAGAGATGTTCAGACCAGACACCTTAACGGCAGACGATGCCCCACCATAAGTACCTTCCATGAACCCAAGTGCCTTGAAATTAGTATTTCCGTTTGTGCCGCTGGCTACTGTAAATGTTGAACTTGCGTAAAGGGTGACTGGCGCAATATAAGTTGTACCTAAGGAAGCCGAAGTAGAGGTGCCGGACATACTTGAAATACCTATGGCCGAGCCAACCCCTGTATTGGTACCAATTGAGATATTGCGTCCATCGGATGCGGTGAGCGTAACGCCACTGCCGTTGTTTGTTGCTACTACGCCAGTTAGACCGGTTTTTGTATTGATCACATTCACCACATCGGCGATGGTGGAAGTATTGGTCAACCCAGCGGCAATCGATTGTCCATTTAGATAAATCGTTGAGACGGCAGCCGCTGAGAAACCTGTGCCAGCAACTACATTCGAATTAACCTTTGCGCTTACCCCCGTTGTGGTGGTCTGCCGGTTTATGGCCGCAGCTAGAGCAATACCGCTTGTAGTCTTTGTCGATGATGTAGCTGTTGTATCAGATGCCGTATCGTCTGAAGCGAAGGTGGCGCCAATTGAATAGCCATTTAGAGTTAAATCTCCAGACGATATCGCTGTTGGTGCTGTTGTCAGTGCGCCCAAGTTTTTAGTTGAGAACTGTGCCGTATTCGCTGAATAGGTGCCTAATGCAAGGTCGGCATTGGCTAAAGTTCCATTACTGGTAATGACGATACTGGTTTGGTTCTGACTACGAAGCGTGTAAGTGCCTGAATAGGTAGTTGCCGCGCCTACCCCTGTGTTTGTTGCGGTTAAGTTGTTTCCATCAAAGGCAACAGTAATATTGCGTCCGTCGCTAGCTACTAAGCTGACCCCTCTTGCAGAACTACCGTTATCAACAGCAGTCACGCCAGTTTGCCCGGCATTTAGGTTAATCGCTGTTACAACTGCAGCACGGTTGGTAGCGTAATCATTTGCGGCAGCTAGCGTTACAGAAATCGGCTTCCCATTAATTGTGATGGTACCTGCGGTACCAGTCCCAGATGTTGTCTGCGCCGTACCGGCAACAACTGTATTTCCTGCAACAGCTACCACGTTAGAGTCGCTCGTAATTCTGTTAATGGCCGCCACTTTGGCAATAGCGCTACCTGAATTAGAAGCGTAAGAGGTAGTGTCGTCTGTTGATAGTGAAGCACCTACGGTATAGCCATTAATAATCAAATCCCCAGAAGCTAATGCAGTTGTGGACGATCCGAGGGAAGACAAGGCCAAAGGATTTCCGGTACCCAGGGCAGAAGTTAATACATTCCCAAAAGTAAGAGTTGTTGTGTCCCCAGCATTAATGCCCGACTGCACTTTTAATGTTGGTGTAGTTCCGTTTAGTAGTGACTTGCCGTTGTAGTAAGCCGAATTAGCAATTGAGTTAATGGAGGCAAGGTAGGTGGCAAAGGTGGACTGGTTACTAGCCAGAGTCGTGCTGTTGTTTGAACTGGCCGATGAAATAGCCAAAACCTTCATCGCACTCAGTGCCGTTTGTATATTCGCTAGCGCAGTACCCGCAGTATTAAGTGCAGAGATCCCACTATTAATATTGTCTGTCGCCTTGGCGTATGAGGCAATCTTGGCCTTTAAGGCGGTAGCCATGCCGATACCCACTGGGTCGTCTTTGGCGCTGTTTACGCGTAGCTGCGTGCTAATACGTTGGGTAGCTTTCGCCTTGTCAGCCGACGCCGCCGCATAAGCGTTACCAGCCACGAGTGCATTGATATTCGTGTCGATAATCATTAAGAGCTCCTAAAAAAATCAACTGATTGTCAAATCAGAAAATTTATGACTGTCATGGCAGACAGTATGAAGGTGCTCAAAACATGTATCGGGAAAACTTTAGTGATTTTTGCACTATTTACACTTTTTTAGCAAAAAAGCTAAAGTTCAAAGCTCAGTACAGATAACCGCTTGCGTTCAAAATCTAACGCTATTTCGTCGATTTTTCGTCAAAAGATGACGATCCCTGGCTGAACTTTTTTTCAGATTCTCCAGTTGCCAAAGGAATCTGAGCCCACCAACGTAAGTGCGTGGTGTCCGTGGTGTCCGTGGTGTTTTAGGTAAATTTCGCTACTGTCATCATGTATAAAAATAATGGGGCATCGCACCAACCTAAGGGCTAGATACTGCATAGACAGTATGTTTCCCCACTCAAGCAGCACCACTTCCGCAACCGGTACTGGGGCTGAGTATTTAGATCTCCACATAAGAGCAGGCACCATTTATCCATCAGAGAGTACCTGTCAAAGCGCGTATAAATGATAAAAACGACGCTTAGCCCACTCAACAATAATCAGATAAAGCACCAGCATCACTAGTAATACAACAAAAAATTCCGCTGGCAAGGGTATAAATCCAAAATATTTTCCCAGTACCGAATACGGTAACAACATCGCCGTTGACAGAACTAAAAAGGCTGCGACTATCAATCCGGGATGCGGCTTCGATACCAAAGGATTAGCACGGGTACGAATGATAAAAATAACCATCACCTGAGTACACAAGGATTCTACAAACCATCCTGTTTGAAATAAGGCCTGATCTGCATCAAAAAACATCAGCAATACACCAAAGGTAATAAAATCAAAAACTGAGCTGATTGGTCCTATAGACCACATAAAGTTACGTATAAGCGTCATGTCCAAAACAGCCGGTGCGTTCAAGTCAGTTAATTCCACCGTATCAAATGGAATCGCAATCTCAGATAAGTCATACAGTAAATTATTTAGCAAAATCTGCACCGGCAGCATAGGTAAAAATGGTAAAAAAAGTGATGCACCGGCCATACTGAACATATTGCCAAAATTTGAACTAGTACCCATCATGATGTACTTTGTTGTATTGCGAAATGTACGTCGGCCTTCGATGATGGCATCGCGCAGCACAGAAAGATCTTTGTGAGAAAGAATCATTTCAGCTGCAGCCTTCGCGACATCAACAGCTGACTCTACTGACAATCCCACATCAGCTGCGTGCAGTGAAGGCGCATCATTTACACCATCACCCAAATATCCCACGACATAACCTGAAGCCCTCAATACATGAATAATTCGGCTTTTTTGACTGGGACTTACTCTGCAAAATAAATTAACGGATCGGATTCGTACTTTGAGCGCAAAATCATCGAGCTGTTCTATTTCGTGACCTAATAAAACACCTGTTACTGGAATACCAAACTGTTCATAAATATGGCGAGTAACACGCTCACTATCCCCCGTCAAAACTTTTACTTGCACACCTAGTGGTGCCAACGATCGCAAAGTATCGCCAGCATCCTGTTTGGGTGATTCATAAAAAGCGCAAAATCCTGCTAATACTAATTCGGACTCATCGTTAACAACCACATGCGATTGGTCAGGCGCTACCTGTCGGTAGGCAATAGACAGCACACGAAATCCCTGATCTTCAAATTGACTACATATCGTGCGAGCCTGCTGTAATGCAGCTGCAGTAATTGGCATCGGCTCTGAAGAATCAACCGTATACACATGTGTACAAAAACGTAAAATTTCATCTGGCGCACCCTTGACCACCAGTATCCGTGATTGAGTATTGTCGACCAAGACTGACACCCTGCGCCGTTCAAAATCAAACGGAACCTCATCAATTTTTTTCCAGTTGGAGATATCTACAGGAGTGTGGCGTAAGATTGCTTCATCCAAAGGATTTCTTAGCCCACTCTCAAACCAGCTATTGAGATACGCTAAACGTAAAACCTGCTCACTATCGACTCCATAAATATCGACATGACTTTCCATGTCTATACGTGATTCGGTTAGCGTGCCGGTTTTATCAGTGCACAGTACATTCATCGAACCTAAATCATGTATCGCTGATTGTCGTTTAACAATCACACCCTGCTTGGCCATACGTAACGAACCGCGGGCCAGCGTAACGGATACAACCATAGGCAACAATTCTGGTGTGAGCCCAACGGCTAAGGCAATTGCAAATAAAAACGAATCTAACCACGCTCTGTGTGTTAATACATTTACCAATAATACAAACAGGACCATCCACATGGTCAAACGCAAAATCATTACATTGAACTGACGGGCACTGACTTCAAATGCGGTGGGCGCCTCTGTCAGTGCCATGGTTTTTGCCATCTGCCCCAACACTGTATGGTCACCTGTCTTGACGATACGAACACGGGCGCTACCACTGACTACCGATGACCCAGTAAATACCGCATGTGTTGCATCATGTAAGTCGCTCGTTCTGTTGACGGGTTTACCCGTATGCTTTTCTACTGGATATGACTCACCCGTGAGTGACGATTGATTGACGAAACAATCGCACGCCTCAATCACTAACCCATCCGCCGGTACCAGATCTCCCGCTTTAAGCTGAATGACATCGCCAGGCACTATAGCTGCCGAGGGTAATTCCAGAATTTGTCCATCACGCACTACTGAGCTTAGTAGTGCCATCGATAGCATGAGTCGTTCTGATGCTGTACTGGCACGATATTCCTGCATAAAATCGAGTGCCACACTCATAAAAACGATACAAATAATAATAAAAAAATGAGTAAATTCACCAACCAGTGCAGATAACGTACTCGCTGCTATTAAAAGCAAAACTAACGGATTTTTAAAATGCGCAAGAAACTTAACCCATGCTGCAGTAGCGTGAGAGTCAGTTAAGCAATTGGAACCATACTGCTGTAAACGATGACTAGCTTCAATTGTCGACAATCCCTCATCACGCAGTTTTCCAGAAATTTCAGGCTTATAGTCGTCTTTCATCCACCAGATATCACTAGTACTATTTTTTTCTAAGGCACTAATTTTCTTCATGAAGCAGCAATGTTTTCTTTACCAAACACCAAAGTCATAAAATTTCTCTCATCAATTGTCATATCGTTTGAATTTCATCCTGACTACGCGTCTGCATCATTGATCAATCACAAATTCACAGGCTTCTTTGGGCGTGAGCATCTACCCATGCGTAGTGCAAAAGCACGTGCGAGCTTAGTTAGATCATCCTCAAAGGAGAAATACAATTGAACTATCCATTAATAAAAAGCTGTTTAGTACTTAGTCTGGTAGCAGGTAATTTCCTGTACTCATCGTTGGCAACTGCCCAATCAAGCGAACCCTCTGCCTCTGTACCTTCGCTTGAAAGCAAACGCAGTCCTGAAGTAACTGCAACAAAACATGTGGACGATGCTCTGGCTGTTGTAAAACAAATGGAGTCCGATGCCACGATGCGTAAACTGCTACAGGATGCAGCAGGTATTTTTATAGTTCCAACCTATGGGCGGGCTGCTCTGGGCATAGGAGCTCATGGTGGCGCGGGTGTTTTACTGGTAAAAAAAGCGAGTGGAAATTGGACTGATCCTATTTTTTATAATATTGGTGGAATTAATATTGGTGCACAAGCAGGTGCGCAAGCGGGATCGGTTGCCTTTATTTTGAATAACGAAAAAGCAGTACAACGATTTACCGATAAAAATAATTTTTCACTAAGTGCTGATGCCGGTATCACTGTTATTAATTGGGCCAAAGTAGCTGAAGGCTCCACTGGACCTGGCGATGCAACTGCATGGGCTGCCACCAAAGGTTTGTTTGGGAATGTCGCAACCATAGGAGTGAACGATATACGCTTTAATCAGCGTCTTACCAATGCCTATTACAAACAAACGCGTAATGTTTCTTCATCTGACATCATTAACGGCAAACTCACTAATGCAGGTGCTGATAATCTAAAACAAGCCTTAGCAACTATTTCATCAGGCAGCAGTAGTGGATCATCGTCCGGTAAATCTGATACTTCACAAGAAAAGCGCTAACGTACTCACAAAAGCCACGGCTGGTCGTAACGTCATTCGAAAAACATTTACTTACGGCCAGCATATGAACAACCGTGGTGGCGCGCATACGATCTGCACAAACACAAAGGCTGTGCAACGTTATCGCCAAATCTGCAGATAAATGCTAACCCCACTTTTTAAGTTTGGCACCGCCATTGTTTACAGTTTATGCAGATCGAATCGATGCCGCTCAAAAGTTAGCTGATCGACTCAGACACTATCAGCATGACCATCCAATTATTTTTGCTATTCCGCGAGGTGCAGTACCTATGGGTCGGGTGCTAGCCGATGAATTGCACGCTGAGCTTGACGTTGTACTGGTGCACAAGCTGCGCGCTCCACTTGATCCAGAATTTGCCTTAGGTGCCATTGATGAGTATGGCCATAAAAGCTTTATTACTAACGCAACAATCACCCATTACCTTCCCTTTGAACTTGATTACATAGTCAACGAGGAATTAGCTGAACTTCAGCGTAAGCGTCAACTCTATACACCGACTCGCAGCCCTAAAAATGCGTTTGATCGAGTCGCTATTGTTGTGGACGATGGTATTGCTACCGGCTCGACGATGGCGGCAGCTTTAAAAGCGGTTCGTGCTATGAAACCCAAAAAACTTGTGTGCGCTGTACCCGTGGCCGCGCGCGATAGTCTATTGCGGCTTAAATCCTTAGCTGACGATGTAGTATGTTTGAACTCTGTAGAACATTTTGGTGCAGTAAGCCTGTATTACCGTCATTTTCCGCAAGTAACGGACCATGATGTAGTGAACTTATTGTCCGC
>JAJTGE010000051.1 GCA_021298555.1 Oxalobacteraceae bacterium
AGTAACCAGCGCTGTTCAATAACGCTTCTAACGCAGAGCGTTGTGCTTTATCGTAATCAAACAGGGTCACTAGCATAGGTAGCAGTACGTCATGGCGATCCATGGTGAGATAATGCAATAGGCAAGCTTACAATAGCTACTTCACTCAGACATTACTAGAGAGTTTTATAAAAATCATGATCCTTGAACTCGCCGACATAGAAATCCATCCAGGTAAGCAAACTGAATTCGATAGCGCCATCGTTAATGGCGTACAAAATGCCATCAGCAAAGCCAAGGGCTTTCGCGGCTACAAAATTAATAAAGGTATCGAATCACCAGAACGCTATGTATTGATGGTTTTTTGGGACACGCTGGAAAATCACACGGTTGATTTTCGCGGTTCTGAATTATTTACACAGTGGCGCAGTATCGTTGGTCCTTATTTTGCATCACCCCCTAAGGTCGAGCATTTTGATTTGTTAGCGAAATCGGATTGATATCTTTTCAATGGCGCAGCATAAAGCGATACGATGAAATCGGTCATTACCCTAGTATGGTTTTTACCTGTACTGGCATGTGCTCAAGATTTATTTATTGAGTGCGCTGGTAAAACGAAGTTTATTCATCGCGGTGCTCCATCGACGGTGCCTGCAGCGGAGACGCGTCGTTATCGTTTGCTGGCAAATCAACTCGATGGACTTAGCTGTGAGCAAAGTAAATCACAGATTGCCTGCATGGGATTAACTCCTCAACAGGCTATGCGCAAGTTAGTGATACAACATCGCTGCTGATTTTTGAAGGGCAGTGCCAAACGTTGAAATGAACTCGGTAACCTCTCTGGCACTCGAGCCAGCACGCTGGCAGGTAAATGATCAAGGTGAGATTTTTTCGCTGACATACGGTGATGTCTATGCCAGTCGTCATGGTGCTTGGAGTCAGGCCCAGTCCATCTTTGTAGATGGATGTGAGTTGCCTACTCGCTGGATGGGTAGCCCATGTGTTCGGATACTCGAAACAGCATTTGGTCTGGGCGTCAATTTCCTGGCAACTTGGGCGTCACTTAAAGCTAGCGCTAGTAAGGCACGATTGCAGTACATTGCGATAGAAAAGCATCCGTTTACCGCGCAGGATCTGCGCACAGCACTACAAATTAGCCTGACTACCTTGCCAGCATCGCTTGCGCCATTAGTTCATGAATTAGTTGAGCGCCTGATTACTCAGTGGCCGCCATTGATTTCTGGATTTCATTCCTTGCCACTCGACGATCAGACTACCCTCACACTGGTATTTGGTGATATCGATGCAGTGCTGTGTTCCCTGCACGGTCGCTTTGACGCGGTTTATTTGGATGGCTTTGCTCCCGATTGTAATGCGGGTATGTGGTCATCATTAGTCATGAAGCGACTTGCTGAATTAGCTGCCCCAGGTGCAATTGCAGCGACTTGGTGTGTTACCGATACGGTGCAGCACGCACTTAATGAAGTGGGCTATACCGTAAACCAGCAGGTAGGTTCAGCGAGAAATCACGAATTCCTAACGGCACATTGGCCTCAAAAATTTATTGAATCACAGACCTTGCCAGCCTCGGTGGTGGTTATCGGTGCAGGTATCGCAGGTGCTAGCGTAGCGCGGCAATTCGCCTCTCGCGGCGTATCGGTCACGTTAATTGAGCGAGACCAACCGGCCAGCGGAGCATCGGGTAATCCGGTAGCCGTAGTGCGGCCAGAGCCCGGTGGCGTTGACAACATGATCGCTGAATTTTCTGCCGCAGGTGTGGGTTGGCTAAAGCGTTGGTTGTCTGTGTATGGCCAGTCAGTGCCCCATGATTTTTGTGGCGCAGTGCGATTATTACGTGACCAGCGTCGGCACGATAAATTGGCGGCTTACGCTCTCACAGTTCCGGATGAGTGGCTGCATGAGTTAAGTAACACTGATGCGAGTACGTTATGTGGGCAAACCGTTGCCGCGGATGCTTTTCTTTTACCTCAAGCCGGATGGGTAGATCCCAAGGCCTTGGTTGCAGCATTAATAGATCATCCATTAATTGATGTGAAATCCAACGCAGAGGTTACGAAGTTAACGCGTATGTCTTCAGATTTATGGTGTGTGGGGTTTTCAAATCATGAAGAAATTCATACGCATCATGTAGTACTTGCAACGGCGTTTGCTGATCTTAGCCCTGATGTACTTGGCATAGACAGTGCACGGGGGCAGTTATCGTTATTACCTGAGCGTGCTGATAAAAGTTTGCGAGCCATAGTTTGTCGCGATGGATATATAACTCCAGCGATCAATGGCATGCATATCATAGGCGCCACGATTCAATACGACGACCTTGACGCCAATTCACGCACTGAAGATGATCTCGAAAACTTTCATCGGCTGCAGCGCTTACTGCCAGAATTTGTTAGCGATGTTAACGAGCTACGTGCTGGCCGGGTATCGTGGCGTGGAACTACGCAAGACCGTTTGCCCTTGGTAGGCAAAATCGCAGAAGGTCTTTACGCAAGTATTGGACATGGTTCGCGCGGTGTAGCATGCGCCCCATGGTGTGCAGAATTTTTGGCGACTCAGATAATGAACGAACCACTACCTATTTCTGCAACGTGGGTGGAAAGATTGCATCCGCTTCGGTTTTCTAAATCGATATCGCCAAAATCATAAGGACGACTAATTACTTGAGTTAATTAAACAATCGGGATAATTCCATGCCAGGGTCAGGTGAACGCATAAATGCTTCGCCGACTAAAAATGCATGAACATCTGCGTCGCGCATTTTTTGTACATCATCTTTACTCACAATGCCTGATTCAGTAACCACTAGCTTTTGTGGATCTATGCGATCTAATAAATTAGTGGTGGTTGCGAGCGATGTTTCGAAGGTGCGAAGATTGCGGTTGTTAATTCCTAATAGACGAGTGGCTAGCTTAAGCGCCGCATTGAGCTCCTCGCCATCATGAACTTCAACTAAAACGTCCATACCCAATTCATGGGCGCACGATTCTAGCTCGGCCATCAAACCATGATCAAGGGCGGCTACGATGAGCAAAACACAATCAGCACCCCAGTGACGGGCCTCGTAAATTTGGTAAGGATCAATGATGAAGTCCTTGCGCAAAACAGGCAAACTGCAAGCGCTACGTGCCTGTTTGAGATACTCAGGCGCACCCTGAAAAAAATTCACATCAGTAAGCACAGATAAGCAAGCTGCCCCATGTTCTGCATAGCTTTGTGCAATTTCTATCGGATGGAAGTCTTCCCTGAGTACTCCTTTGGAGGGGGAAGCTTTTTTAATTTCAGCGATAACACCTGCATTGCCACGTAAAATTTTTGCGCGCAGGCTGTCTTCAAATCCACGAATTTCAGCGCGTGCTTGTTTGTTGGTTTCTACATCTCTGCGAAGACTAACAAGATCTTGATATTTTTTTGCCGCGGCGATTTCATCGGCTTTCACATCGAGTATTTTTTTTAATATGTCGGACATGGCTATTTCGTAAAATTAAGCGGTAAATTGTCGTGTGAAGCTAGCAAACTGTTCAAGTTTGGCGCGCGCCGCACCAGAAGCTATGCTTTCGCTAGCTTTCGCTACACCCTGCGCGATACTGGCAGCCATTCCTGAAGCATACAAGGCAGCACCAGAATTAAGAATAACGATGTCGCGGGCTGCGCCGGCTTTGTTGTCAAGAGCTTCGTAAATTTTTGCCACAGATTCAGTGCAGCTCTCAACGCGCAGGTTGCGACTCGATGTCATTTGTAAGCCGAAATCTTCCGGATGAATTTCGTATTCGTGGATCTCGTCGTTCACTAACTCGCCCACCATGGTGGCGGCTCCCAGCGAGATTTCATCCATATTGTCGCGCGCCCATACGACTAGCGCATGTTGTGCACCTAGTTTTTGTAATACGCGCGCTTGTATGCCGACCAGATCAGGATGAAACACGCCCATCATGATATTGGGCGCGCCAGCAGGATTGGTCAGTGGGCCCAAAATATTAAAGATAGTGCGTACACCTAATTCTTTACGTACCGGTGCGGCGTGCTTCATCGCTGCATGATGATTTGGGGCGAACATAAAACCTATGCCCGTTTCTTGTATTGATGCGGCCACTTGCTCGGGTTTGAGTTGAATGTTGACCCCAAGCGCTTCCAGTGCATCTGCGCTGCCTGAGGAGGAAGACACGCTACGACCGCCGTGCTTGGCTACGCGTGCACCAGCGGCAGCGACCACAAACATAGACGCTGTTGAAATATTAAAGGTGTTGGCACCATCGCCGCCTGTACCAACAATGTCGACTAAATTTTCGGGGTTGGCGACGTCTACTTTAGCAGCGAACTCACGCATTACTTGTGCTGCCGCTGCGATTTCACCTATGGATTCTTTTTTTACTCGCAAACCCATGGTGAGAGCAGCAATCATGACGGGAGACATTTCGCCACCCATGATTTGACGAAATAGCGTAAGCATTTCATCGTGAAAGATTTCACGGTGTTCAATGCATCGAAGGAGGGCTTGTTGCGGAGTTAAGGTCATGACAGACGTGGTATCAAATCGTGAGGAAGTTTTTTAGTAGTGCGTGGCCATGCTCGGACAAAATAGATTCGGGGTGAAATTGCACACCCTCAATCGGAAAATCTTTATGTCGAACTCCCATAATTTCGCCATCGGCAGTCCACGCAGTGACTTCCAGGTGATCGGGCAGCGATGCCCGTTCAATAGCTAATGAGTGATAGCGAATAACAGTAAACGGTGATGGCAAATCTTTAAATACGCCAACGCCCGTGTGTTCTATAGGCGCAGTTTTTCCATGCATGACTTCGCGAGCGCGCACGACTTTCCCACCGAACGCTGCACCTATGCTTTGGTGACCAAGGCATACACCTAGTATGGGTAATTTGCCGGCAAAATGCGGTAAAAGCGGGACCGACACTCCGGCTTCGTGTGGCGTGCATGGACCTGGAGAGATGCAAATACGATCGGGTTTGAGTTCTGCTATTTTCTCAAGCGAGATTTCATCATTGCGGTAGGTGAGTACCTCCTCGCCTAACTCGCCAAAATACTGAACAAGGTTGTAGGTGAACGAGTCGTAGTTATCGATCATTAACAGCATCTCAGATCTCCCCGTCCAATCCGTCTTGCACTTGCTCTGCGGCTCTTAATACGGCGCGCGCCTTATTTTGGTTCCGGCCGCTTCGCTTAACCTGCGCTTCGCACAGGTTAGCCTCCACCGAAATAATTCGCGCTATGACTTTTGTTGGCATTAGATTTCTCCATCAAGGCCGTCTTGCACTTGCTCTGCGGCTCTTAATACGGCGCGCGCCTTGCTCTCCGTCTCTTGCCATTCCATTTCGGGGATGGAGTCGGCGACTATGCCTGCAGCTGCCTGGGCATACAACATGCCGTCTTTAATAACGCCGGTACGAATGGCGATAGCGAGATCCATCTCGCCGCCAAAGGAGAGATATCCGCAAGCACCACCATAGATGCCGCGTTTTACGGGTTCGAGTTCATCAATGATTTCCATAGCGCGTACTTTGGGAGCGCCTGATAGTGTTCCGGCGGGGAAGGTCGCACGTAAGACATCAAGATTAGACATACCGTCTTTTAGCGTTCCTTCGACGTTAGAAACGATGTGCTGCACATGTGAATATTTTTCGATGATAAATTTGTCGGTGACTTTAACGCTACCTGTTTCAGCAATACGGCCTATGTCGTTGCGCGCTAAATCTATCAGCATGACGTGTTCTGCAATTTCTTTAGGATCTGCCAGTAGCTCGGCGGCTAGTTTGATGTCTTGTTCTGGAGTTGCGCCGCGAGGACGGGTACCTGCTAACGGACGTATCGTGATTTTCTTTTTATTTTCAGGCGTACCTTCATTGCGCACCAAGATCTCTGGTGAGCTACCAACAATATGCATATCACCGAAGTTATAAAAATACATATACGGCGATGGATTAAGTGAGCGCAGTGCACGATATAGCGATAGCGGCGAATCAACATAGGGTTTGCGTATGCGCTGACCTATCTGAACTTGCATAAGATCGCCGGCCATGATGTAGTCCTTGGCTTTTTGAACTGCCGCTAAATAATCATTTTTATCAAAATCGCGTAGGGTTTCAGTTCGTACAGAACCTGATGTAACAGGCGCATCGACATTACGCCGCAGCATGGCGCGCAGATCTTTCAGGCGATGCTTGGCTTTTGTATAGGCTTCTGGCTGGCTCGTATCTGCATAAACAATCAGATAAAGTTTGCCTGATAAGTTGTCGATGACGGCGAGTTCTTCGGTCAATAACAACTGAATCTCAGGGAGCTTTAAGTCGTCAGGTGGTGCGCTATGTTCAAGACGATGTTCTATTTGACGAACGGCATCGTATCCAAAGTATCCCGCCAATCCGCCACAAAAGCGCGGCATGCCCGGGCTGATAGCAACCTTGTAGCGGGATTGAAATGTGGCGATGAAATCGAGTGGATTGTCGTTCGAAGTTTCTATGACTTTGCCGTTGTAAACCACTTCGGTGTGCCGACCTGTGGATCGCAGCAATGTGCTGGCGGGCAAACCAATAAACGAGTAACGGCCAAAGCGCTCGCCGCCGACGACCGACTCAAGCAAAAAAGTATTTTTACCCTGGTTTTGTGTTTGAGCGAGTTTGAGGTAAAGCGTCAGCGGTGTTTCGAGATCGGCAAATGCTTCTGCAATCAGAGGGATGCGGTTATAGCCTTGTGCGGCCAGCGACTTAAATTCGAGTTCGGTCATGTTTCTCTCCGTGCCGCCATGAATACGTGGCGGTAGTCTGTGCAAAAAACAGCTGTTCCAAGCGGAGCAGCGGCAAGCAGCTATATCAGTTGATATGTGTTTGCCAGCGTCGCCATAGCCAGGCCTCAAAGGCACCCGGTGGGATCAGCTTGATTTTTTTGACAAGAAACATGGTGATAATTAAAAGCGTATCTATCAATAAGCGATCAGTTTCGCCGCCTCTACTAAGGACTGGACTATACCATCCGTGTCTATGGTGTGGACAGGCTGGCCATGGTTATATCCATAGGGGACGGTAAGTACACGACATCCCGCAGCTCTTGCTGCCTGAGAGTCGTTAGACGAATCGCCTATGGCAACGACTTGGATTGGTTGGAGGGAAAAATCACTGCACACGGTGAGCATGGGAAGTGGATGGGGTTTTTTTTGCAACAGTGAGTCTCCACCGTAAACTACTTCAAAAAACTCGAGCAGCGCTTTTTTTTCCAAGAGCGGACGCGCAAATGCTATGGGCTTGTTAGTGACACAGGCCAGCCGTAAACCGCTTTCCCTCATTAAAATCAGGCCTTCGCGAACGCCGTCATAGGTAAGGCTATGGTCGCCATTGATTTGCAGATAGTGATGCTGGTATCTCTGTAATGACTGGTCGAAGCGGCGTTCCGCTTCGCTTTCATCAAAATCCTCAGCCAGCACTCTGCGAATAAGGTTCTCTGAGCCCTTACCCACAAAGTCAGTAATGGTTTCCAGAGCTAGGGGCGCTAAATTTAATTCATCGCGCATACGGTTAATGGCCACCTGAAAGTCAGGTGCTGTGTGAACCATGGTTCCATCCAGATCAATGATGGCGGCCCGAATATCATGCATAGCGTCCTTTGCTGTGGTGTTCATAAGCTGGCTAACTGGCCACGCATGGCATCAATGACCGATTTGTAGTCGGGCTTACCAAAAATGGCTGACCCAGCAACAAAGGTGTCTGCGCCTGCACTGGCAACAGCGGCAATGTTTTCGACCTTAATTCCACCATCCACCTCAAGCATAATGTCGCGCCCGCTGGCGTCTATTAGCCGGCGCACGAGGGTGATTTTTTTTAGCGCTTCACCTATAAACGACTGGCCACCGAATCCTGGGTTGACCGACATGATCAGGATGAGATCGATTTTATCCATCACGTGCTCTAAGTAATGCAGAGGGGTAGCTGGGTTGAATACGAGGCCGGGCTTGCAACCGTGGTCACGTATCAGCGACAACGTGCGGTCTATGTGATCGGAGGCCTCGGGATGAAAGCTGATGATATTGGCGCCAGCCTTAGCAAAATCGGGGATGATGCGATCAACGGGTTTAACCATCAGGTGGACGTCGATGGGTACATCGACATGTGGTCGTATCGCTTCACATACAAGCGGCCCGATTGTCAGATTGGGAACATAATGGTTATCCATCACATCAAAATGGATGATGTCCGCACCCGCGGCAACGACATTGCGTACCTCCTCACCCAGTCGGGCGAAGTCGGCAGATAAGATGCTCGGAGCTATTCGGTATTTGGACATGTACGATTCCCTGGTTACAAGCAGTAAATTTTAACCTGCAGACAATGATCAGCTTGCCAGATGGTCTGAATTCGTGTGCAATCAATGGTTGGCTGGGGTGAACTTACTCCCAAAATCATACTTTACAGGAACAACGACACAGCATGGCGGCTTACCAGATGACGGTGACAGTTCGAACTCAATATCTCGAAGATCAATCCGATCCCGATAATTCACAGTACGTTTTTGCCTACGCAATAACGATAAAAAATAGCGGTGATGTCGCAGCGCAGCTCATTTCCAGACATTGGGTGATTACTGACGCAAACAATCTCGTGCAAGAAGTCCGGGGTTTGGGGGTAGTTGGCCATCAGCCCTTGCTACAGCCGGGCGAGCATTTCGAATACACCAGCGGTGCTACCTTGGCAACACCTCAGGGAAGCATGCGGGGTGCGTATTTTTGTGTGGCCCAAGACGGCAAACAATTCGAGGCTCTCATTCCGGAATTTGTCCTCTCACTGCCCAGAACATTGCATTAATTAATGAGGTGGACACTGTGTAGTCGGGCTAGTCATCATCATCTCTGCCTGAAAACATGGTCCACCAAACAATAAAAGCAAGCAGGCCAAATGCCAGGCCAGCCTCAAGAAATAACAACCACATAGCAAGGTGTCCAGTCTGATCTATCGTTTTAGTTTGGCGCCCGCACTGTTAGCATCTTTATTGTTGCTGTCAGCCTGCGTGACACCACCACCTCAAAAACCATCGGCGCCACGGCCAGCTGTAAAACCCACTGCCGCGGTGACCGCGCCGTCTTCCATTAAGCCGTCTGATTATCTCCGCAGAGCCAACTTTTCTGATTTGCCAGGTTGGACCGAGGACGATTTACGCTTATCGTGGCCAGCATTATTAGCTACTTGCCAAGCACTGGGAAAGCGAGCTGAGTGGCAAGAAGTATGCCGTTTGTCCTCTGAAGTAAATGCGTCAGATGAATCCATGGTGCGACGCTATTATGAAACTCAATTTGTACCTCACCAGGTTCGAAATCTTGATGGAACTACCCAGGGTACAGCAACTGGCTACTACGAACCGCTGCTACGCGGTGCCCGATCACGAATGGGCCTGTATCAAACAGCGCTCTATCGTGTTCCGGATGATTTGCTGACGATAGATTTGAGCATTTTGTACCCCGAGCTCAAAAATATGCGCCTGCGTGGAAAACTAGCAGGAGGCAAGGTACTACCGTATTCAAGCCGAGCGGAGCTCATGACGAACGATCTGTTGGCTGGTAAAGAGATTGTTTGGGTAGATAACCCGATAGATGCTTTTTTCTTGCAGGTGCAGGGCTCAGGAAGGGTGGTGATCGAACCTAGCGGTGAAATTATTCGATTAGCTTATGCAGATCAAAACGGCCATCCTTATCGTTCAATTGGCCGATATCTGGTTGATCGTGGTGAGCTCAGCATAGAGCAAGCGTCTATGCAGGGCATTAAAGCTTGGTACCTTGCCAATCCGACACGTCGAGATGAGCTACTAAATGCCAATCCCAGTTTTGTTTTTTTCAAAGAGGAGAAAATCCTGGATTCTTCCAAAGGGCCAAAGGGTTCTCTTGGTGTTCCGCTAACTCCGCAACGCTCGATTGCGATAGACCCGCAGTTTGTAACTCTTGGTGCTCCGGTTTTTTTGTCGACAACCCATCCAAAATCGGAGTCACCGCTGCAGCGCCTAGTGCTCGCGCAGGATACGGGGGGCGCAATACGCAATCCTGTGAGGGCAGACTTTTTTTGGGGCTTTGGTGATCAAGCCGGCGAATTAGCAGGCCGCATGAAACAGTCTTTGATTATGTGGGTTTTATTGCCCCACTCGTTGACGCTGATGCAAAATTGAAGCCCTGCTATTTCTGTAATTGAACACTTGCGCAGCTGAATCGATCTTGTAACTAGCCCAAACAGATACGGCCGCATCCAAAGTGGCATTGTGTAATTCAAACCACTCTGGCAGAAGGTGAGCTCCTAAATGTATGGCCAGATCATGGTCACCTCGCATAACAGAGGGGTGAGCTTGGTGGAGAGCTCCAAGCACGCGAGCATGCTGCTCAAGGTGACATCGACATGCGGGGAATTTATGCCTCTCCATGAGTAACTGCTCTTCCGCAAATGTTCTTTCAGCGGCAATGATGACTTGTTCATAAGTAGAACAAACATCTTCTTGAGAGCAGTTGTTGAGTTCATGCGTTAAACGACGCAAAGAGTCGTGCAAGTCTTCAATCTTAGATAGTTCGGGAGTCATGGCAGTATTTTTTTCAAAGAATTCAGTGTAATCAAACTAGCGTTGCAGTTACCCTTTCGGGCTAATGATCTATCTCAAACTAGTTTGAACGAGGTATCAGTCATTCTCTGAGGGCTACAATTCATTACTAGGAATTTAATGCTGAGGTAGCACTAGAAAAAAACGGTACGGTTCTCGCCCGGCAGATCGAAGCGGCCTTCTCTAGCTCAAATTGACCCTGCGTTGCATGACCACGCGGGCTCGCCATAAAATTCTCAATAAATCAGCATTGCCATAAAAACACGGAGCACTACATGAACTATGAAAATATTCTTATTGAAACGCATGAAAAAGTTGGCCTAATTAAGCTCAACCGACCCAAGGCTCTTAACGCACTAAATGATCAATTAATGAATGAATTAGTTGATGCTTTACTCGCTTTTGATAAAGACGAGAAAATTGCTTGCATTATTTTGACGGGAAACGAAAAAGCATTTGCAGCGGGGGCGGACATAGCCGCTATGGCTGGCTACACCTACATGGATGTATACAAGGGCGAATACATCACTAGGAATTGGGAACAGATACGACATGTGCGCAAGCCCATCATTGCAGCAGTTGCTGGATACGCTCTTGGCGGTGGATGCGAATTGGCGATGATGTGTGACTTCATTATTGCCGCCGACAATGCCCGGTTTGGTCAGCCCGAAATCAAATTGGGCACCATGCCTGGCGCGGGAGGTACTCAGCGATTACCAAGGGCCGTTTCTAAATCCAAGGCTATGGACATGTGCCTTACCGCCAGAATGATGAGTGCAGTAGAGGCTGAGCATGCGGGTCTGGTATCGCGTGTTGTTTCAGCAGATAGGCTGATGGAAGAGTCCATGGAGGCGGCTGCGGTTATTGCGTCTATGTCACTGCCCTCTATCATGATGATTAAAGAAGCTGTAAACCGGGCTTTTGAATCATCGCTTACCGATGGAGTACAGTTCGAAAGGCGTTTATTCCACAGCAGCTTTGCCACTGAAGACCAAAAAGAGGGAATGCAGGCATTTTTAGAAAAGCGCAAGCCCAATTTTCGAGATATTTGATTAATTGTGAGCTAATAACGATTTACAAAAAATTATCTTTTCGATAGCCACCATTCTTTTGAGCCTCATTATGCAATTAGAGAGAGTGGGTCATGACAAGCTTGACAAGAATAAAAAGGCACTTCATACTAGCTGGCTGTTCTTTGCAGACGTAACATTCAGCAGAAAACAGGTTCCAAACGTGTCAACGTCGTAAATTAGTAGTTGTTTGCAGTATTGCCAAGTAAGTGAAGTAAACAAAAAAAGCAAACGACATCACTTGACGAAGATCTCAAAAGAACGCATAATTCCGCTTCTGTGCTGTTGCAAACAAAACGATTTGCGGCGGCGTTGGCAAAAGCCAAAAAAGTTTAAGTTCTTTAAAAATTAACAGTCGATAAGTGTGGGCGCTTGATGGCGTGCGGCGAGATTGCTTAGGCGATATCGCAATACTTTAAAATTAAGTGCTCACAAAGAAATATAGGCAAGTTCGTAAGAACTTGTCCTGTCAGTATTTTGAGTGAGCGACGGTTCTTCGGAACCTGCCAGAGATGGCACAACAGAGATTAAACTGAAGAGTTTGATCCTGGCTCAGATTGAACGCTGGCGGCATGCCTTACACATGCAAGTCGAACGGCAGCACGGGTGCTTGCACCTGGTGGCGAGTGGCGA
>JAJTGE010000052.1 GCA_021298555.1 Oxalobacteraceae bacterium
ATTCCTTCAGCCGACGTCGTCAGCCGTATCAGCCAGTCCATGCCGTTAGTAGCCATCGATGCCAATTACACCGGAGAGACTGCTGAACGCTGGCGCTATAAAGATGGTAGCGGCGAAATCGGTGTCATCTCCAGCGTCACGCAGGCGTTTTGCAGTGATTGCAACCGAGCACGTCTCTCGACCGAGGGTAAATTATTCACCTGCTTATTTGCAACCGGCGGCCATGATTTGCGTGCACTAATGCGTAATGGTCATAGCGATGATGAAATCACCGCCGCTGTTTCTCATTTGTGGGCCAAACGTGAAGACCGTTATTCCGAACTGCGCACCATTGATACTCAGGGATTAAAACGCGGCGATCGTAAAGTCGAAATGTCGTACATCGGCGGTTAAGCCTAAGCGCGGATGTCTCTATCCTTACTACCCAATGTTTCTGACCTACTGACTGGCCACGACACGCAAGACTTACCAGTTGAGGTCGCACAGCAAATCATCGCTCGCTGCATTACTCCCATAAGTGATACCGAAGCTCTGCCACTTAAACAAACTCTGGGTCGTGTTCTTGCACATGATCTGATATCCCCTATTAACGTTCCATCCTATGACAATTCAGCCATGGACGGCTACGCGTTTAATGCAGCTGATTTGTCAGATAAATCAGTTCGATTAACCGTCGTCGGTAGGGCATACGCTGGTCATCCTTATCTGGCACAAGTAGATGCCGGACAGTGCGTGCGCATCATGACAGGCGCCACTATTCCACGCGGCTGTGATACCGTCATCGCGCAAGAACACGTGAGCGATACGAGTGATAACCAAATCACGATTAGTTCTGGGAAAATTTCCTCGGGTGACAATCGGCGTCTGGCAGGTGAAGACCTGCGCACAGGGTCCGTCGCTCTTCACAAAGGCAAACGCCTCACACCAGCTGATATAGGTTTAATCGCTTCATTGGGCATCGCCGAAATCTCTGTGGTTCGTCGGCTGCGGGTAGCTTTTTTTTCTACCGGTGATGAGTTACGTTCTATCGGACAAACGCTAGATGAAGGCTGCGTGTATGACAGTAATCGCTACACATTACATTGCATGTTGGTACGGGCACAGTGTGAGCCCATCGATATGGGCGTCGTAAAAGATGATCCTGCGTCACTTGAAGCCACACTAAGAGAGGCCTGTACTAAGGCTGATGTCATCATCACTACCGGCGGTGTTTCAGCAGGTGATGCCGATTACACACGGCAAATGATGAACAGGCTAGGTGACGTGTTGTTCTGCAAAATTGCCATGCGTCCGGGACGTCCTATGGCCTTTGGAAAAATTCAGTGCAATGGACACTCTGCTCTACTGTTTGGATTACCAGGAAATCCCGTTGCAGTCATGGCTACATTTTATTTTCTGGCTAGAGACGCGATCTATCGCTTAATGGGAACATCGCCGCATAGCCAGACATTGCTCACCGCAGCCAGCAATCAAGCCATACGTAAAAAACCTGGTCGTACCGAGTATCAAAGAGCTATTCTCTCGACTGACTCCGATGGCAAGCAGCTAGTAACGCTCACTGGCGCACAAGGCTCAGGCATACTTAGCTCAATGTCAGAGGCCAACTGCATGCTGGTATTGCACCACCATCAGGGCGATATCTCTGCAGGCGATCCTGTGTCTGTTTTGCCATTTGATGGCTTCATTTGATAGTTCAATCAATACAAACTATTGAGAACGCACCACATGCGTCACTAGTCCGTCTTGTTTCGCATCCAATCTGCTGTGCCAAATAAGCAATTAAGCAAAACATCCTGCGTCTGCTCGCTGTAATTTAAATCGCGCATTGACAACAGCATGCATGTCAGCCATTCATCTCGCTCTTGGCTACCTATCTTAAAGGGCAAATGCCTCGCCCTTAGAAATGCGTTTCCAAAACGCGGAGTATATAAATCCGGGCCACCCATCCAGCCGGACAGAAAAAAATAGAGTTTGTCGCGTGAACCATCGAGTACTGCAGGATGCATAGCGCGTAGTGATTTGAATTCTGGCTCCAAGTCCATCAAGTCATAAAAACGATCCACTAGCAAACGCAAGGCTGCGTCGCCACCTATCAGTTCGTACAGGCTATTTTTGTCAGAATTATCGGTATCCATTACTGATGATGATAACTCACGTAGTTATAGTTGAGCGACATCAATCGCACGGCACTTATGAATTTCACAACATGTCAAATGAGCGTTCTGATGCACATCAGACCACATAAACATGACGTAAATTTACAGCGCGACCAGGCACATGCGGGAAACAAACCAAGAGTATTCAACCGTAACAGAGTACATAGTTCGATTACTTAATATCTCTATCTTCTTCAGCCTCGCACATAGCGCAGCCGTACTTAATTTTTCGATACCATTGAATTCGCTACCAAGTGCCCATAGCATTTTGGTTTATTTTTGCTCAGCACTTGCGCTACCCATGTTGCCACGGTTTGAATCGCGATCACCTTGGCATCAGCCATCGGTAGCTTCGCATGTAGTGCACCTTGCTGCAGCACTCGGGGTAATCATAGGTGTCGGCGTATTTTTCGTATCTATTACACAGCAAAATCAATCGCTGTCTGTATCGTGGGTAGCGACTTGGTACTTGTTATCGTTACTCGGACTCAGCGCACTGAGTTTCGTTATGCGGGTGGTCATGCAAGCACTGCGTCACTATCGATTGAATCAACGGCGTGTGATCATTGTGGGCTATGGTCCTAATGGCAAAGAATTACACAAACGTGCACAACACCATCATGCTGTGTCGTACAAAGTTTGTGCTGTGTATGACTCATTATCATTCCCGCTTACGGAACCTGGCATAGAAGTTATTCGTAATATTGAACAATTACCTGCTGTAATACAAAAGCATCATGTCAACGAAGTATGGATCACTCTGCCATTAAACGAATCATCAAAATTACGACAACTTCATTACCTGCTTCGAAATAGCCTAGTTGATATCCGTTGGGTTCCTGATACTTCGTCTATGAGCTTACTGAGTAACCAGGCAGGCGATTTACTCGGCATGCCTACTGTCGAATTAAATTGTCCTCAAGTACATGATGTGCATGGCCTCGCAAAAGAATTATTCGATAGAGTCTTTGCTCTATGTGTACTGCTAATACTCACACCCTTGTTTATCCTGATTGCTATTGCCATCAAATCTAGTTCACGCGGCCCCATATTTTTTAGTCAGCCCAGGCTGGGTTTAAATGGTCAAATTTTTCATGTCTATAAATTTCGCAGTATGCGAATTCATCAAGAAGCTCATAACAACGTGACACAAGCTACACGTGATGATCCCCGCATCACACCAATAGGTAAACTTCTACGGCGCACAAGTCTTGATGAACTACCTCAGTTTTTAAATGTGCTTAAGGGTGACATGTCAGTTGTTGGGCCTCGCCCCCATGCATTACCGCATAATGATTTGTACAAAGACAAACTCATCATGTATATGCAGCGACATCGCGTCAAACCAGGAATAACTGGATGGGCGCAAATTAATGGCTTTCGTGGCGAAACAGATACTCGCGAAAAAATGGCACGACGAGTAGCTTATGACCTTCACTATATAAAGCACTGGTCATTTTGGATGGATGTAAAAATTATTTTGTGGACTGCGTTCAAGGGATGGACAGACAGAAATGCATTTTGAATACACTTAGTTATAGAAACCTATGCTTAGAAATCCGCTGTTCCGATATGTGCCGCTATTGTGTTTACTTTTATTTTTTTCTGCCGTGATAGGTATAGGTTCACTGCCTGGGCATGCCAGCAATCTGTCTGCTCATGTCAATGACAAACTACTGCATTTTTCAACCTATGCAGTCATGACAGTCTTAGCTTTTTATTCTATCAATACGCGTGCCGTCGCGCGCGTCATCGTTACCCTTGTGCTTATTGGAAGCTTGGGTGTAATCGATGAAACTATTCAATACTTTCTGCCATATCGCAATGCATCTATCGCTGACTGGTGTTTTGATGTTGCCGCTGCAGTTGTCGTCATATGCATACTCGGACTACGAAACAAAAAGGCTAATCATTAATGTCTGACACCCTACTTGTTACCGGTGCGAGTGGTTACATAGGCTCCCATACCTGTGTTTGTTTACTTCAGGCTGGATGGCATGTCATTGCCATTGATAACCTAAGTAACAGCTCTCCTCGCACCATAGAGCGCATACAGGAAATCACTGGCCGTAGTGTGCCATTTCACACTATCGATGTTCGTGATGAATCGGCATTAACGCGTCTTTTGAATCAAGAAAATATCAGCGCTGCTATTCATTTTGCTGGGCTCAAATCTGTCAGTGAATCCGTCAACAAACCACTCACTTATTTTGATAACAATGTAAATGGCAGCATCACCTTGCTGAAAGTGTTGCATCAGCAGGGAGTGAGAAAACTCGTCTTTAGTTCGTCCGCTACTGTTTATGGGGATCCGAAGAAGGTGCCCATTCAGGAAGATGCATCACTTTCAGCTACCAATCCTTACGGACGCTCTAAGCTCTTTGTAGAACAAATACTCAATGATCTCAGCCAAGCCGATCCGGAGTGGCGTATTGCTACTTTGCGGTATTTCAACCCAGCAGGTGCGCACGAAAGTGGTTTGCTTGGAGAAGATCCTCGTGGCATCCCAAATAATTTAATGCCCTACATTGCGCAAGTGGCGGTTGGAAAACTTCCCCACCTCTCCGTGTTCGGTAACGACTATCCAACGACCGATGGCACGGGAGTACGTGACTACATCCATGTCATGGATCTGGCACAAGGTCATGTGTCCGCGCTGAACCGACTGTTTGCAAAGCCAGAGAGCTTCACCGTCAATCTTGGCACCGGCCAGGGCATTACCGTATTAGAGGCCGTTGCAGCCTTTGAACAAGCTTGCGGCTCACATATACCCATACAAGTTGCTCCTCGTCGACCCGGAGATATCGCTACCTGCTACGCATCTGCTGACAAAGCCCGCGAGCTACTTAACTGGCAGGCCAATAAAACATTGGATCAAATGGTTGATGATCATTGGCGGTGGCAAAGCCATAATCCCAACGGCTACTAAACCAACGATGATCTATTGATCAATTCGATAATGCACACACAATAATGAGAATACACAAGATTGAATTATTCAACATCATCAGAATCGATTCTTTACTTGATGTGATGATCATAAATGAACCTCATACACAAATTCTCATCTGAGAAAAAAGTAGCACTCATCACCGGCGTCACTGGGCAAGATGGTGCATATTTGTCTGAACTATTACTTGGCAAAGGGTATGAGGTTCATGGTATCAAGCGCCGTAGCTCCCTTATAAATACTGGGCGTATCGATCATTTATACCAAGATCCTCATGACTCAGAAGTGCGCTTTTTTTTGCATCATGGTGACATGACTGACACGGCTTCATTGATCCGCATAATCCAGCAAGTACAACCTGATGAAGTTTATAACTTGGCAGCTCAGAGCCATGTTGCAGTGTCCTTTGAAGAGCCTGAATACACTGCCAACTCTGATGGTCTTGGTACATTGCGTCTTTTAGAAGCTATACGAATTCTTGGCTTAGAAAAAACAACTCGTTTCTACCAAGCGTCAACTTCTGAGCTTTACGGCAAGGTTCAAGAAATACCTCAACGTGAAACCACTCCTTTTTATCCACGCAGTCCCTACGCAGCAGCAAAACTTTATGCGTACTGGATCACGGTGAATTACCGTGAGGCCTATGACATGTATGCATGCAATGGAATACTGTTTAATCATGAGTCTCCGCTACGCGGCGAGACCTTTGTTACCCGAAAAATTACTCGATCATTAGCGCGCATTTACCTGGGTATGCAAGAGTGCGTTTTTCTGGGCAATCTGGATGCACTGCGCGATTGGGGGCATGCCAAAGACTATGTACAAATGCAGTGGCTAATGCTGCAACAAGATCTACCCGAAGATTTTGTAATTGCCACAGGCTACCAAACCAGTGTTCGTGAATTTGTTAATGCAGCCGCCGAAGAGATAGGCATACATCTTTCGTGGTCTGGTCACGGTCTGGAAGAAGTCGCCCGCATAGAATCTGCCGCGTCATATGAGTATGTAAAACAAGGACAAATCATCGTCCGTGTAGATCCCCGCTATTTCAGACCCACCGAAGTAAACACACTCCTGGGCGATGCTAGTCGCGCCAAAGAAAAGCTTCATTGGTCACCGCGCATCACCTTTAAAGAATTAGTTCACGAGATGGTGATGTCTGATCTGGCGGCATCACAAAAGTACGCATTATTGCGTCAAAACGGATTCAAGACAGTGGCTCACCATGAGTAAAATACCTGAACGTATATACGTCGCTGGCCATCGCGGCATGGTGGGCTCAGCATTAGTGCGAGTATTACGCGAGCGTAATGAACACAATGATCGACATAACTGTCAGCTAGTACTACGCTCGCATGACGAGCTAGATCTGCTCGACGCCGATCAGGTTGCTGATTTTTTTTCATCTGAAGCCATTACAACTGTCTATTTGGCGGCTGCCAGAGTGGGTGGTATACAAGCAAATAATCAACAGCCAGCCCAATTTATACGCGAGAACCTGCTAATAGAAGCAAACGTCATTCATCAAGCTTGGCGCCATCGGGTTAATAAATTACTTTTCTTGGGATCCTCCTGTATCTACCCACGTATGGCTCCTCAGCCTATACCGGAGAGTGCTTTACTTGAAGGACCACTCGAGCAAACAAATGAGCCCTATGCTGTGGCCAAAATAGCTGGAATCAAATTATGCGAAAGCTATAACCGTCAATACGGTACTGATTTCCGTAGTCTCATGCCTACTAACTTATATGGGCCGGGCGATAATTTTGATCTTGAAAGTAGTCATGTTTTACCCGCTCTGCTGCGTAAAATTCATGATGCTCACCATACCAATGCAGATGAGGTTATTATTTGGGGCAGCGGTACCCCCATGCGAGAGTTCCTTCATGTCGACGATCTTGCCTCGGCTTGCTTGCGCATAATGCAAACCGACCGTGATCAACTAACGGCATTGACCACACCACAGTGCTCACACATTAATGTGGGCAGTGGAGAAGAAATCAGTATTACTGATTTAGCACAGCTCATCGCCAACATTATTGGCTATGAAGGGCGACTTTTTTTTGATCGCAGCAAACCCGATGGCACTCCAAGAAAATTACTCGACTCAAGCAAAATCAATGCGCTGGGATGGAAAGCAAGCATATCTCTGCGAGAAGGAATACTACGCACCTACCGCCATTTTTTAGCTGCTACAGCAGCTACCCATGCCGAACTTGTCTACCGTGGCCCTAGCGAACCGCCCCGCGTGCGATTCTAAATTTGCGATCTATGGAATTGACTTCTGCTGGAGATACCTTTCTTATTTTAATAGCGGCGCTACTGTCGCTGCCTTTACTGTTAGCAGTGTGCTGGAGTCAGCCTGCTCCGACAACATTGGGCTACATCGCTATTTTGTGTCTGTTTTCTTCTTCGACTTGGGGTCAGCTGCAAGAAGAAAACACCTTGTATGCCAGAGGAACAGGCATGTTCTATTTCTCTCTGGTGAATATTCTGTTGTGGATAGCCGTAGCCGCTGCAGGTACACGTCAGTTAATGGCCAACTTACAGGCCAAGTTACCTTCACCATTTAATTACTTTCTTGTAGCCTTTAGCTTTCTTTTACTAGCCCATGTCGTACTTGGTCTGATGGCTGGCAAAGATATACCGTTGATATTAGGTTACAACGGACTAATTAATCTACTGAACTCAGTGCTGTTTAGCTGGTTGTTACTCAGCACGTTAACCACAGAAAAAAATCAGCAAACCCTAATCAAGCTCTTGCTAGGTCTTGCTGCTGTCCGAGCAGTGTTTGGTCTGATCCGCTACCAGTGGTTTGATGGTGACAGCGCTAATCCCTATCGAAATTTTGAGAGCTTAGATATCAAATTGGTTTACTTTGATATTTGCGATAACTATATAGCTGCACTCGCTGCATTCTGCTTGGCATGGCTGTTGCTCATGCCATCCGTTCGAATGAAATTGTGGCAACGCTTTTTTATTGCTGGTTGGCTAATCCTGGAAGTCGCCACCGTCGCTTTATCATTTCGACGATCGTCCCTGATAGGCCTGGGATTAATGTTGTTAGTGTTGATCGTGCAATTGCCTTGGCAACGTAGATTCTTGCTTATAGCTATCAGCACACTGGCCTTGATGGGAGCCAGTGCAACCCTAATGCGTGAACGATTGCAATTTAATGTCAACAATCCTGAAAGTGGATTTATATCGTCTTTGCTATACGACGTAGGGCCAGACCGAGCAACTCAAGCTAATCGTTTTTATGAATTAGAAGCTGCTGCTCGTAGCCTTGACGGTAACTGGCTGTTTGGATTGGGCAGTTGGGGCAGTTTTTACGGTGATGAAGATATCCTCGATTATCACTTCGGCAAATTTGATTTTGTTCATAGCGGATTTGGACATGTCATTCTTAAGTCTGGCTTGCTAGGGTTAACTCTGTTTTTAGCACTTCTAGTGGTTTTTACGATCAACTATTTAAAACATAGAAAATACTTTAGCGGTTGCAGTTCTTTATTAGCTGATGCTGGATTTGCGGGACTCTTGTTTTGGATGCCCACATTGCTAATAGGGACACCCATCATCGAGTTTCGCACCATGCTATTACTGGGTATGACCCTGGCACTTCCATATCTTCCCTTGGTACGTTCAGCAAATTGTAAACCGCAATATTTTCCTCGCTATGCTATTGCGTAATTCACTTTGGCATCTCAGTGGCGTGGCTATTCCAGCACTAGTCGCTCTGGCAACCGTCCCAGTACTTATTTCAGGATTAGGCCTGGAAGGCTTTGGCATCATTACACTCATTACGTCGGTTGTTGGTTATTTCGGTATTTTAGATTTCAATCTATCCGCTGGTACTCTCAAATATCTTGCGCAATACCATGCACAAAAAGATAAACAACGGTTTGCTGAGACATTTTGGTTCGGAGCTCTTTTTTACGGTTTAATCGGCAGTATCGGTGCACTGCTACTGTCACTCATTGCCGTGCCTGTATTGACTCACTACTTCACTATTTCTTCATCACTGGTAGATGAAACACTTTGGACGTTAAAAATTGCAGCACTGGGCTTTGCGCTTAGCCAATGGCAAAACTACCTTGTCTCGGTACCACAGGCATTGCAACGTTATGATAAATCTGCACAAGGCGAAGCTGTATTTGGCGTACTGGTTAATGTCGTTTCAGCCTATGTAGCACTGTCTGGCGGAGGCATATCGGGCGTCATGGCAGCACGTGTATTTATTTCTGCTCTCAATATACTGTGGCTCACATGGCTGTTAAAACAACTGCAAGTTATCGTGCGACCGGTATGGCCACGTCGCGATATTCGTATCCTGCTTACTCATTTTTCAGCCTACGCATATCTTTCGCGCCTTGCTTCCATGCTGCATCAGCATGCCGATAAACTCATCATCGGTTCACTTGCCGGACCAATAGCGCTTTCACTTTACGCTGTACCGAATCAATTAGCGAGTCGTATTCTTGGCCTTACCTATCGCTTGGGTAGTGTCGTCTATCCGCGCGTATCTGCACTTTCAGCAACGGCTAATAACGAGCTGCTGCGACAACTCTATCTGGATGCTACTCGCTGGATTACCTATTTAAATTTTGCCGTGCTAGGTGTCATTGCACTTGTGGGAGAAGAATTTTTACGTCGCTGGGTAGGTACTGAATTTGTGGCTGAAGGTTATCCCATCTTACTTTTAGTGACCTTTGCACTACTGCTGGATTCGTTAACTCAAATACCATCATTAATTAATGATGGGTTAGGTCATCCCAAAATTACTGGTCGATTTGCCTTGGCACGCGGATTAATAGGCGTACCCATGGTTTATGTAGGAACGTTATATGCTGGTATCAAAGGAGCCGCGCTCGCCCACTTGCTTGCTTCTGCGCTTATGGCTGCGATATTTTTAGTCTATGTACATGGGCGCACCATACCAATTTCGTTGCGGGAGACCTTGAAAAGTGGATGGATACCTAGCCTTAGCTGGGGATTGTCGGCATTGCTGCTTTCACTTCCTATGCGATGGATCGTACCTAACGGCGTATCAGGGCTACTACTACACGTGAGTTGGACGCTGGCCATGCTAAGTCTGATTGGTTTTATATTTTTATCAAGGGAGGATGAGCGTCAGATTTTGCTCTCCGCAGTACGCCGCCTCATACCGAGAACTAGCTGATGCGCATACTGATGGTCAGTGAAGATATTCCTATGCCAGGTATAGGCGGTCTTGCAGGACACACATTGGCATTGGCACGCGCTCTGGAATCCGCTGGTCATGCTGTTGATTTAATGGGTAATGATGATTATTCACCCACGAAAAATAATGAATTACTCCAGTTAACCGGGCATTTTTTTCCTGATTTACATGGGCAGTTCACAGGCTGGAAGGAAATGCAACTCGGACTATTTATGCCCTGGAGACGCATCGTGTTAGCCCAACGATTTGCAAAGGCCATACTTAAGCGCGCACATGATTACGATGTCATTCACTATCATGGCCACTTGCCCAACATAGCAAATCACCTGCCAGATAGTTTAAATTTTATTCAAACCCGGCATGATCAAGGGAGTGATTGTCTGATACACACTCGATTTATACGTGGACAAATTTGTAACAGCACGAATCCTCATGACTGTGCAGGGTGCCGGAGTAAACAACCAAATTTTTTTCAACGCACTATTTCCGCCTATGCAGTTGATCAATATAGACGTGACGTGATTAACGGATACAAACGCCATAAAACAGTTTTTGTTTCACAGCAGTTATATAAAAACTGTCAGCGTGGTTTAGGTTCTGCAATCTGGGGAACAGTTTTGCATAATTTTATTGATGAACAACGCGTACAAGCAGCACTTTCAAATACCACTATCTCATCACAACCGGATCACTTTCAGGTAATGATCGCTGCAAAACTCTATGCTGCTAAAGGAGTAGGTATATTTCTAAAAACAATAGCAATTCGTGCGCATGAATCACTGCACATTAGTGTTATAGGCAGTGGACCAGAGGAAGCTGAGCTACGCACCGCTTTCCCCGATGTACATTTTTATGGATGGCAAAGTAGTTCCCAAACTTTACAACTTACTGCAAATGCGCAAGCAGTCGTTGTGCCATCGATTTGCGAGGAATCGTGCGCCACGACCATCCTGGAAGGACTGGCACTTGGTAAAACTGTCTTTGCTTTGCGATTGGGCGGCACGCCGGAATTGTCGATTTACGCAAGCACTCCATCACAGCTGCAGCTATTCGATGATATGCCGTCACTAGTCAATGGCTTGCTGGCATTTGCATCTCAACCATCCGTTACGACACCATCAACAACAATATCAACGGCTAAACAAGCTGCTGACA
>JAJTGE010000053.1 GCA_021298555.1 Oxalobacteraceae bacterium
GGATATTTATGTGCCCGGGTGTCCTCCTACGGCTGAGGCGCTGTTGTACGGAATCATGCAGTTACAAAACAAAATCCGTCGAACCAATACCATCGCCCGCTGATTTCAACGAAGCCAGACATGAGCACCAAACTCGATACACTTAAAAATGCTTTGCAGCAGGTCTTGGGTCAAAAAATTAAAACCCTGACCGAAGAGCTAGGCGAAATCACGGTAGTTATTGGTGCGTCGGATTATTTGTCGGTAATGCAGGAACTACGCGATCACCCATCAACTCGATTTGAGCAGTTACTCGATCTTTGTGGTGTTGACTACTCTAGCTACGGTGACGGCGCATGGAATGGAGATCGATTTGCGGTAGTGGTGCATCTGCTATCCATTACACACAATTGGCGTCTGCGTATACGAACCTTCGCCACAGATGAAGATTTGCCAGTCTTACCATCGGTTTGTCCAATTTGGTCGTCTGCGAACTGGTATGAGCGTGAAGCGTTTGATTTGTTCGGAATTTTATTCGAAGGCCACGATGACCTAAGGCGTTTGCTAACCGACTACGGATTTATTGGTCATCCGTTCCGCAAAGATTTTCCTGTCAGCGGTTATGTCGAGATGCGCTACGACCCTGAACAAAAGCGCGTAATTTATCAGCCCGTTACGATAGAACCGCGTGAAAACGTGCCCCGCATAATCCGCGAAGAAAACTACGGCATTAAATAGTCATGGCTACCTTCAATAACAGCGTCTGGTGTTGGAATTAGATGGTGAGGTCATACAGCGCGCCGATCCGCATATTGGTTTGTTGCATCGCGCGACTGAGAAATTAGCTGAAACACGCACCTATCTGCAGTCGGTGCCGTACATGGATAGGCTCGATTACGTATCGATGATGTGTAATGAGCATGCCTATGTGATGGCCATAGAAAAATTGCTGGCCGTCGAGGTGCCGTTACGAGCGCAATACATACGCGTGATGTTTGACGAAATTACGCGCATCTTGAATCATCTGCTGTGGTTGGGTGCTCATGCGCTGGATGTGGGTGCAATGGGTGTTTTCTTGTATGCCTTCCGCGAGCGCGAAGATTTAATGGATTGTTATGAGGCGGTATCCGGTGCACGTTTGCATGCGGCTTACTATCGTCCCGGTGGTGTGTATCGTGATTTGCCAGATAGCATGCCGCAATACAATGCGTCATTGATACGCAACGACAAAGCCATTCGACGCCTAAATGAAAACCGACAAGGCTCTCTGCTCGACTTCATAGAAGACTTTACCAATCGTTTTCCTACGTACGTCGATGAATACGAAACACTACTCACGGATAATCGTATCTGGAAACAGCGATTAGTCGGTATAGGCGTGGTTAGTCCAGAGCGCGCACTACAAATGGGCTTTACCGGCGCTATGTTGCGTGGCTCAGGTATAGCTTGGGATCTGCGCAAAAAACAGCCTTATGAAGTGTACGACCTGATGGATTTTGATATTCCGGTGGGTGTGAATGGTGATTGCTACGACCGCTATTTGGTTCGCATAGAAGAAATGCGCCAATCCAATCGCATCATTAAGCAATGTGTTGAATGGTTGCGCAACAACTCCGGTCCAGTTATGACCGACAACCACAAAGTGGCGCCCCCTTCGCGTGTGGATATGAAATCCAACATGGAAGAGTTGATCCATCACTTCAAATTATTTACCGAAGGCTTTCATGTGCCCAAGGGCGAGGCATATTCAGCCGTTGAGCATCCCAAAGGAGAGTTTGGTATCTATCTGGTTTCCGATGGTGCAAACAAACCGTATCGATTAAAAATACGTGCCCCTGGATTTGCTCACCTGGAAGGTTTAAACGAGATGGCCAAAGGCCACATGATTGCAGATGCTGTAACGATCATTGGCACACAAGATATTGTTTTTGGTGAGATTGACCGCTGAGTGCGGTTTTTATCCATAAGGTTAGTCCATGCTTTTATCAGAGCAAGCGTATAAAAAGATAGACCGCGAACTGGCCAAGTTCCCTGCTGACCAACGCCAATCGGCTGTGATGGCTGCGCTCACCATTGCACAAGATGAGCGTGGCTGGGTATCGCCGGAGGTAATGCAAGATGTAGCGAAATACATAGGCATGCCTGCAATCGCTGTCCAGGAAGTCGCTACTTTTTACAATATGTATGACGTCAAACCCGTGGGTAAGCACAAAATTACTATCTGTACGAATTTACCCTGCGCGTTATCAGGTGGAGAAAAAGCAGCGGCGCATCTGAAAGAAAAGCTGGGAATAGATTATCGCGAAACAACTTCTGATGGTCAGTTCACCTTAGTCGAAGGTGAATGCATGGGTGCCTGTGGTGATTCGCCTGTCCTACTGGTGAATAACAAACGTATGTGCAGTCATATGTCGAATGAAAAAATTGATGCCTTATTGGCGGAGTTAAAAAAATGACCTGCCTTCATGAACGCCATATTCAACCCTTGATTTTGGCTGGCCTTACTGGCGCAAACTGGGGTCTTGAAGACTATCTAAAGCGCGGTGGCTATGCGTCATTGCGTCGCATTCTGACCGAGAATATCCCTCCAGAGCAGGTAATCGCTGAGCTTAAGGCATCGTCTTTGCGTGGCAGGGGTGGTGCTGGTTTTCCAACGGGATTGAAGTGGAGCTTCATGCCGCGTCAGTTTCCGGGTCAAAAATACCTGGTGTGTAATTCCGACGAAGGCGAGCCAGGTACGTTTAAAGATAGAGATATTCTTCGCTATAACCCTCACTCTGTGATTGAGGGTATGGCTATTGGTGCCTACGCCATGGGTATCTCTGTGGGTTATAACTACATACACGGCGAGATTTGGGATGTTTACGATCGTTTCGAAGAAGCCCTCGATCAAGCGCGTGAAGGTGGTTTTTTAGGCGACCGAATTTTAGGTTCGGACTTTTCATTTCAGCTCCATGCATTTCATGGATACGGTGCGTATATCTGCGGTGAAGAAACCGCGTTACTCGAATCGTTAGAAGGTAAAAAAGGTCAGCCACGTTTCAAGCCACCTTTCCCCGCAAGCTTTGGACTGTATGGTAAACCCACCACGATTAACAACACTGAGACATTTGCGGCGGTTCCATTCGCACTCAGTTTGGGTGGCGCAGCCTACGCTGCTATAGGTAAGCCAAACAATGGCGGTACAAAAATATTTTCAGTATCAGGTGATGTCGCTAAGCCCGGCAACTATGAAGTACCGCTAGGCACACCGTTTGCCACGTTGCTTGAATTGGCCGGTGGTATGCGAGAAGGCAAAAAAATTAAAGCCGTTATTCCCGGTGGTTCATCCATGCCTGTACTGAAGGGTGAATTGATGATGCAAACCGATATGGATTACGACTCGATAGCCAAAGCAGGTTCTATGTTGGGCTCGGGTGCGGTGATTGTCATGAATGAAGACCGATGCATGGTCAAATCACTGCTGCGCCTATCGTATTTTTATTACGAAGAATCCTGCGGACAATGCACGCCATGCCGTGAAGGTACGGGATGGTTATATCGCATGGTGCATCGTATTGAGCACGGCCAGGGTAGGGCTGACGATTTGGATGTTCTTAATTCGGTGTGTGACGGCATACAGGGACGCACCATTTGTGCTCTGGGCGATGCAGCGGCAATGCCAGTGCGCGCCATGATCAAGAATTTCAAAGATGAGTTTGCATATCACATCGAGCACAAGCGTTGTCTCGTGCCGACATACATCTGACCGGGACAATCATGGTTGAGATAGAGATAGACGGACAAAAAGTTGAGGTGCAAGAGGGTTCCATGGTGATGGATGCTGCCAATCGCCTTGGTACATACATTCCCCATTTTTGTTATCACAAAAAGCTTTCCATCGCGGCTAATTGCCGCATGTGTTTGGTTGACGTTGAAAAAGCACCTAAGCCACTGCCAGCCTGCGCTACGCCGGTAACTGCGGGCATGATAGTTCGCACGCACAGCGAAAAAGCGGTCAAGGCACAAAAAGATGTGATGCAGTTTCTGTTAATTAACCACCCACTCGACTGCCCTATTTGCGATCAAGGCGGTGAGTGTCAGTTACAAGATTTAGCTGTAGGTTATGGCCCATCGGCGTCGCGCTATCACGAAGAAAAACGTGTAGTACATGCTAAAGATGCCGGCCCACTGATCTCTATGAAAGAGATGAGTCGCTGCATACACTGCACCCGCTGCGTACGGTTTGGTCAAGAGATTGCCGGTGTAATGGAATTCGGTATGCTCAATCGTGGTGAGCATGCAGAGATCACCACCTTTGTGAACAACTCTGTGGATTCTGAATTGTCAGGAAACATGATTGATCTGTGCCCGGTGGGCGCGTTGACATCCAAGCCATTTCGTTACAGTGCACGTACCTGGGAACTCTCACGACGCAAGTCAGTTAGTCCACACGATAGCTTGGGTGCAAATCTTATAGTCCAGGTCAAGGGTTCAAAAGTAATGCGCGTTCTCCCGCTGGAGAACGAAGCCGTTAATGAATGCTGGTTATCAGATCGTGATCGCTTCGCTTATGAAGGTTTGAATAGCGACCAGCGCTTGACCACGCCGATGATCAAGCAAGATGGCAAATGGCAAAACACCGACTGGCAAACAGCGCTTGAGTACGTGGCGCATGGCTTGCGAACTATTCGCCATGAGCATGGTGCTGATTCCATCGCTGCTCTAGCGACACCGTATTCCACATTGGAAGAATTATCGCTTTTGCAGAAAGTAGTTCGAGGCTTAGGTTCAGAAAACGTTGATTTCCGTCTGCGTCAATCAGATGCGATAGCCGATAGCTCGTTTACGCCATGGCTGGGTATGAGTATTGATGCGGTCAGCCATTTAAAGCGCGTATTCGTTATTGGTTCTTTTCTGCGAAAAGATCATCCGCTATTGGCTGCAAAATTGCGTGCAGCGGTTCGTCATGGCGCGCAAATTTCGCTATTGCACGCAACCGATGACGATCTCTTAATGCCTTTGGCAAATAAACTGATTGCAGCTCCATCGGATTGGCTTGCCTTGTTAGGTGAAGTTGCTGTTGCTGTTGCGCAGAGTAAGCAGATTGATGTGCCTGCGGAGTTGGCGCAACTACAGCCATCACCTACGGCAAAACAAATTGCAGCAGGTTTGATGTCTGGCGAGCCGCGTGCCATTTTGCTCGGGAATGCAGTGGCCCAACATCCACACGCGTCGCAATTACATGCGCTGGTGCAGTGGATTGCTACCCACACTAACGCACAATTTGGTTACCTAACTGAAGCGGCTAATACCGTGGGTGGTTATTTGGCGCACGCCTTGCCTGCAGACAGAAATTTGGCTCTCGCGCAATTTGAACAAGCCAAGAAAGCTTATCTGTTGCTAAACACCGAACCTGAATTCGATAGCGCTAATCCTCAGCGTGCTCGCGCTGCATTAGATCAGGCGGAGATGGTGGTTGTGATGTCACCGTATCAGCATGGTATGGATTACGCCGATGTACTTCTGCCGATCGCTCCGTACTCAGAAACGTCCGGTACCTTTATCAATGCAGAGGGTCGCGCACAGGGCTTTAACGGATCCGTCAAACCGCTGGGAGAGACGCGACCCGGTTGGAAGGTATTGCGCGTATTAGGCAACTTGCTCTCGTTGGATAATTTTGCTTACGAGAGCTCAGAAGACATACGCAACGAAGTACTAGGTGCGAAATCGCTGGATAGCCTTGATCTGTCTGCGCACCTAAACAATCGTGCGGATATTTCACGTCGTGTGCTGCAGACTTCCGCAGAACTACAACGCGTCGCCGACGTGCCTATTTACTTTAGCGATGCGATAGTGCGTCGTGCTGAATCCTTGCAGCAAACGGCGGATGCTCAATCACCCAAAGTAAAGATCTCAGCGGTCTTGGCGCAAACATTGGGACTTAGCCAGGACGCGTTGGTGCGAGTAACTCAGGGTACGGCTTCGGTAACGCTGCCATGCGTTATTGAGGATGGTTTGCCAGTGAATGTGGTTCGACTGGCAGCTGCTCATGCATCAACGGCTGCCCTGGGGGCTATGTTTGGCGCCATCAAGGTGGAGAAGGCTTGATGGGTGATTTTTTAAATTTTGTCACCAGTACCGGTAGTGATCTTATGGGTCCGATGTGGCCGATTGCGTGGACGCTGATAAAAATCATTGCAGTAACCTTGCCACTGATGGGTTGCGTAGCCTACCTCACTCTGTGGGAACGCAAAATGATAGGTTGGATGCATGTACGCATAGGTCCCAATCGTGTCGGGCCTGCGGGTCTTTTGCAACCCATTGCGGATGCGCTGAAGCTACTACTTAAAGAAATTATTGTTCCTGCCAAAGCCAATAAGGCCTTGTTTGTCATTGCCCCAGTGATGACTATCATGCCTGCGCTGGCCGCTTGGGCGGTGATACCGTTTGGACCAGATCAAGCGTTGGCGAATGTGAATGCGGGCCTGCTGTTCGTGATGGCTATTACCTCACTTGAAGTGTATGGCGTCATCATCGCTGGTTGGGCATCGAATTCGAAATACGCTTTTCTGGGAGCGATGCGCGCTTCTGCTCAGATGATTTCCTACGAAATCGCCATGGGTTTTGTGTTGGTGATAGTGCTTATGGTGTCAGGCAGCTTGAATCTCTCTGAGATAGTGGGCGGGCAGACCCGAGGTATCTTTGCCAGCCATGGACTCAATTTCCTTTCGTGGAACTGGTTGCCGCTACTGCCTATGTTTGTGGTCTACATCATTTCAGGCATAGCTGAGACAGCGCGTCATCCGTTTGATGTGGTTGAGGGCGAATCAGAGATTGTTGCAGGACACATGGTTGAATATTCGGGCATGTCGTTTGCCATGTTCTTTTTGGCTGAATACGCCAACATGATTTTGATATCCATGCTCGCTACCTTGATGTTTTTGGGTGGCTGGAGTGCACCGCTATCCATACTGGATTTTATTCCTGGCTGGATTTGGCTAGGTATCAAGACCTTCTTGGTTGTTTCAATTTTTATTTGGGTTCGTGCTTCTTTCCCTCGTTATCGCTATGACCAGATCATGCGACTGGGTTGGAAGATATTCATACCGCTGACCATTGTGTATTTGGTTTTTGTCGCGGTGTGGATGCAAACCCCCTGGAATATCTGGAAGCAGTAACCGACAGAAATTTAAGCCAGAGGCACAATGCATATGGAAGCGATTAAAGATTTCCTCGGAAGCTTAATGCTGCGAGAGTTGTTTAAAGGCCTGGCACTCACAGGCCGGTATATGTTTGCGCGCAAAATTACCGTGCAATTTCCTGAAGAGAAAACACCGCAGTCGCCGCGTTTTCGCGGCTTGCATGCGCTGCGCCGTTATCCTAATGGTGAAGAACGTTGCATTGCATGCAAACTGTGCGAGGCCGTATGTCCGGCTATGGCTATTAGTATCGAATCGGAGCAGCGCGATGACGGCTCACGCCGCACAACGCGCTACGACATCGATTTGACCAAATGTATATTCTGCGGCTTCTGTGAAGAATCGTGCCCGGTCGATTCGATAGTCGAAACGCATATTCTTGAATACCACGGTGAAAAGCGCGGTGATTTGTATTACACCAAAGACATGCTGCTCGCTATAGGCGACAAGTACGAGCCAGAAATTGCAGCTAGTCGTCAAGCTGACGCGCGTTATCGCTGAGATTGTTTATG
Source organism: Oxalobacteraceae bacterium (assembly GCA_021298555.1). Lineage (GTDB taxonomy): Bacteria > Pseudomonadota > Gammaproteobacteria > Burkholderiales > Burkholderiaceae_D > Pernthalerella. The sequence goes on from JAJTGE010000053.1 coordinate 7,673, forward strand.
GAATTTACTACTTTTCTTTTTTATGCGTTTTCCGGACTGCTCATCGTTGCAGCCGTTAAGGTTATCACCGACCGTAATCCGGTCAATGCAGCCTTGTTTTTGATTTTGTCTTTTTTCTCAGCAGCTGCACTTTGGATGTTGCTCAAGGCTGAGTTCCTCGCCATTGTTTTAGTGTTGGTGTATGTCGGTGCGGTAATGGTACTTTTCTTGTTTGTTGTGATGATGTTAGATATCGACATGATCAAGCTGCGTGAAGGTTTCTGGAGCCACATGCCGTTGGCGGTCGTGATTGGATTAATCATTGCCGCTGAAATGACAGCCGTGTTTGTACGGGGATTCATTACTCAGCAAGCACAGGGTGGCGCGCTAAATATAGGTGATACGCGCGAATTAGGTAAGCTCATATATACCCACTATCTGTACGCCTTTGAAATTGCTTCATTGATTCTTCTGGCTGCGATTGTTGCAGCTGTTGCCCTGACTTTGCGTCGTCGTAAAGACATCAAATATTTTGATCCGGGTAAGGCAGTCAAAACGCGCAAAGAGGACAGGGTGCGCATCATTAGTATGCCCTCCGAACGCAACCGAGCTGCGGAGCAATCCGCCATAGAAAAATCCTGAGGCCGATGATGGAGCTGACACTTGCACACTACCTGACCTTGGGCGCAATTCTATTTGCCATTTCAGTTGTTGGTATTTTTTTGAATCGAAAAAATATCATCATCATCATGATGTCGGTTGAATTAATGCTGCTGGCAGTGAATATGAATTTCATCGCTTTTTCGCATTACCTCGGCGATGCAGCAGGCCAGGTATTTGTATTTTTTATTTTGACAGTGGCCGCAGCCGAATCAGCGATTGGGCTGGCCATACTTGTCGTACTGTTCCGGAACCTGAATACGGTCAATGTAGAAGAACTTGACCGTCTCAAGGGCTAATTAAACACCAAGGAAAAGAGTTTTCATGGCGGGGCAACTCAACCCATATCTGATGCTGATAGTGCCTCTGGCACCACTGGCGGGCTCCGTAATAGCGGGCCTGTTTGGCACGCGGTTTTTTGGCAACGTGATTGATCGTACCGCTTCACACAGCGTAACCATACTGGGCGTATTAGTTGCGTTTTTAATCTCCTTGCATGCATTAGCCGAAGTGATGGATGGAGCTACCTACAGCGGTACGCTCTACACCTGGATGACCGTGGGTAGCATCAAACTGGAAATCGGATTTTTAATTGACAGCCTGACTGCCATGATGATGTGTGTGGTGACCTTCGTCTCATTGATGGTTCACATCTATACCATCGGCTATATGCAAGATGACGAAGGCTACAACCGCTTTTTCTCCTATATATCGTTGTTTACCTTTGCCATGCTCATGCTGGTCATGAGTAACAACTTCTTGCAGCTGTTTTTTGGCTGGGAGGCCGTTGGCTTAGTCTCCTATCTGCTGATAGGATTTTGGTTCAAACGACCCACCGCAATTTTTGCCAACATGAAGGCTTTTTTGGTCAATCGTGTCGGCGACTTTGGATTTATTTTAGGTATAGGTTTGTTACTGGCCTATGCTGGCTCGATGAACTACGCAGAAGTGTTTGCCAAACGAGAAGAGCTCGCCACGCTCACCTTGCCAGGTTCGGATTGGATGTTGATCACGGTGGCGTGTATTTGTTTGTTTATTGGCGCAATGGGTAAATCGGCACAATTTCCATTGCATGTTTGGTTGCCTGATTCCATGGAAGGCCCCACACCTATTTCGGCATTGATTCATGCCGCCACCATGGTGACTGCGGGTATTTTTATGGTGGCGCGCATGTCGCCATTATTTGAACTCTCCGATACCGCTTTATCGTTTGTTTTGGTGATAGGTTCTATTACAGCCTTGTTCATGGGCTTTATGGGCATCATACAAAACGATATCAAGCGAGTAGTCGCCTACTCAACCTTGTCGCAGTTGGGCTACATGACGGTAGCACTGGGTGCTCTGTTCAAGCATCGCATATCGCTGGTAGTGGATTTGCTCAGTTTGCCGTGTTGGCTGGCGTATTTGTTACTGCTTTCTATTCGTTCCGTATGTATTTCCTGGTGTTTCATGGCCAAGAGCGTTTTGGACAAGAAGCACACAGCGCACACGATGATCATGATGGTCACGATGCGCATGAACATCACGGCTTGGCACCTGGCGAAAAACCTCACGAGACACCGTGGGTTGTGACCTTGCCTCTTATATTGTTAGCGATCCCTTCTGTGTTTATTGGATTCCTGACGGTTGATGCCATGTTGTTTAGTGACTTTTTCAAAGGCGTGATTTTCGTCGCAGATACTCATGAGGCGATGGCAGAACTCACGCATGAATTTCATGGTGCGACGGCGATGGCCATTCATGCTTTGACCAGCCTGCCGTTTGCTCTGGCGTTGGGAGGCGTAGTCGCTGCGTGGTACTGCTATATGGTTAACCCCAAAGTGCCAGCCTGGTTCTACCAAAAATTCAGTGTAGTTTTTACACTCCTGGATAACAAATACTACATGGACAAAATCAATGACATCGTGTTTGCAGCGGGTGCACGCAAACTAGGTTCTGGATTTTCTTCATTAGGTGACCGAATGCTGATCGATGGTTTGTTAGTGAACGGTAGTGCGAGGCTGGTTGGTTGGTTCTCCACTGTGACGCGTACTTTCCAGACAGGCTATATCTATCACTATGCATTCACTATGATCGTCGCAGTAGCCTTGTATTTGGGTTATTTGCTGATGAGTTCCTGATCGACTTCAACTGAACAGTGGCACATTAAAAGTAAACCATGCAGTCAACAATTCCTTATCTGAGCCTCGCGATCTGGGTACCGATCGTGTTTGGTATGTTGGTGTTAGCGATCGGCTCCGATAGCAAGGCCAAGCTTGCTCGTCATGTGTCTCTGCTGGGATCCTTGATCAGTTTTATGCTGACGCTGCCCTTAATCGACCAGTTCGATAAGACCGCGCATGGTATGCAGTTTGTCGAGAAAGCAGCCTGGATAGAACGATTCAATGTTTTCTATCATTTGGGTATTGATGGCCTCTCACTTTGGTTCATACCGTTAACGGCGTTTATTACGTTCATCGTGGTGATCGCTGGTTGGGAAGTAATAGAGAAGCGCGTATCTCAATACATGGGTGCTTTTTTAATTCTTTCGGGCGTCATGATCGGCGTATTCTGCGCACTGGATGCTTTGTTGTTCTTTGTATTTTTTGAGGCCACGCTGATTCCGATGTTTATCATCATCGGTGTCTGGGGCGGGCCTCGCCGTGTGTATGCAGCACTAAAGTTTTTTCTTTACACCTTGCTCGGCTCTTTATTGATGCTGGTAGCCTTGTTGTACTTGTATGCACAGTCCAACGGCAGCTTTGATATACAAACATGGCATAAGCTACCGTTAACGCTGTATGGACAAATTCTTGTGTTCCTGGCTTTCCTGATGGCCTTTGCCGTTAAGGTGCCTATGTGGCCAGTGCATACCTGGTTACCCGATGCACACGTAGAGGCGCCTACTGGCGGCTCGGTCGTACTAGCGGCCATCATGTTGAAATTAGGTGGTTATGGCTTCCTCAGGTTTTCTCTACCGATCGCACCGGATGCGAGTCATTACCTTTCGGGGATGATGATTGCGCTATCGCTAGTCGCGGTCATTTACATAGGGTTAGTTGCGCTGGTTCAGGCTGATATGAAAAAACTCGTGGCGTACTCATCGATTGCGCACATGGGTTTTGTCACCTTAGGTTTCTTTTTGTTTGGTGAAATGGCAGTGCAGGGCGGGCTGATGCAAATGATTTCGCATGGCTTTGTATCTGGTGCCATGTTTTTGTGTATCGGTGTTTTGTATGACCGTGTTCACTCGCGTGAAATTGCTTCCTATGGTGGCGTCATTAACACCATGCCGCGCTTTTCAGCTTTGTTTGTCCTGTTCTCTTTAGCCAATGCAGGCTTGCCGGGCACTTCGGGTTTCATAGGTGAATTCCTAGTCATACTAGGTTCCGTTAAATATGATTTTTGGATAGGCTGTTTAGCAGCAACTGCGCTAATACTAGGTGCTGCTTATTCTCTCTGGCTGGTTAAGCGCGTTGTGTTTGGCGAGATTGCCAATGATGATGTGGCTGCTTTAACTGATCTCAATACGCGTGAATTTTTGATGCTAAGCGTGCTGGCTATTGCCGTGCTCTGGATGGGTGTGCACCCCGCGCCATTTACTGATGCGATGCAGACATCAGTAACTGATTTACTCCAGCACGTCTCTGTGACCAAAATCCCCCAATAACTACGAATTTTCATCGGCTGATCATGAATGAACTGAACCTGATTCCCGCTACCGCTGAGATATTTCTCGCGATTGCGATCATGGCCGTGCTGGTCGCGGGGTTGTTTGTCCAAGAAGATAGTCAGCCGCTCAGTCATCGCTTGTCGCTGGTTGCGGTAGTTATTACTGGCTACATTGCCATTTCGGATTTTGGTGCAAGTGGCAGTAGCTACGCTTTCCATCAGATGTTTGTGAATGATCCTATGGCCATGCTGCTCAAGTTATTCGCTTGCACGGCTACATTCATAACGTTGATCTACTCTCGCCACTATATTGTGGCTCGCGGCATGCTGAGTGGTTCTTTGAGCGGTGAGTTTTATGTGCTGGCGCTTCTTACGCTGCTCGGTCAGATGATTATGATTTCAGGGAACAGCTTCCTGATTATTTATCTTGGGCTGGAATTGATGTCGCTGTCCTTGTATGCGCTGGTTGCACTTCGTCGAGATAACCCGATTTCGACTGAAGCTGCAATGAAATACTTTGTGCTGGGTGCACTGGCTTCTGGCTTCATGTTGTACGGTATGTCTATGTTGTACGGTGCTACTGGCTCGCTTAATTTGACCCAAGTGGCTGCAGCCATTGAGACAGGCTCTGCTAGCAAGATCGTCTTGGTGCTGGGTCTGGTTTTCATGGTTGCAGGCTTGGCCTTTAAATTAGGTGCTGCTCCCTTTCATATGTGGGCACCCGATGTGTATCAGGGTGCGCCTACCGCTATTACGTTGCTGCTGGGCGCTGCGCCAAAATTAGCAGCATTTGCCATTTGTATGCGCTTGTTAGTGGAAGGGCTAGGCGCACTTGCTGCCGACTGGCAGCAGATGTTAGTGGTGATGTCTGTAGCCTCACTAATTATCGGCAACATTACTGCGCTGGCGCAGACGAATATCAAACGCATGCTGGCGTATTCGACCATTTCGCAAATGGGCTTTATGTTGCTGGGCTTGTCCTCCGGAGTCTTTACTGGCTCAACCTCTGAAGCCGCTGCAAGCGCCTACAGCGCTTCCATGTTCTATACCATTACATATGTACTGACCACGCTGGGAAGTTTTGCGACCGTAATGCTGTTGTCACGAGAAGGTTTTGAAGCTGAGCATCTGGATGATTTTAAGGGGCTCAATCAACGCAGCCCCTGGTTCGCCGCCATGATGATGTTATTCATGGTTTCATTAGCTGGCGTGCCACCTATGGTGGGTTTTTACGCCAAGTTGTCTGTGCTGCAGGCCGCTCTGGAAGCGGGGCAGGTTGCACTAGTTATTTTTGCAGTCATGATGTCACTCGTGGGTGCGTTTTATTATTTGCGCGTGATAAAACTAATGTACTTCGATGATGCTGTTGATACATTGCCTCTGAGTGCTCCTCAGGATATGAAAATCCTGTTGTCAATTAATGGCGCTGCGATTTTGGTATTGGGTTTGTTGCCTGGTTCATTGATGACTGCCTGCCTGCGTTCTATTACTCAGGCGCTTGCGTCCTGAAGCCGAGTTTGTCATGAATACGTCGTCGGCCGCCTGGTTTGTTATCGCCGTTATGGCTCTGGCAGCAAATGTCCCCTTTTTTACTGAGTCCGTTTTTGGTGTGTACAAACTCAAACATGCCACCAAATCATTTGCGATTCGATTACTTGAGCTGATAGTTCTTTATTTTGTGATGATAGCTATCGCACGCGGACTGGAGTCTATGGCTGGGAATGCTTTTCCCCAGGGTTGGCAGTTTTATACAGTGACGGGTTGTCTCATGCTGGTGCTGGCTTTTCCAGGATTTGTCTGGCGCCATTTGCGCCGTCGTCCGTCTGCTGACTAGCTCAGCTTCATTGCGGCGAAATCTACCCGCTTCTTTTACGCTTACCTCGGAGTCCAGATGGACAAACATCTGACAGAATCACTGATAACGAGTGAGCTTGTTTATGATGGCTCGTTCATCAAGCTTCATCGTGATGAAGTGTGTCTTCCGGATGGCACGCAAGCTATCCGTGAATATTTTCGACACCCCGGAGCAGTCGTCATCATCCCCTTATTTAACGATGGTAGGGTAGTGATGGAGCGCCAGTTTCGTTACCCGAATGATCGCGTGTTTATTGAATTCCCTGCGGGTAAATTGGATTACGGTGAAGATCCATTGCTGTGCGCTCAGCGTGAACTACGTGAAGAAACGGGATACTCAGCGAAACAGTGGCACTATGTCTGCACTATACATAATGCGATTGCCTACTCGGACGAGCACTTAGACATTTATCTTGCACAAGATTTATCTGAGGGCGAGCAAGAGTTAGATGATGGAGAATTTCTCGATGTGTTTACCGCACCGACTACTGAGGTACTCGAGTGGGTGAGGACTGGAAAGATTAGCGACGTAAAAACGATCATCGGTGCATTCTGGTTAGAGAAAATACAGCGTGGTGAGTGGACGCCGCCGCAACCATAATTTTTATAAGCTCATTTCAGAAACAAAAAACCCGCAGAATGATCTGCGGGTTTTTTTACGGCTAAATAAAACGTCTGCGATTAACGTTGCGTTTCAATCTGTACGAGTGGCTCTGATGCCGCAGGCGGTGCTGGTTTACGCTCGCGTGGTGCGCGTGGAGGCTCAGCAGTCGTAGCGGTAGCTTCTTGTACCTGACGCAGTTTTTCTGGGTTGGTAACCGCCATGGTCAGGCCTGCAGATTTCAGCACGTCTTCCAGACTTTCAGCACTTGCTGTCGGAGTGACCGAAACCGGTGCCGGCATTACTACGGGTGCTGGCGCAGACACTACTGGTACAACTTCCACTACTGCGGGTGCCGGTGGCGGAGCGACCAGCACGGGTGCTTGCTCAACCTGAGTAGTGACTTGATCGTTAGTAGCAGCTTGATCATGAGCACGGGTATCAACTTGCTCGGTAGCGTGACTAGCAGCGACAGTTTCAGTCACAACCGCCGTTGAAGGCTGAGTAATCTCTGGACTACTTGCAACTGCAATCGGTGCGGGAGTTTCTGCAGTACTCACCGAAACTTCTGCCGGGTGGGAAGCATGCGGCGCATAGGTATTTTCTATGAATTGCTGCACCACTTCGACTGGATTGGATTCGTTGTGATCTGCGTGTGCACCAGAGTGCGCATCGTCTGAGCCACTATCGTCGGTCTGCTGACCATCAACCTGATCACGATCGCGACGATTACGGTTGCGACCACCGCGACGACGACGACGACGCGGTTCACCTGATGCATCTGTGGTCGATTCTTCACCGACAGGATTGAGCAAATCGGTTTGAGCAGGTTGTTCGCTATCGATAGCAGCTGTTACTGGCTGGTTAGTTACTGAATTAGCCGCTTCTACACCTGTAAGCAGGATTTTTTCTTCAACTGCTGCCGGGCGTTTGTCTTCACGTGGCTGACGACCACCCCGTTCGCGCCGTGGCTCGGTGCCGTCTTTAGGTTCACGCGCTTCTTTAGGTTCACGCGGTGGCTTGGCTTGCTTGGGTTCTTTGACTTCCTTGAGCTTAGGCTCACGTGCTTCCTTGGTTTCGCGAGATTCTGCACGTTCATCTTTATCTCGACCACCGCGTCCACGTCCAGCACGGTTACGACCGCGTCCGCCGCGCTCGCCACGTTCCCTATCTTTGTTTTTGGAATCTGAACTGGCAGGTGCCTCTGAGGCGGGTTTGCTGCGGAAGAATGAAAACAGCCAGGACAAAAATCCTTCTGTGGCAGGTTCATTCTTCTGTGATTTGCTAGCACTACGATCAACGATAGGGGCTGGTTGGTCGGGCGTGATCGATTTAACGACAGCTTCCTGACGTGGCTTGCGCTCTTCTTCTTTGCGCTTGCTGTAACCCACATCGGTATCGCCTTCTTCGGCCATCTTGTAGCTGGCTTGCAGGTCGTCAAGACGAGGATCATCATGTTTGATGCGCTCGAGCTTGTAGTGGGGTGTTTCAAGATGTTTGTTAGGAATCAGAACGACCGATGCGCGATGGCGGTTCTCGATTTTTAGAATTTCGCCGCGTTTTTCATTGAGCAGGAAAGCGGCTACATCGACTGGAGCCTGGACATGTATCGCAGCAGAATTTTCCTTCATTGCTTCTTCTTGAATGATGCGCAAGACTTGCAATGCAGATGACTCAGTATCGCGTATGTGGCCAGTACCATTGCAGCGAGGGCAGGTTACGTGACTGCCTTCAGATAGCGAAGGACGCAGTCGCTGACGCGACAGTTCCATCAACCCAAAGCGGGAGATTTTACCCATCTGAACGCGTGCGCGATCGTAGTGCAGCGCATCCTTTAGACGGCTTTCGACTTCGCGCTGATTCTTGGAATTCTCCATGTCGATGAAGTCAATCACAATCAAACCGCCAAGGTCACGCAGTCGCAATTGGCGAGCGACTTCCTCGGCAGCTTCAACATTGGTATTGAATGCGGTGGTTTCGATGTCACCACCACGCGTTGAGCGGGCGGAGTTGACGTCGACTGACACCAAGGCTTCGGTGTGATCGATGACGATAGCGCCGCCAGAAGGCAGGGCTACGGTGCGTGAATAGGCACTCTCGATTTGGTGTTCGATCTGAAAGCGAGAGAAAAGTGGTACGTCTTCACGGTAGCGTTTGACCCGGTGCGCCATATCCGGCATCACGTGGCTCATGAACTGCTGGGCCTGTTCAAATATATCGTCGGTGTCGATCAGAATTTCACCGATGTCTGGCTGGAAATAATCTCGGATAGCGCGAATGACGAGTGATGATTCTTGATAGATCAGGAAAGCACCCGGAGAGGACTTGCCGGCGCCGTCTATGGCACGCCAGAGTTGCATTAAATAATTTAAGTCCCACTGCAGCTCATCGACGTTACGACCTATGCCGGCGGTACGAGCGATGACGGACATACCTTGGGGAAGATCGAGCTTATCCATCGCTTCGCGCAATTCTTGACGATCTTCGCCTTCGACCCGGCGAGATACACCGCCACCGCGAGGGTTATTCGGCATTAAGACCAAGTAGCGACCTGCCAGGGAAACAAACGAAGTTAGCGCGGCGCCTTTGTTACCACGCTCTTCTTTTTCAACCTGAACAACGATTTCCTGACCTTCACGCAGAGCATCGCGGATGCTTGCACTACGAATATCAACGCCTTCACGGAAATAGCTGCGGGCGACTTCTTTAAAAGGTAGAAAGCCGTGGCGTTCTTCACCGTAGTTGACGAAGCAGGCTTCGAGAGACGGCTCGATGCGGGTGATGATGCCTTTGTAAATATTGGATTTTCGTTGTTCGCGACCCGTGGTCTCGATATCGATGTCTATAAGTTTTTGTCCATCGACGATTGCTACACGCAACTCTTCTTGTTGGGTAGCATTAAACAGCATGCGTTTCATTATGTATGGCTCCGTGGCCTCAAGAGGCCAATGCCCGGCTAGCAGACTAAGTGTCTGTTAGGTCGGAAAAATCATTGGATGCAAGCGTGGGAGCAGAACCAGGAGGGGAATATTGCCGTGGCGCGCGAGTAGAGTGTTTTAATCTCGTCGCACTGGGCTTAGATGAAACCGAAGAGTGTGCTACGGACGATCTAAGATCACACCAGCACGCGCTAACAGTCCAGCCCCGATTGGCGGCTTGTTATTAGTGTGTTGGCAGTGCTCAACCAGGGTTGGTTGGAATCTCATTATCGTCACATTCAGCAAACAAATTTAGTTTCATCTGCCAGCAAGCCTTCGAGTTATGAATGGCTTACCAGACTTATTCTTGCTTTCCTGGCTTATGCTTCCGGCAATCCTGCGTCCGGTCCGATCGCAACTTCGGTGCGACCCTGACAGCGCAAAAAAACCTGCATGCACAGCTTTACTATCGAATTTGCTGGGGGGCTTACAGAATGCCGCTAGCAACATGGGATCGCTTTGTCGGCGATCGCTGCGCTCATAATGAGAGGGCCCCGAATCAGACGGGGCCGATAGAGATGCCCCTGTGTAGAATGCGTTATTTGTTATTACACACTCAGCGATTTCCATCGCTCATCGGATTATATATTCAAAATGAATGACTTAGCGAGGCTTTCCGAAAATGGCCAGAGGTCTCGCAACGAGGTGGCCGGATCATCCAACCCGCCTGCAGTTCAGTTGCTGACCATAGACTCAGAGCAGTCTGGGCAGAGAATTGATAACTTTTTGCTACGAATTTGCAAAGGCGTTCCCAAAAGCCATATTTACCAAGTGCTTAGGTCTGGGCAGGTCAGGGTAAACAAGGGCCGCATTGATGCAACTTACCGCTTGGTCGAGGGCGATATTGTGCGCGTACCACCCATGCGTATGGCCGAACGCGAACACACCCATGTTCCCGCTGCGGAATTTACGATTTTGTTCGAGGACGAGCATTTGCTGGTCATCGACAAGCCCGCCGGTGTTGCTGTTCATGGCGGTTCGGGTATCAGTCACGGTGTGATTGAGCAATTAAGAGCCTCCAGGCCGCAGGCGAAATTTCTTGAGCTGGTCCACCGTCTTGACCGTGAAACATCTGGAATTTTGATGTTGGCGAAAAAACGCAGTGCCTTGACGGCATTACACGAGCAAATCCGTGAAGGTCGGATGGATAAGCGCTACCTCACGCTAATACACGGCCAGTGGCTGCATCGCCGCCAGCATATCAAGCTGCCCCTATTTAAATACACCACGCCGGAAGGCGAGCGCAGAGTAAAAGTTCAGTCCGATGGACAGCCATCGCACACGGTATTCAATTTATTGCGAAAATACGGTGAGTTTGTATTACTCGAGGCTGAGCTGAAAACAGGCAGGACGCATCAGATCAGAGTTCATCTCGCCTCTTCGGGCTTTCCCATAGCGGGTGATGAAAAATACGGCGACTTTGCGTTTAACCGCCAGCTGCATAAAGCGGCGGCGGGCAGAGGCGCATTAAAACGCATGTTTTTACATGCATGGAATTTACGGTTTCAGCACCCTGCGACCGGTTTGACGGTAACAATAGAATCGAAACTAGCCGCAGACTGCCAGCGATTCCTGGATAGTCTGGTAACCGACAAATCAATCAACCACAATCCTGCGTGACTCATACGCAAAAAGAAAAAAGAGTTAGGCTAATGCCCAGAAAACAATTTGACCTAATCGTGTTCGATTGGGATGGTACGTTGATGGACAGCACAGGCACTATTGTGGCTAGCATGCAAGCAGCTGCGCGTGATTTGGGTTTGCCTGTGCCAGATGATCGTTCCGCATCCCATGTGATTGGTCTGGGTTTGCAAGACGCTATGCAGATGGTATTTCCAGACATGGATGTGAAGTCCTATCCACGCATGATAGAGCGCTATCGTCATCATTATCTGGCGCAAGATCAAACACTTAAATTATTCGAGGGTGTTAGAGAGATGCTGGATGATCTCGCAAGCCAGGGCTATTTTTTGGCTGTTGCCACTGGCAAAACCAGGGTGGGTTTAAGTCGAGCACTCAGCACAGTTGGGCTCATGTCAGTATTTGATTCCACTCGCTGTGCCGACGAGACATTTTCTAAACCTCACCCCGCAATGCTGCAAGAAATTATTCGTGAACTCGGTCAGGATATGCAGCGCACCGTGATGATAGGCGATACCACGCACGATCTTCGTATGGCTGGAAATGCAGGTGCTGCTGGAGTTGGTGTTCAGTATGGTGCGCATCCGCGTCACGAGCTGGAAGCGCTTGCGCCATTGTATTGCGCCAGCACCGTTGCTGAATTACATACATGGTTAAATGAGTACGCCTAAATCTTTTTATCGGATTCCTTAGCAATGAATCAGGACATCTATATTTGCGAAGCAGCGTCACTGGAGGAGGGCGGTAAAGGTATACGCTTTCCAGTGACAGTCAATGAAGAGGACTGCACCGCTTTTGTTGTTCGCTATGGCCAACAGCCACGCGCATATCTCAACCGATGTGCGCACTTACCCATGGAGCTGGACTGGACTGAGGGTGAGTTTTTTGAGTCCAGCGGCTTGTATTTGATGTGCGCCACGCATGGCGCTTTGTATGAGCCAGATACAGGTAATTGTGCGGGTGGTCCGTGTCGTGGTGGCCGTTTGCATACGATACGCGTGATCGAGCGAGAGAGTCAGATTTTTTGGGAGCCGGACGAGTATGTGCGTCCAGCTCGTGCGTGACACCATTCCGCCCAGCTAGGGCCTAGCTTAGCCGTTTGCTCAAGTAAGGTTTCGTTTTTGTTTAATCAGTGCTTCATTAACGTCGATTGGAATTTTACTAATGAATGACGACACTCCCGGTCAAGAGCCCGCAGCAAGTACGCCGCCTGTGCCGCCACCGGCAGCAAGTACATCTGCGACACCGCTCAATGAACCACCAGGTTCGCCGTATGTGGTGCTAGAAAAACTTGCGCGTGACTTACTCGATGAGCAGCGCATGAATCGTCGCTGGCGTGTATTTTTCAGATTTTCAGCACTGATACTGGCATTTATTGCAGTGTGGGCAGCCTTCGATTTCAAAGGAACGACCAAGCAAGTCAATTCGCGTCATACCGCCTTAATTGAAATCGATGGCGAGATAGACTCAGCTAGCAGCACTGGTGAAAAACCTGTGTATGTCGTGATCGAGGATATGTGTGCATCGGGCTGCTATTACATCGCGGCAGCAGCTGACAAAATTTATGTCAGTCAGGCCAGCATCGTTGGTTCGATTGGTGTGTTGATGAGTAGCTTTGGATTTACCGGCTTAATGGAAAAATTAGGCGTTGAGCGTCGATTAATGACAGCAGGTGAAAACAAAGGAATTATGGATCCGTTTTCTCCCTACAGTGCTAAACACAAAGAATTTACTCAGGCCATGCTCAAAGAAATACACGAGCAATTTATTGCGGCGGTGCGTAAAGGTCGCGGTAAGCGCCTGAAAGAAAATCCAGAGATATTTTCTGGATTGTTCTGGACAGGTAGTCGCGCCATTACACTGGGCTTGGCGGATGGATTGGGCACGGTGGATACTGTGGCGCGCGATGTACTCAAAGCAGAAGATGTTATTGATTACACCGTTCGTGAGGGACTGTCCGATCGCGTTCTGAAAAAATTTGGTGCCGCCATCGGTGAAGGTGCAGCGCGTGTTGTTAGTAATGACTGGATGAAGCCGCGCTGATAGTTCGGTGCGTTCTATAACGTCTCTAGCTCGCCAGTAATAAAAATACCGTCGGCTTTTTTCTGAAATCCGGAAATCGTCCGGCGGTTATTTCATTCTTCCAAAGGTGCACAGACTGAGTACGAACTGTTTCAGTCTCTAGCGTCAGATCAGTCGCTAAGCTAACTAAAGTCGTACCGGTGCAATGGGTTGCGATAGCTTCAATCATGGCTTCATTGCGATAAGGTGTTTCAATAAAAATTTGCGTTTGGTTTTCTTGGCGCGAGCGTTGTTCTAGTTGACGCAAACGATTAGCACGCAAGCCTGCATCTGTGGGCAAGTAGCCATGAAACGCAAAACTTTGTCCATTCAAACCGCTGGCCATAAGTGCGAGTAATATCGAAGAAGGCCCCACCAGAGGTTTAACGCGGATGTTTTTTTGATGTGCCAGCCTCACCAAATCCGCTCCCGGATCAGCTACTGCGGGTACTCCCGCCTCAGAAACCAAGCCTGCATTACGACCTGCTAACAAGGGTGCTAGTAGTGAAGGTAATTCAGAGGCCGCGGTCTTGACATTCAATTCGCGGATTTCGATTTCCTGTAACGGCTTATTTAATGTGTGAGTGAGTGCAACAAGCTTCAAAAATGCGCGTGCTGTTTTGGCATTCTCAGCAATGAAATAATCTAACTGCGCTGTGGTGTGGCGCACAGAGTCTGGCAGCACATCGTCAAGTGCACCCGGGCCCAGGGAATTTGGAATCAGATAAAGTGTTCCGTTCATAAATCTAGGTAGTAAATATTTGCACGCCTGCAGCACGGAACATGCGGGTTAGGGCTATGAGTGGCAAACCAGTCAGTGCAGTAGGATCATCACTTTGTATGCGCTCCAAAAGCGCAATACCCAAGCCTTCATTTTTTGCGCTGCCAGCGCAATCGTAGGGTTGTTCAATACGCAGATAAGCATCGAGTTCGGTGTCGGGTAAATCTCTGAACGTGACTGCAGTTGCAACCGTATCTATCTGTTGATGTGTTGTGCTACCCGGACGAGTATCTAGCAAGCACAGCGCCGTATGAAATATCACTACACGGCCACGCATTTTTTTTAGCTGCGCCAACGCTCGTGTGTGATCGCCAGGCTTGCCTAGTTGTTCGTGGTCTAGTGTGGCAACTTGATCTGAACCGATAATTAAACAAGGGCCTGAAAGTTTTGCTACGGCTTGAGCCTTGGCTAGCGCTAATCTAAGAGCTGTATCTGAAGGTGTTTCGTCAGCTAAAGGAGTTTCGTCGATATCAGGTGAGATAACATCGAAATTCAACCTAAGACGAGAGAGCAGTTCTTTACGATAGGCCGAGCCCGAGGCCAGAATTAAACGTGGTGCTGGGGTTGATTGCATGGCAGGTCAATAGGGGCTGAGTGACGTTGGGTGCTGATTTGCGAGCTAGCGAACAATGGGCTTGGACTGTATCGCGAATTTAATTCAAAAATATTCCCTGTTATCATAACGGGTTTTCTACAGTGGTCTGATTTATGAGTGCGTACACAATTAACGCCTTTGAATTTTGTCGGCTTGCAGAAAGTGCTACGGGAACCACTCCGGTGGCTGAGTTGCCGAGACTGTGCGCTGATGTGCATGACAACAAAGGTGAGTTGACCTGGTCTTTTCAGGGTGGGCGTCACTCAGAGGGATTAGCGCAACTATCTTTGGCAGTGAGCGGAGAAGTTAGTTTGGTTTGTCAACGCTGCCTCACGCCTTTTAATCAGTCCATCAATGCCCACAGTCGCTTAGTCTTGGTTGCAGATGAGGAGCAGGCTGAGGAAGTTGAACAACGATTGGATGATGAGAACCTAGATGTCATCGTTGGCTCAGCCGTTATGGATTTATTAGTATTGGTTGAGGATGAGGCCTTGCTGTCTTTGCCCTTGTCGCCGAGGCACGATGTTTGTCCCAAGGGAGCCCAAGCTGTGGGTGATAGCAAACGGGAGTCTCCCTTTGCCGTGTTAAAAAAATTGAAAGAATAGTATCAGTCTGACCAAGATAAGTTGCTGTGATGATAAAAAACTATGCATCGTAGCCTTGGGAGTTGTCTGATTAGTTAGTTAATCACTAGCTATAAACGCTAGTCTGTATGTTAAAATTATTGATTGTCTGGTTTAGGAGTTCGACATGGCTGTTCAACAAAACAAAAAGACACCGTCTAAGCGCGGTATGCATCGTTCGCACGATTTTCTTACGCCTGCGGCGTTGGCTATTGAGTCAACCACAGGTGAGACTCACCTTCGTCACCACATAAGCCCCAACGGCTTTTACCGTGGCCGCAAGGTTCTCAAGACCAAGAACGACGAATAATCTTCTGGAAGCA
Organism: Oxalobacteraceae bacterium; assembly: GCA_021298555.1. Classification (GTDB taxonomy): domain Bacteria; phylum Pseudomonadota; class Gammaproteobacteria; order Burkholderiales; family Burkholderiaceae_D; genus Pernthalerella. The sequence goes on from JAJTGE010000053.1 coordinate 23,420, forward strand.
GCAATTACGGCGTGAACAGTCATGGACTGCTTAGCGCCGTTTTTGTATCCAGAGTGCCTAATGTCGTAATGACAGCGCATGAATGATTTCGGCCAACCGCCGGCCAGACAGCGTCTGCCCCTGACATGACCATCTCTCTTGCTATCGACTGCATGGGAGGGGATCATGGTCCCTCGGTCACCGTACCTGCCTCCATCGCTTTTCTCAAAAGCGAACCTTCGGTCCAGCTAATCCTGGTGGGCCGCGAAGCTCCAATTCACGCAGAACTTACTAAGCTAGGTGCTGCTAAACATCCGCGTATACGGGTAGTTAATGCTACCGAGGTCGTCGAAATGGACGATCCCTTGGAAACGGCGCTGCGACGCAAAAAAGATTCGTCTATGCGTATCGCTATTGCCCAAGTCAAAGATGCTCATGCTCAGGCCTGCGTTTCTGCCGGTAATACGGGCGCCCTGATGGCGGTGTCACGTTATCTGCTTAAAACCATGCCCGGGGTCGACCGGCCAGCTATTTGCACCATACTTCCTAATCAAAAAAACGGTCCTACGTATGTGCTTGATTTGGGTGCCAACGTGGACTGCGAACCGCACCACCTGCATCAATTTGCCTTGATGGGTTCGGCGCTGGTATCGGCAGTGGAAGGTCACGAACGCCCCACTGTTGGTTTGCTCAATGTGGGTGCAGAGGATATTAAGGGTAATGAGCTAGTCAAGCAGACGGCCGAATTGCTGCGCGCAGATCACGCCAAGGGATTGATTAATTTTTATGGCAATGTTGAAGGCAATGACATCTTTGAAGGCACGACCGACATTGTTGTGTGCGATGGTTTTGTGGGTAACGTGACGTTAAAAGCGGTCGAAGGCTTGGGACGTCTAATTAAAGGTGTGTTAGTTACTGAATTACGTAAAAGTTGGATAGATATGTTGGGCGCACTGATAGCTCGCCAGGCGCTAAAGCGAATTTCGCAGCGCTTAAACCCGTCCCGTTACAATGGAGCCAGCTTGTTAGGTTTACGGGGTTTGGTTTTTAAGAGCCACGGTGGTGAAAAAGCGGATGGTTTTGAATGGGCAATTCGTCGCGCGTTTGAAGCGGCACGTCGCGATGTGTTAGCCCGCATAGAAATTTCTATGGCAGATCTCATGCCACAGACAATTGATCACGCTGACAACGAACAGAAAATTGCATGACTACGTATACAAAAATCGTCGGAACCGGAAGCTACCTTCCTCCACGGCGAGTATCCAATCCTGAGCTTGCACAGATGCTCGCTGAACGCGGGTTGGAAACGTCGGATGACTGGATAGTTTCGCGTAGCGGGATCTCGTCAAGGTATTTTGCTGATCCTGGTGTGATGGCCAGTGATCTTGCCACTGAGGCAGCGCAGCGCGCAATAGCGATGGCCGGGCTGCAACCTAATGATATCGATCTCATAATTCTTGCCTCGTCTACGCCCGATTATCTGGGTGGTTTTCCAAGTACGGCATGCGTAGTTCAACGTAAGCTCGGCATCACTAATCAATGCGCTGCAATGGACATACAGGCGGTCTGCAGCGGTTTTGTATATGCAGTCTCCGTAGCGGATAGTTTTATTCGATCTGGCATGCACAAGCGTGCACTGGTAATCGGAGCAGAGATATTTTCACGCATACTCGATTTTAATGACCGCACTACATGCGTCTTATTTGGTGATGGTGCCGGAGCCGTTGTACTCACGCAGGCAGATGAGCCAGGAATTCTTGCTACGCGCATGCATGCCGATGGGCGTCACACAGATATTTTGTGCGTTCCCGGATCAGTCAATGCCGGTGCTGTAGCTGGTACAGCATTTCTTACCATGGACGGGCAGGCAGTTTTCAAGCTCGCTGTTTCGGTGTTAGAACAAGTAGCCAACGAAGTGCTGGATGCAGCGGGTATGCAAGCATCGCAGGTCGATTGGTTAATACCGCATCAGGCAAATATACGCATCATGCAAGGCACGGCTAAAAAGTTAGGTCTGCCGCTAGAAAAAATGGTTGTCACCGTTGATAGGCACGGTAATACGTCAGCAGCATCTATTCCTTTGGCATTTGATGAAGCCATGCGCGACGGTCGTATACAACCAGGTCAGCATGTGCTGATGGAAGGCGTAGGCGGCGGCTTCACCTGGGGTGCTGTGTTGGCACGTCTCTGATCAAAAATTCTGATTTCACTACGCTATGAATAACATCGCATTTGTATTTCCTGGTCAGGGATCACAAGCTATAGGTATGCTTAATGGATTTGCTGGCAACGCTGTGGTTACTGAAACCATCGCTGAAGCATCCGAAGTACTTGGTTTTGATCTTGGTAAATTAATTCTTGACGGCCCCAAAGACGATCTCGATCTGACTACTAATACTCAACCAGTAATGCTGGCTTCTGCCGTTGCGTTTTATCGCGCCTGGGTTGCCGCAGGCGGCAAGTTACCTGCGATGTTTGCTGGTCATAGTTTGGGTGAATATTCAGCGTTAGTAGCCGCAGGAGTAATTGAATTTAAAGAGGCCGTTCCATTGGTTAGATTTCGAGCGCAAGCCATGCAAGAAGCTGTGCCTGTAGGGCAGGGCGGTATGGCCGCTATCTTAGGTTTGTCAGATGACGATGTGCGCGCCGTATGCAATGAAGCAGCCAATGGTGAAGTAGTTGAACCAGTTAATTTCAATGCACCTGCACAAGTAGTTATAGCTGGACATAAGACAGCAGTAGAGCGCGCATGTGACATTGCAAAAGCTAAAGGCGCTAAACGTGCTTTAACCTTACCCGTCTCTGCACCGTTTCATTCGTCTTTACTAAAACCTGCTTCTGATCGTTTGCGACGTTATTTAGAAGGCGTCACATTCAAGACGCCTGTTATTCCTATTATTAACAATGTGGACGTTAGCTTGTTGACGGACACGATTGCAATAAAAGATGCATTGGTTCGTCAGGCAGCTAGTCCAGTGCGTTGGGTAGAAACCATAC
>JAJTGE010000054.1 GCA_021298555.1 Oxalobacteraceae bacterium
TAAAAGCACACTATCTATTAAAAGCTGGATAAGAGCCTCGCAAAACTACGTCGACGATACCGAAGTACAAGTGCAACGTCGTCGTACTGCAGGTTGGGAGCTGGGCTTTAATCACCGTGAGTACATTGGTAAAAGTACGCTCGACCTCAGTCTGAATCAACGTCAAGGTACAGGTGCATTTGGCGCCAAACACGCACCTGAAGAATCGTTTGGTGAAGGCACCTCACGAATGCGCCTAACTACTGCCGACGTGCAATTCATAAGCCCGTTTAGCCTTGGCAATCAGTCACTGCGCTACGTTGGCAACCTACGCGCTCAATGGAATCAAACTCCGCTCGGTCCTCAAGATCGCTTTTTAATTGGTAGTCGCTACACCGTGCGCGGCTTTGACGGTATTAACTTGCTCGCAGCCGATCGTGGCTGGTTCATACGCAACGAAATGGCATTCGCCCTGAGCAGCACCGGCCAAGAGACGTATCTCGGAATTGATCATGGCGAAGTCGCTGGTCGCAGCAGTAAAAATTTAGTCGGTACACGCCTTACAGGCGCAGTAGTCGGCCTTCGTGGCTCATACAAAGGTTTGAGTTACGACCTGTTTGCAGGCACACCTATAGCAAAGCCCGATGGTTTTAAAACTGCGAACTTCACCACTGGATTTCATTTGAACTGGAGTTATTGAGCCATGAATCGACACACCTACTCGCTGAATGTTCTTCGCCATGTATTGATCGCTGTTGCATTGATCAGCTCTAACACTTTTGCACAAATTAACGCTGATCTAACTGCTCCAGGTAATCAGCGACCCACCGTGCTGGTAGCACCCAACGGTGTGCCGGTGGTGAATATACAAACACCCAGTGCAGCTGGCGTTTCACGTAACACCTATAGCGACTTTAATGTTGATCTCAACGGTGCCATTTTAAATAACAGTCGCTCTGATAAGCAGACTCAACTTGGTGGTTGGATACAAGGCAATCCCTGGCTGGCTACTGGTAGCGCTCGCATCATACTCAACGAAGTCAACAGCAATCATCCCAGCCTTCTTAATGGATGGATAGAAGTTGCAGGGAAACGTGCGCAAATCGTGGTGGCTAATCCTGCGGGTATTCAATGCAGCGGCTGTGGATTTATCAATGCTACTCAGGCCACTCTCAGTGCTGGCACTCCCATCGTTAATCGCGGCAACTTAGAGGGCTACATCATTACTGATGGCAAGGCGCAGATTGGTGCATTAGGTCTGGATGCTCGTCAAGCAGATGCACTCACCATACTTGCGCGCAGCGCAGAAATCAATGCTGGCATCTGGGCAAAAAAACTTAATGTCATCACTGGCAATAACGAAATCAAAGTAGATGCAAATGGACAAGCAACCACTATCACTCCTGTGATTCTTACACCCATTGCAGGCAGCCACCCTGGTAGCGCTAATGGCAATCCCGCACCTCCTTTTGCATTAGATGTAGCTTATCTCGGTGGCATGTATGCAGGACATATTTTTATTTATGGCACTGAAGAAGGATTAGGTACTCGTAATTTAGGCGCGGTAAACGCGAGCCAGGAACTTTCTCTGAACACTGCTGGTTGGTTAGACGTTAAAGGCAGTATCAGCGCACCCAAGTTGACAATAAAAGCCGATCAGTTAACCAACACTGGCACTATTGGTGCGTCTCAATTAGAAGCCAATATCAACCAGTCGGTCACGAACAGTAGCGGACTGATTGTTGCCGACACATTACAACTCAATGCGCAAAACATAGACAACACGCGCGGCACTATATTTGCTGAAAAGCTCTTACACATTTCTACTGATAGCCTCACTAACGGGGCTACTAACAGTGCTGGCAATAGCGATGAAACACAAGATGGAAAATTGCTGTCACGCCGTGATACTGAGATTGGCGTTGGTCAAGATTACACGCATCGTGGACTGATCTATGGCGGTAGCAACGTAAGTCTCACAACGAATGGCTCACTTGAAAATCAAGGCAAACTGGGCGCAGGAAATCTACTCACTGCTGCAGCAACTACCATCAATAACACTGCCCAAGGCAGCATCGAAGCTAACGCTATCGAACTCCATGCAAATGGTGACCACACCTTGGTCAATCGCGGCTTGATCAATGGCGAGACTGTATTTCTAAACAGCCCTGCTATTCAAAATCTAGGTACTGGTCGTATCTATGGAGATCATCTTGTCCTGCAAGCTGAGACGATTTTAAACGCGTCTGAAACGATCAATAGCATCACCAGTAGTCCCGTTATCGCAGCGCGTGATCGTCTAGATATTGGTGTTGGCACATTGGATAACCGTGATGGTGCATTAATCCTCAGCGGCGGTGATGCCGCCATAGGTCGCCGGATAGACATGGATGTAAATCCTAGCACTGGCCAGTCCAATTACACCGCTACAGGTATTGCCGGCGAAATCAACAACGACTCGGCCACTATCGATATACAAGGTAATGCAGCCATCAACGCTGTCAAGATCAATAACCGCAATACGCACTTGGCAATTACTCAAGTCGATGAGGCGAAATTTGGATTGCAACGCTTACTCGTCTCCCGAACCAACAAGATGTATCCCGCCAGCCAATGCTGGGGCTTAGGCAGCTGGCATGAGGCGTACTGCATTGTTCATCCTGAGGTATACGGCCAACGTCAAACCATCAAGCCTGTTCGCACATTGCAACCGAGCTTTTGTTTAGGTGGTTGTGGTGAAGACATCATCAACTATGAGTGGAACGACCCTATATTTAACCGCTTTAACGTCACGCCTGTGGGTCCACCTCCGGCTGAACCCGCTATCTCCTATGGCATTAATCGTGAAGGCAAACTAGGCGGTTGTACTGGGTATGAGGGTAACCCCATCACTACGCCTGCATGTGTTAACTGGCGTAAGCAATATAAAGAATGGGATGTGTCCTACCAAGCCGCGTTAGATGCGTTGAGCATTCCGGTAGATGCCTACAACGCCAGCGTAAAAGAAGACAATCGCTTGCATAAATTTGAGGACTACACCTGGTACAACCTCACCGGTAGCCCTAGTCGCAGCCAAGTAACCGAAACCGCACCCTCGTTAATCCGTGTGGGCGGCAATCTGAATATTACCGGTGATGGCACAAGCGACGCCAAACTTACCAATCAAGATAGCCAAATCGTTGTCGGTGGAGATATCAATCTTGCTGACACCGCACTCAGCAATCAAGAAACGAAAGGCACCTATCGCGTCCAATACAAAGGTACGGCACAGTTCACTACGATAGAAACCTGCGGTACTTTCGGCGATAGTCATTGCCGCGAATGGCATGGCAAAACACCCTACAATCCTGCACCAGAAATCACAACAATAGATCTGCCCACTGGAGCACGTTACGCTGCTCATAGCACTACTTCAAGTAACTACATTAACGACATCAAAGCGACAACTACTACACGCAACGATGTAAATCAGATCACTCTACCTAACAATACCCTGTTTAAAGTAGATGCTCATCCCGGCAATAAACCCATCGGTGGCTATGTAGTCGAAACCGATGCTGCCTATACCAACTACCGCAAGTGGTTGAGTTCTGACTATCTGCTCAACGCACTCAACATGGATCCAGCCATGACGCAAAAACGTCTGGGCGATGGCTATTACGAACAGAGTCTGGTTCGTGACCAAGTAGCGCAACTCACAGGGCGACGCTTTCTTGATGGGTATGGCAACGACGAAGAGCAATACCTCGCGTTGATGCGTAACGGTGCAACTGTTGCAAGTGACTGGAATCTACGACCTGGAATCGCTCTCACTAAGGAGCAAGTAACACAACTCACTAGCGATATTGTTTGGTTAGTTGATCAAACAGTCAGGCTCGCTGATGGCAGCACCACACATGTACTCGTACCGCAGCTGTACGTACGTTTACGCGAGGGTGATTTAGACAGTAACGGTACGCTCATTAGCGGTAACTCTATCAACGCTAACGTTAGTGGCGATGTAACGACTAGCGGCACGATTGCAGGTCGTACTACCATCAGACTAACTGCAGACAATATCAATAATCTTGCCGGACATATTCAAGGTACTAACGTCGACCTACAAGCACGAGTCGACATCAACAACCTTGGTGGTCGTATCACTGCGCAGAACAGCCTGATTGCGCAAGCAACACGTAACATCAACGTAGAAAGCACCACGCAAAGCAGTGAAAACGTCATAGGTTCTAGCCGATTTACACGTACCGCTTTGGATCGCGTTGCGGGCTTGTACGTCGCTGGTGCCAATGTCTATGGCAGCAGCGCCAATAGCCCAAGTATGGTCGTTACCGCAGGTAACAACGCCAACTTCAAAGGTGCGCAAGTCATTAATAGTGGTGCTGGTAAAACCATCATACAAACCGGACAAGACCTCGCGTTATCTGCACTCACTACAGGCCAAGACGACAAGGCAGTTTGGAACACAAAAAATCACAGTCATCTCGCCAACAGTCAAGACATTGGCACACAAATAGAAACCCAAAGCACCATCACCCTGCAATCCGGACGCGATATTACCGCTCGTGCTTCTAACGTCACTAGTCAAGGTGCTATTAACGCCCAAGCTGACCGCGATATACGGCTAGAAGCCGGACAAAGCCGCACTATTAACGACCAGGCACGGCACTACACCACCAACGGTACTTTATCGAGCACCACCACAACCACGCGCGATCTATTTGATCAAACAAATAGCACTGCCTCTAGCTTGAGCGGTAACAGCATCAATGTTCAATCAGTACGCGACGTAATGATTCAAGGAAGTACCGTCGTCGCTGATAACGATATCAATGTAAAAGCCGGTCGTGATATCAAGGTTATTTCTGCGACCAACTCGCATAGTGAGAACCACTACAAAGATGAAAAAACAACTGGCGTAATGAGTAGTGGTGGCTTTGGTGTGACGATAGGTAGCCGCCAATTATCTAACGATCAAAAAACCACTGGTACCACCGCCTCCGCCAGCAGCATAGGCAGCTTAGGTACTGATAACGGTGGCAACGTTACATTAGACGCGGGCCGACACTACCAACAGACTGGCAGCGACGTGCTCGCACTCAAAGGCGATATCAACATCGCCGCACAAAATGTCACCATCAACGAAGCACGCGAAACACAACGTCAGGACAGCGTAACAAAATTCAAACAAAGCGGTATCACAGTCGCCATCAGCACGCCCATTCTGACTGCCATACAAACCGTTGACCAAATGAGTCAAGCCGCCAGCAACACCAGTGACGGTCGTATGCAAGCATTAGCTGCAGCCACCTCAGCACTGGCAGTTGGTCGTGCTGCTGACGCGGTTATGTCGGGACAAGGCAAAACCATAAACGGTAAAGCCAATCAAATCGTTACTGGTACGAATCCCGACGGAACACTTGCAACTCGGGATGCTACTGCTGCAGACAAAATCGGTGGTGTCGATGTAGCAGTTAGCTTTGGTAGCAGTAAAAGTCATAGTCAATCAACGCAGACGAGTGACAGCAGTGCTGGCTCTCGTGTTGCAGCAGGCAACAACCTCAACATCACTGCTACGAACGATCCCAACGCCAGCGCAGATGCTAAAGCAGAGAACAATAACCTCACCCTACAAGGCAGCCAACTACAAGCAGGTAACTCAGCCACACTTCTGGCTGATGATGAAGTAAATCTGCTGGCAGCCAAGCAGTTCGCTCAACAACGAATTAAGAACACTAGCTCCAGCGGCAGCCTGGGTATGAGTTTCGGATCAAACGGAACAATGGTCAACGTCACCGGTAGTCAAGGTCGCGGCCGTGCTGATGGTGACGATATCACCTGGTCCAACACCGAAGTCAAAGCAGGGCAAAAAATTGATATCGCCTCGGGGACAAACACAACAATCAAAGGTGCCGTCGTAAGTGCTAAAGAAGTCGATGTTGAAGTTGGCACACGCGATAGTACTTACGGAGCGAATCATTTAACCATTGAATCGTTACAAGACACCAGCACCTACAAAAGCAAACAACAAAATGTCGGCGGTAGCGTGTCTGTTGGCGCAGGCAGGATAAGCGGCAACATCAACATTAGCCAAAGCAAAATCAGTAACGATTACGCCAGCGTCAATCAACAATCAGGGATACACGCAGGTGATGGTGGTTTCCATATTTCAGTCCTAGGAGACACTACTCTTACAGGCGGCGTAATCACCTCTACCGATAAAGCCGTCAACGATGGAAAAAATTCGTTTGCTACCGGCGGTCAGCTCACCACTACCAATATTCTTAATAGAGCGAATTATGAGGCCGACAGTGCAGGTGTAAATGTCGGTACCGGCTTCAGCCCCAGCGGCAGCTTAACGCCGCAAGGTACGGGTGTTGGTTTAGGTAGCGACAGTAAAAAAGAGAGCAGCACGACCCTCGCGGCCATCTCGGGTATTGCAGGTAACAAAGACGCACGCACTGGCGATAAAGAGGCCGCGCTGGCAAATACCTTCAATGCCGAAAAGGTGCAAAAAGATATCGATGCGCAGGTCATCATCACACAAACGTTTGGCACCTTAGCTTCCAAAGCTGTTGGTGATTACAGCCAAAGTCAGCTCAATCAAGCGAAGACATTACGTGAGCAAGCAGGCCAGGAGACTGACCCTACTCGTGCACAAGCATTGCGCGATCAGGCGCAGCAGATTGAAACTAATTGGGGAGATCAAGGTACAGCACGATTAGCCGCGCACACCGTGATTGGCGCACTCACTGGAGGTACTGCGGGAGCCGTAGGCGCTGCTGCCAGCACTCTAAGCGCGCCACTGATCAACGACACCCTAGCAAAAGCTGGAGTAGATTCAGCTCTTAGCAAAATACTGACTGCTGTGAGTAGTACTGCACTGGGTGCTACTGCAGGTAGTGCCACGGGCGGTGCATCAGGCAGCATCGCCGGCGCTGCTGGCGCTCTTAACGAAGTCGCTAACAACTACCTCAGTCATGCAGAAGCACTCAAGAGAGAAATAGCTCACCAACAAAAGCAAGCTTGCACAACAGACGAGTGCAGAGCGAGCGCGCAAAAGACTATTAATGAACTCAACCAAGTCGATACCTGGCGAGATGCGCAACTTCAAACTGCTTGCGCAACCCCAAGCAGCAGCTTATGCCAAGGACTTAACAGCGCTCTACAAATAGCCAAAAATAGTTACGCCAACTACGACCCTAAGAGCGACATCAACGGCTCCGTCGCTGGCGAGCGCAGTCAGGTAAACAATCAAGCGTTCAAGTACCAGCAACGCGTTGATAATCCATTCGCCTACGGCGTAGGAAAAGGATTGCTTAAACTCAGCCCACCCGCACTAGTGGCTGACGTAGGCTACGGCGCGTACTCCTTAACCACAGCCATACTTGAAAATGGTCTAGAGAGCACCGCAATCAACATCGCCAAAGGCATCATTGATCTACCTGGCGAGCTCAAAGCACGCTTAAACAGCACTGATCCCAGCACCAGAGGTGAGGCCTTAGTTGATTTCATTGCTCTGGGAAGTGGCACTGCTTACCTCACGCAAAAACTAGGCTTAGCGGTAGTTAACACGGCCGATCAGGCAATTGCTAAGACGACGGCGAAGATTGCGGCTAAACGAGCAGATGAAGAAGTTATTGAAACTGTAAAAAACAACAACAATAAAAATCTTAATCGCGATAGCTCAGCCCAAGCTGCACCGATCAAAGACAATTTCGGCAAAGCGCCTAACAACAGCGATTTAGAGCAACATTTATCAACAGGAGGACCAAGTTCGCCCAGACGCGGTGTTAGTGGTGCACACAACGAAACAGCATTCAAAAATGAACTATCATCAATAAACGGGGAAATTATCGGAATTCCAGAAGAAATCGCGCCAGGCATTAAGGTTTATCAATACAACACGCCAGAACGTATAGCCAAAAAAGAAAAACCTCTAACTAAAACCACATATGATGAGAGCTATACTGACCGTCAAATTTTAGACATGTCTAAGCGAGCTTCTAGCGAAGTATGGACAGAAATATTAAGAACTAAAATTATTCCTAAAGAGCCAGTTTATGTCGTGGTTGACGGAGTTCCCTTTAAAGTTAATCCATCAGAAAGTAATGGCCGACTATATCTTTATGCTCATCCGGGAAAGTGATATATGGAATCTCAAGAATTAGATGTTAGTGGCGTACGTTTCTATCTACTATCAAAGCAATATTGGTCAGATAAAAATGGACCACTGGCTGCATCTGTTACACAAGTACTCTCCGGCGGTGATGGAGCTTTCCGTAAGGGTGATGTGATGGATCATATGACTTGCTTAATACGCGACGGAATACCATTCAACGGTCCCGACGGCTACGAAATTGGGCGCTGGGGTAACCGCATGGACGATATAGAAAGCTCTGAAGCTACTTCTGATGATATGTACTACGCTTGGGTAGATCCTGACTTATGGGATTACGACCCACATCTCGTACTTTATACAAAAGAAGATTTTATGACATTGTTCGAGGATTGCTGCCGAAACTATGTGGCTTCCCACCCAGAGCGTAAAGAAGAGTTCGCGGCAGCACTAGCTGCCAATGGAATGTCTCTGAATATGAACGCTTTGGCGCATGAATAAGTTTATTTACGGCCTATGCAAAAAAACTGGCCTGAGCTACTTGGCCAAAAATCAGAACTACTAACAAACCAAAAATTTACCCCAAATAAAAAAGCGCTCACAAGAGCGCCTTTTTATTATGAAAATCTGTATCGATTACTTCAGCGACAAAATCCACTTAACCAATGTCTTGGCTTCTGCTGCAGAAACCTGAGGATTGGCGGGCATAGGAATCTGACCCCACACGCCACTACCGCCCTTCATAATTTTTGATGCCAGCTTGTCTTCAGCCGTTTTGTCACCTTTGTATTTAGCTGCGACTTCTTTATAACCTGGGCCTACCAGTTTGTTTTCAACTGCATGGCATGCCAGGCAATTCTTTTCTTTAGCAAGCTGCTCACTCGCGAATGCAGCGTTGGAAATCATCGCGCCGAAAGCAAAGACGGCTACCAGAAAATATTTCATGTCACTCTCCATAAATTGTTGACCCAATAATTTTACCGCCCTTTTCTTACACACTCAGTAAGGAATTTAGCAGCCTAACCCCGGGTTTGTAGCTCACGCTTACATTCGTTAACAAAAGGGCGTTTCTGAATTTGAAACGCCCCCAGACTAACGAAATACCTACTATTTCTTTCAAAACTAGCCTGTTACAGCCCCTTTGCTAGCGGTTGAGGCCAATGCCGCAAATTTTGCCAATACACCGCGTGTGTAGCGTGGCTCAGGCTGCTTCCAAGCCGCACGGCGACGCGCTATTTCCTCGTCGGGTACATTCAGCTGTATTAACAGATTGTGAGCATCGATAGTGACCGAGTCGCCCTCCTCAACCAGGGCAATCGTGCCGCCCACATACGCTTCGGGTGCTACGTGACCAACCACCATGCCCCAGGTCGCTCCAGAAAAACGACCATCGGTAATCAAGCCCACGGATTCGCCTAAGCCCTTACCTATCAATGCGGAAGTGGGTGACAACATCTCAGGCATACCAGGGCCACCTTTAGGGCCGAGATAGCGCAGCACAACCACTTCACCGGCTTTGACTTTGTCAGCAACGATGGCTTCCATCGCAGAGGGTTCATCATCAAACACGCGTGCTGGACCGGTAATGACTGGATTTTTAAGGCCAGAGATTTTTGCTACGCATCCCTCAGGGGCGAGGTTGCCTTTTAAGATGGCGAGGTGACCTTCTTTGTACAACGCTTTGTCGATGGTGCGAATTACGTCTTGTCCCGCTGCAGGAACGTCCGGAACATCCTTTAATTCTTCGGCGAGTGTTTTACCAGTGATGGTCATGCAATCACCGTGCAGCAGTCCGGCGTTCAATAAAATCTTCATTACTTGTGGAACGCCACCGGCCTTGTGCAAATCAGTGGCTACATACTCACCTGATGGTTTGAGATTGCAGATGACCGGAACCTTTTTACGCATGCGTTCGAAATCATCGATAGTCCAATCCACTTCTGCTGCGTGTGAAATCGCCAGGTAATGCAATACCGCATTAGTTGAACCACCGGTCGCCATAATGACTGCAACCGCGTTCTCTATCGATTTACGCGTGATGATGTCGCGCGGACGACGGTTCGCTTTCACGGCATCTAACAACACACGCGCTGATTCAGCGGCTGATTGTGTTTTTTCATCATCGGGATTAGCCATTGTCGATGAATACATCAGCGACATGCCCAGCGCTTCGAATGATGACGACATAGTGTTAGCGGTAAACATGCCACCGCAGGAGCCCGTTGTTGGGCAAGCGTTGACTTCGATACCCTCGAAGTCTTCCTCCGACATTTTGCCGGCAGTGAATTGACCAACCGCTTCAAAGGCAGACACAATCGTTAAGTCCGTACCCTTCCAGTTACCCGGCTTGATCGTTCCACCGTAAACATAAATACTGGGGACGTTAGTACGTGCCATAGCAATCATCCCGCCTGGCATATTTTTATCGCAGCCGCCGATCACCACACAACCATCTAACCACTGACCTTGAACGCAGGTTTCAATACAGTCAGCAATAACTTCGCGCGAGATTAGCGAGTACTTCATGCCTTCAGTACCCATGGACATACCATCTGAGATGGTCGGAGTTCCAAACACCTGAGGATTACCACCAGCTGCTTTGGTCGCTGCAATCGCTGCATCGGTGAGTTTTTGCAGACCCGAATTACATGGCGTAATAGTTGAATGACCGTTGGCCACTCCTATCATGGGATTGTCGAAATCTGATTTTTTGTAGCCCATCGCGTAATACATGGAGCGATTTGGGCTCCGCGCGACACCTTGGGTAATATTTTTCGAGCGATTATTTCCGGCCATGCTGAGTCTCCCACGTATGCCCCCGGCACATGCACGGATAGACGCCACAGTCGTCACATTGCCTTGCGCCAAAGTACTTGTCAAATATATGATTAAGGCACTATTGATACATTTTGCATATTACAGAGCTTGCCGTAATGACTACTGACCTGCGCCAACTACGATATTTCATCGCAGTAGCCGAAGAAATGCACTTTGGCCGCGCGGCCAAACGCCTACACATGACTCAGCCACCGCTGTCGCAAGCTATTCAATCGCTAGAAACACAACTAGGGACTGCGCTGTTTGACCGCACGCGGCGCAGCGTGGCATTGACTGCTGCTGGCCGCGCGCTACTGCCTGAAGCCAGACGCTTGCTGCAACAAGCCGGCGCTTTAAAAACCCTGGCCATGCGCGCAGCGGCTGGCGATTCAGGGCAACTCTCACTCGCATTTGTCTCTAGCGCTGATTACAGCGTGCTTCCAAGCTCGCTGCGTGAATTTAGAACTGCGTATCCATCGGTACATATCGATCTGCAAGAAGCCACCACGGATGTACAACTCAATCTGCTGGCAGAAAATAAACTTGATCTTGGAATTTTAATTCCACCGCTGCCAGACAAACTCAAAATCGAGCTTAGTTATCAACCTATTTTTTCAGAACCATTGATGCTGGCGATTACGGAAGGCAGCCCACTCAGCCGTCTCAAAGGAAAAATTCCACTACAAGCATGTGCCGATCAACCGTTAATTATTTTTCCTCGTCGAATTGCACCTGCATTTCATGATGTCATTCTCGGCTGCTTTCGTGACGCCGGATTAACGCCTCATATCGGACAAGAAGCTATCCAAATGCAAACCATTGTTGGGCTGGTCTCTGCCGGTATGGGCATCGCGCTTGTGCCACAATCTGTCTCTAACCTAAAACGACCTGGTGTGGAATATCGTTCGTTCAAAGAAGTCAGCCCGCACATAGAAATCGGATTGGCCTGGCGCCGCGATAATGATTCACCTGTGCTGACTGCTTTTATTAACTTAATGCGAAAGACTCACGGATGTTGATTCACCCTCTCCCAGATCCTATTGCTATTGCTGTTGGTCCTCTGGCAGTACGTTGGTACGGCATCATGTACCTGATAGCCTTTGTATTGTTTATCGCTTTAGGTCGCATGCGCATTAAACAGCCTCACATGGCGAGTGCTGGTTGGACCAATGCCGACCTTGACGACATGCTCACCTATGGCGTGCTCGGAGTGATACTGGGTGGCCGACTTGGTGAAGTACTGTTTTATCATCCTGCTTACTATCTTGATCATCCAACAGAAATACTCGCCATCTGGAATGGTGGCATGTCCTTTCATGGTGGTTTTCTCGGCGTCATGTTAGCCATGGCTGTGTGGGCCAGATTTCACGGTAGACGCCTAATGGAAGTCATGGATTTGATAGCACCACTTGTGCCGCTCGGTTATGCCGCGGGCCGTATAGGTAATTTCATTAATGCTGAATTACCAGGGCGCGTTGCAGATATCAATTTACCGTGGGCGATGATATGGCCTAATGTCGATAGCTTGCCGCGTCATCCCTCACCTATTTATCAAGCTCTGATTGATGGTGTGTTGTTGTTTATTGTGCTGTGGTTTTACTCGCGCAAAGAGCGACCTTACATGGCCGTGAGTGGACTGTTTGCTGCCGGCTATGGCTGCGCGCGCTTCTTTACTGAGTACTTCCGCGAACCCGACTATGAAGTCCTGTTAGGGCCATGGGTGATATCGGCTGGTCAAATGCTCTCACTACCCATGATTGTTTTGGGTGGTGGGTTGCTGCTGATCGCATATAAAAATCGTCAACTACACCACTCTCATGAACGCT
>JAJTGE010000008.1 GCA_021298555.1 Oxalobacteraceae bacterium
CGAGTAACACCCCATCAATTTTTTCTATGCTCAATGCAGCAAGCTGCTTATCCATCGTCGCAAAACTGTCATGCACAATCACAAAGCGACTATCTTCTTGCGCCAGCTTTTGTGCAGCCGCTACCGCCTGAGGATCTTTGTCAAATGCAATCAGACGGCCTTGGGCCGACAGTCGATCCAAAATCAGCCGGCTATGCCCTCCGCGACCAAATGTGCCATCGACAAAAACACCGTCTCGCCTCTCATCCACAATGGCGAGTGCATCAACTGCTTCGTTCAGTAATACGGTTCGGTGCAAATACTCAGGCACCGCTACATTGCTCATGTGCGACGATCAGAATGAAAAATTATTCAACACGTCAGGCATGCCATGAGCGATGGCTTCCGATTCACTTTCTTCCAGCTTTGCCGCATCCCACACCTCAAAATGACTGCCCATACCCAAAAGCATGACGTCGCGTGTCAGTAACCCAGCGGTGCGTAATTCGGGGGTAATCAGAATTCGGCCTGCGCCATCCATCTCGACATCCGAGGCATTACCCAGGAAAATGCGCTGCCAAGCGCGTGCCGACATAGGCCAGGAGGCAATTTGTTCGCGATGACTTTCCCATACGGGACGGGGGAATAAAAGAAGACAGCCATGAGGGTGTTTGGTCAGCGTAATGCGTCCTTCGCACTGCAAAGACAGCGCGTCACGATGCCGGGCCGGAATAGACATCCGCCCTTTGGCATCCAGACTTAAAGCTGACGCACCCTGATACACCCTGGCCATCCCCCGTAACGTTAAAATTTAGTGAACATAAGCAAAACAGCAAGCCGTCGAATGTTAAGAGAAAGAAAAATACTTCCCCCACAAAAAGACACTTTTTCACACTGCCGCCCACTTTAGTAGATCGAGAATTGTCGGTCAAGGAATATCGCGGGTATAAATGTAGTTTTTTTCAATGAAGTCAATGACTCTTTAGTAGATCGAGAATTGTCGGTCAAGGAATATCGCGGGTATAAATGTAGTTTTTTTCAATGAAGTCAATGACTTAGCGTCAACTGTTGAAGCTGCATGTATAAGCAATAGGCTTGAAAAATGAAGGACTTAGGGAGGTTAATGAAAGTAAAACTTCAGCAATACACATGTGTTTTGTGCAGTCACTGATTAACTGATCCCAAAGTGATTATAAAAAAGTAATTCCTTACCATGCAGGACGCGGGGATGCCGGCTGGGAGATATGCCGGACTTATCTGAAGGGAAATTTTCCTGACTAACTCTGCGGTCACTGGCGCTCATCGCCTCGCCAGGCAAATGAACGCAAGTGCCGTGATAAACCCAATCAAGCACAGAGACTGGACCAATCTAGTGCTACGCAGGTTTCAAAGGAAATGGTGTTGAGTGCAGGTTGAACAAACAAACCACGCCAGAAATTCGCGCTGCAGAAGTGCACTGGGCGCTTTTAAGAAAGTGAAGCAGACCGATAGGCCGGATTCTGTATAACAGCTTGCGCTGCTCTGACAGTCATTCCTCTAGGCGTAGGATTACTCCTACGCTCAAGCTTCCTACCCGCATGCTCAGCGAGCAACCTCAACGCATGCCTATTTGGAATTGCTCCGAGTGGAGGTTACCGCGTTTCACCCTTTACAGCTTGCGCTGTAAAGACTCGTCTCTGTGGCCCTATTCCTCGTCTCACGACGGACGGCCGTTAACCGTCACCCTGCTCTATGGAGTCCGGACCTTCCTCTCGCCATCGCCATTACGCGACTGCCAGCGACTGTCTAGTCTGCTTCACACGAGGATTTTAGCCGAGATAGCGACAAACATTATGAAAGGTTTTAAATAGACTACGGAGCACCGAATTTAATTATGCAACAGTAGGCAGCCTATCTCTCTATATCTAAAATGTTTATACAGTTATCAATAAGAGGCACTATGCAAACCGTTGTTAAAAAAATAGGGCGACAGTCCAGCACTAAAATTTAGCGCAATCTTGATGAAAAAAACCCTGCTGACGATTGGTCAAGATGTCTCGATAAAAGTATCTTATGGAAAAATTATGATTGAGCCTATTACTCGGACCGAATATAGATTGGAGGAATCGGTGGCCGGCACCACAGCTCGTAACACGTGCGAAATCGGATTTTGGTAAGTCTTTAGTAGAGGAAACTTAGTTCTTAGGCCTACTTGTTCGGGATCGAAACTGGCTGAAGATGCTTAACTTTGCTTCTAGATTTTCTTATAAGACGTAATTTCATCTTGCCCAATAATAACAAATTTGTTATCGTTGAACTCATGGCCTTCTCCATCATCTATTACAGTCAAGAAGTTCAGGAAGACATCATGAAGCTGCCTGTAACACTACAAGCTCGCTACATAAGCTTGACTGATCGAATGATTGAATATGGCCCGAACTTGGGTCTGCCACATACGGATTCTTTTGGTGGCGGTCTATTTGAATTAAGACTCAAGGGTGTCGAGGGTATTGCGAGAGTTTTCTTTTGCGCAATGGTAGAACAAGAAATTATTATGCTCCATAGCTTTATAAAAAAATCCCAAAAGACACCATTGAAAGAATTAAAAATTGCCAAGCAACGCATGAAGGAGTTAAAGAGATGAAAGCAACGGCTAAAAAAATTACCAAACCCCTGAGTCATAAAAAATTAGTTAACAAGATGCTCAAGAACCCAGCTGTTAAAGCTGAGGTAAACAAACTCAACCGTGAAGAATTTGCAATTCTGGATGAGATTCTTGCTGCTAGAAAAGAAGCAGGTCTATCTCAAGCTCAAATTGCTAAACGCATGGGAACCCAAGCGCCAGCAATCGCAAGATTAGAAAACGCTTTAGCTACTGGAAAGCACTCTCCTAGTTTAAGTACTCTCAGAAAATATGCGGCGGCCTTAGGTAAAAAAGTTGAACTTCACTTAGTCTAAAAAACTCATCGGTCCAGATAAAAAAAGGAAATAGCCCAACAATAGGGCTAATCTTAAATTTTGGAGGCTTAGAGTGCAAACAAGCTAGAGTAAAGATGGCCGATCCTGAATTTACACAAGCTTTAATGTTTGCTTTATTCGTAATGAGTCTACATCCACAAAATACGAACAGGCTTTTTTGAGAAAAATTTCTCAGTCAAGGCAGTGTTGAGTCTAGCCCTATAGATTACGCCCCGCTTAGCGACAGTCCAACCTGTATCAAACAGCAATTCACGTTGCTAGTGCGACAAACACTACGAAAGGTTTTCAAAGATACCGGCCGCACCCATGCCCGTGCCGACGCACATCGTCACCATGCCGTATTTGAGCTGACGTTTACGCATGCCGTGTATGACGGTGGCAGCGCGAATGGTGCCAGTCGCACCCAGTGGATGACCCAACGCGATCGCACCTCCTAGTGGATTCACTTTGCTCATATCAAGACCCAAATCATGACAAACGGCGAGTGCTTGCGCAGCAAAGGCTTCGTTGAGCTCTATCCAATCAAGATGATTAAGTGTTAAACCTGCTGAGGCTAACGCTGCAGGTATAGCCTCCTTGGGGCCTATACCCATAATCTCTGGTGGCACACCACGAACTGCAAAAGATACAAAGCGCGCTAATGGGACAAGATTGAATTGCTTAAGTATTTTTTCACTAACGATGATGAGCACACCCGCACCATCGGATGTCTGCGAACTATTCCCTGCTGTGACCGATCCCTTAGCTGCAAATACAGGTTTTAATTTTCCCAAAGCTTCCAGCGTCGTTGCTGGACGCACACCTTCATCATCGGTAATCGTTTGTGTATGTATATCAATTTGCCCCGTGCTTAGATTTGGTACTCGATGAATAACATCGATAGGAATAATTTCACCAGCGCGCTCGCCACTCAGTTGCGCTGCATGCGCTCTGCGATGCGATTCAAGTGCAAATTCATCTTGAGCCTGGCGTGAAATTTTCCATTGCATTGCAACTTTTTCGGCAGTCAAACCCATGCCGTAGGCCATACCTATATTTTCATCGCTAAACACACCCATATTCATAGAGGGGTGATAACCCATCATAGGCACTACCGACATCGATTCCACACCGGCAGCGATCATGACATCGGCTTCACCTACACGTATGCGGTCAGCTGCCATGGCCACTGCGGTTAAGCCCGACGCACAATAACGATTAACAGTTACACCACCCACTGATTTTGGTAAACCTGCGAGCAGCACAGACATTCGTGCCACATTCAAACCTTGCTCCGCTTCGGGGAAGGCGCAACCCACAATGGCATCTTCAATCAGCCTAGGATCAAGTGTAGGTACCTGCGCTAAAGCCGCTTTTAATGCATGCACTAACAAATCATCAGGACGTACATGTCGAAACACTCCACGAGGTGCTTTGCCTATGGGCGTTCGAACTGCTGAAACGATGTAGGCATCTTGAAGTTGTTTCGCCATGATAGGTTCCTGTTTTACTAGTCAATACCTTAGTTACGTACGGGTTTACCGGTTTGCAGCATGCCCATAATGCGTTCTTGCGTTTTAGGATGCGCCAGCAACTCAATAAATCCTTTGCGCTCTTTATCCAGCAACCATTGTTCGCTGACCTGACTGCCGGGATCCACATCACCTCCACAGACAGCATCTGCAATCAATGTCGCGATGTGTTCGTCATGCGCAGAAATAAAACCACCATCACGCATATTGATCAACTGTGCCCGTATGGTTGCGATGCCATACCGACCAGTCACTGATACCAATGATGCTATCGGTGGGCGGAAACCTGCATCGGCCAAGGCTAGTGCCTGCGTTTTGGCTACATGCAGTAATTCATAGGGATTAAGCACAATCACATCACCGCGTGACAGATAGCCCATACGTTTTGCTTCAGGTGCCGATTTCGACACAGCAGCCGTAGCTGCTGCAGTAAATCGGTTTTTCAAAAACTGAAGAATGTCGTTACCTTTTGCTTCACGTGCAGAGCGCAGTGCAATTTCCTTTAACCCGCCACCGGCTGGTATCAAACCAACACCAACTTCAACCAAACCTATATACGACTCAAGTAAAGCAACGCGCCGACTAGCATGCATGAGCAGTTCGCAACCGCCACCCAAAGCAATACCACCGACAGCCGCAACCACAGGCACGTTCGCGTATTTAATACGCATCATCGCGCGCTGAAAATTAGCGACAACTTGATCTATCGCCTTCAACCCTCCCGACATAAATACGGGCAGCATGGCTTGCAAATCGGCGCCTGCAGAAAAGGCTCCGCCTTCAGCTGAATCTGTTTGCCAAATCACAAGTGAGCGAAAATTATGTTCCGCTTCGGTGACTGCGCGCTCTACACCAGCAATTACTTCCGGACCCATCACATGCAACTTCGTTTTAAACGACAAAATTAATACATCATCGTCTTGGCGCCACAGTCGCACAGATGCGTCTTCATGCACCGTAGTGCCCGCTGTTGCACCAGAAGGCGCGACATCACCCACCAACGACGCTCGGAAAATTTGGCGCTGATAGACTGGTAACCCAGATTTAGCCACATACGTTTTTTTGGCAGGCGACCACGAGCCTGATTCTGTATGCACTGCCGAGCGACCATCAAATACCCAAGCGGGCAACGGCGCATTCGACAACGCATGGCCTTCATCGATATCATGCTTTACCCACTGAGCTACTTGCTGCCAACCTGCTAGCTGCCACAATTCAAATGGGCCCTGCTTCCAACCAAAACCCCAGCGTAATGCAAAATCGACGTCGCGCGCAGTATCGGCTATAGACTCAAGATGTACAGCGATGTAATGAAATGAATCGCGGAAAATTGCCCACAAAAATTGAGCTTGTGGATGAGTCGATTCGCGCAACGCCTTTAAACGCTTGGCAGGATCTTTTTCTTTCAGTATCCGCGCTATTAACTCATCGGCTTTACTGCTTGATGCTACGTAATCGTGTTTAACTGCGTCGTAGCGCAAAATGTCTTTGCCTACTTTCTTATAAAATCCTGCGCCACTTTTCTGACCTAAATTTCCATCGGTAATGAGCTTTTCAAGTACAGCAGGTGTTGCATATACAGAATGGAATGGATCATCAGGTAATTTATCTTGCATGGTGCGAATCACATGCCCCAACGTGTCGAGGCCCACAACATCGGCAGTGCGAAACGTTCCCGACTTAGCACGCCCAAGTTTTGTGCCTGTTAAATCATCCACCAACTCGTACGAGAGCCCAAATTTTTCAGCCTCATGCATGATCGCCAACATACCAAATACACCAACGCGGTTAGCAATAAAGTTGGGTGTATCAATAGCACGCACTACACCTTTGCCTAGCGTGGTGACAAGAAAGCTCTCTAGTTGATCTAGTATGGATGCTTGGGTAGCGGCGGTAGGAATGAGTTCCACCAAATGCATGTAGCGCGGTGGATTGAAAAAATGCACACCACAAAATCGTGAACGCAGATCGTCGTTAATCCCTGCCGCCAGTTCAGTAATAGATAAGCCCGATGTATTCGTCGTAAAAATCGTATGCGGTGCAATATGCGCTGTTATTTTTTCGTACAACGCATGCTTCCAATCCATACGTTCGGCAATGGCTTCAATGATGAGATCTGCCTCTAGTAGCTTGTGCAGATCATCCTCAAAATTAGCTACCTCGATCAGATCGGCCTGATGGCTTTGCGCTAATGGCGCAGGGCTTAGTTTTTTCAGATTCTCAAGCGCCCGCTGAGCCAACGTATTACGTGATTGATCGTCTTTACCAGGCAAATCGAAGAGAATCACCGGCACGCGCGCATTCATGCAGTGCGCAGCAATTTGAGCGCCCATCACGCCAGCACCGAGAATAGCGACTTTTCTAATCATGACCTTGGACATCTACGCTTCCCCATTGAAGTATCCTGCTCAAAACAAGTCAGCCTCTAGTGCCATCAGATTGTCAGCACCTGAGCGCGCCTGCCGTATCAGCATGGCTGTTTCAGGTAAAAGTCGCGCAAAATAAAACCGTGCAACAGCCAGCTTTGCTTTATAAAACGTATCGTCACTATCTTTCTTTTCCAGCGCAAGCTTGGCCATGCGCGCAAAGAACCAGGCAAATACTAAATGACCCACCACCCGCATATAAGGCACGGCGGCAGCTCCGACTTCATCGCGGTTCATAAAAGCCTTCATACCTATTTCCATACTGAGCTTGGTAATTTTTTCACCAATATCTGCTAATGGTGTAATAAATTCTGACATGGCCTCGTCAGTTCCATTTTCTTCTACGAAGCTTTTTATTTTTTCACCGAATTTACGTAGCTTCTCACCGTTATCCATGAGCACCTTGCGCCCCAACAGATCAAGCGACTGTATGGTGTTGGTACCTTCATAGATCATGTTGATACGTGAATCGCGTACGTACTGTTCCATTCCCCATTCTGCAATGTAGCCGTGCCCACCATACACTTGCAGTGCCTCAGATGTTGCTATCCACGCGTTATCGGTCAGAAAGGCTTTCACTACGGGCGTAAGCAGTGCCACTTCATCAGCAGCAAGTTTGCGAACTTCTTCATCGGGATGATTGAGTTCGCGATCTATCATTAACGCGATGTACGAAGTGAATGCACGACCACCCTCAGCGTAGGCACGCGCTGTTAACAGCATGCGACGTACATCGGGATGAACAATGATCGGATCGGCTGCTTGAGATTCTGCTTTTGGGCCTGTGAGGCTACGGCCTTGAGTACGCTCACGCGCATAGACCAGTGCATTTTGATACGCCACTTCTGTTAAGCCTAGCGACTGCATACCTACGCCCAGACGCGCTGCATTCATCATCACAAACATCGCATTCAAACCACGATGAGGCTCGCCTATCAACCATCCTGTTGCACTGTCGAGATTGATTTGGCAAGTGGCATTGCCATGTATACCCATCTTGTGTTCTATAGCACCGCAAAAAATAGCGTTACGTTCACCCGGATTACCACTGGCGTCGGGTAAAAATTTTGGAACGACAAACAGAGAAATTCCTTTGGTGCCTGGTGGCGCATCGGGCAAACGAGCTAACACTAAATGCACAATGTTGGCGGATAAATCATGCTCGCCTGCAGAGATGAAAATTTTGCTGCCTGTCAGACGATAGCTGCCGTCGGCCTCAGGTAAAGCGCGTGTTTTTAACATCCCCAAATCGGTTCCGCAGTGGGATTCGGTAAGACACATGGTGCCTGTCCATGCACCCGATACCAGCTTGGGTAGATATAACTGCTTTTGAGCTTCGCTGCCGTGCGCATGCAAACACTCATACGCGCCATGCGACAAGCCGGGATACATAGTCCAGGCTTGATTGGCCGAATTGAGCATTTCATAAAAGCCGTTATTCAACACGATAGGCAGCCCCTGGCCACCATAGGTTGGATCGCATGACAGCGAAGGCCAGCCCGCAGCGACGTATTGTTCATAGGCTGATTTAAATCCCGCCGGCGCAGTCACCGTATGTGTTGCCGCATCAAAGTGGCAACCCTCACGGTCACCGGAATGATTTAGTGGGAAAAGAATATCGGCAGCAAATTTTCCGCCTTCTTCCAACACTTGGTTAATGGTTTCAGTATCCATATCGGCGTGGGCAGGCAAGGAACGAAGTTCCTGCTCAACATTGAGTAATTCATGCAAGACAAAGTGCATATCACGCAGTGGTGCCTGATAAGTTGGCATGGGGTTCTCCTGATATTTTTTACGTGCTTAGTGATACAACTAAAACGGGGTAATTAACCTTGCGACTTTACGTATAAAAAAGGATGTTTTCTGAAGTGGCGTTGCACATGCGCTGCGCTAGCCTGCCGCGTTGTTGCTCTGTGCACTGGAAATCAAGCGCTCAAAACCAGCGTGAGCGCGCACCACACTACCGGGGCTACGTATAAATCGCGCATCATGGTGCAGTGCAAGCACCAGACCATACATTTCAAAAACTAATTGCTTGGGGTCGGTATCGGGTTTGAGATGCTGCTCTTCGATGGCTAGTTGGGCCGCTCTGTGCAAGGCGCGCTGCCAGCTATCGACCATATCAACCAAATGATCTCGAATAGGGCCAGTCCTGTCGTCGTACTCCACAGCACCACTGATGTAAATGCATCCTGAGGCAATTTCCAGGCAGACCTTGTCAACCCAGCGCCGGAACAGACTCTGCAGCCGTGGCAAGCCACGCTGCTCGCGTATGCTGGGATAAAAAACTTCTTGTTCGAATTGATGGTTGTAGAGCTTGAGTACGGCGATCTGCAAATCTTCACGCGAACCAAAATGCGCAAATACTCCAGATTTGCTCATGTCCATACGCTCGGCCAAAACACCGATGGTCAGACCTTCCAAACCTTCGCGACTGGCAAGCTCAAGCGCTGCATCCAAAATCGCCGCTCGCGTCTGCTCCCCTTTACGCAAAGGTCTCTGTATCGTTTCAGCCATGAGGTCTCCCGGAGCGTGGACTTAGTAAAAAAATAGAACGGGCGTCCTATTATGCACCGATTGTGAATTTTTGCTCTTGTGGATGGACTTATTGATAGCGATTTGTCAGACCCGTTTAAACGAGCTCATGAGGTGAGCTGCCAGTATCACTAAACACATCTGCGATCACACTATGTGATCAAAGATTACTTCGAACGATCAAGCAGACGACGATCACGCTTGGTCGGTCTGCCGCGTATAGCTTCGGCCGGTTCAGTAAAGAGTTTGCGCTGTTCAGTTTGTTGTTCACGACGCAAAATGCTGTCACTAGTTTCTTCATACAGCTGTCGCGCAATCGGTGCCGATCCGCGCTGATCGGATAATCCAATCACCCGAATTTGCCACTCGCTACTGCCATTATCAATATCGAGCAAGTCGCCCGGATTTAGATTGCGCGATGTTTTACAGCGGTCCCCGTTTAACGTGACGCGACCGCGCTCTACTGCGTCGGCTGCCAGTGTGCGCGTTTTGAAAAAACGCGCAGCCCATAACCATTTATCAATACGTACAGTTTCACTCATAGGAACCACCTAAAGGGACAGCATGTGCAATCAGCATCATTTTGTATATCTACCTGCGCTAATCACTTGCAAAACGCTTTTATACAATAGATAAGCAAAGCGATTAAATAAGCGGCGAGCCCAGGAGTAATTTTCCACTTCCTTAACCATAACCACCACACCCTCATGAACTCCCTGAGCAATAGCCTCGCGCAAGGTGCGTGTAAATTCGTCATCACGCACAATGATGTTTGCTTCGTGATTTACAAATAATGAGAGACCATCAAAATTACTGGACCCCACAGTCGCCCAACGATTGTCTATCACAGCAACCTTGGCGTGCAACTGGGTTTTACGGTACTCAACTATGTGCACACCCGCACTCAAGAGCTTAGGATAAAACGACTGAGCGACCGCATCTTGCAACCGAAATTGATCTACACCGATAAGCAACGTGACGCAGACCCCTCGATTTGCTGCGTGCATTAGGGCATTGCGTAGTTTACGACCGGGGGCAAAGTACGGCGTTACTATCCACGCTTCATGATGCGCATGACCTAGCGCTTGTAACAATGCTCGCTGTATGGTGTTACGGTTACGAAGGTTATCTCTAACGACTAGTGCGGCATGCGCTACTTCCTGCAAAGGCTTAAAGCGAGAAGCATAATGCTCGCGAAGATATTGCAGCCGACGTCGTATACCCAGCGGTTGCTGCCGCGCCCAGAGGGTGGCAACTTCAGTATGAATACTCTCGACTAAAGGGCCCGTGATACCAACGGCAAAATCCCACCGCGCTGCGGGCAAAGGTGTGTGATCGTGATCATCAGAGAAAAAATCATCATTGATATTTAGCCCACCCAAAAATGCTAAGCGCCTGTCAACAATAACAATCTTCCTGTGTGTGCGCGCAACGCCTCGCTTAAACCATGGATTGAAACAGGCAAAGCGTATGCCCACAGATTCAAGATCTTTACGCAGCTCGGCTGCGACTGACTCGCCGGTACCCAACCAATCGACCAGCACATGCACATTGACGCCGCGGGCGGCTGCACGCATCAGTGCAGCTTTGACATGATGACCGGTTGCATCCAGCGCAAAAATATATGTCTCAAGGTAGATTTCTACATGCGCACTATCTAATGCCAGCACCAACGCAGGGAAAAATTCACCCCCACGGTGCAGAAGCACGAGTCGATTACTCTGACTATAACTTGCTGCTCGCATATGAATTTTCAACTTCCTCTGGTGGGCTGCGCTCATCCTCAGCTGCCTGATCGAGCAAGTATAAATCTGCAACGATGGGGGCATGATCGGAAAGCCTTGCCCAACTCGCACCATGTAAAACTTTCGCAGTCTCTACGCGAAAACCACGCACATAAATACGATCTAATTGCAGCACAGGCATAGCAGCTGGAAAAGTTCTAGCGGGTGTTTTGCGTGGACCGCGCCCTGATAGCCTTCGCAAATACGCACCAAAACTGCGCGCAGTGAGTCCCTGATCAAATACTTCAACCACATCTAAGCGTTTACGCAAATTTGCGCTTAACGCGTCGGTCCAATCGTTAAAATCCCCTGCGATTAATAATGGCGCATCAGGCGGAGCAGTACTCATCACAGCATCAATCAATGCTTGTGTCTGACGCAACCGGCTACCTGCAAATAAGCCTAAATGAATGACATAACAATGGACATTAGTTTTCCCTAAATGCAGCATGCAATGCAAAATTCCGCGCGATTCAAAGGCATGATCCGAGACATCATGATTTCGAAACGAGACAATAGGAAAATTCGATAGCAGCGCATTACCATGATGTCCGTGGTCATAAATAGCGTTCATGCCATAGGCACTGTGCTGATGTTCATCGGCTAAAAATTCATGCTGACTCTGACGAGGCCAACTCGTCGAGTGGCGCAAAGCCAGCAGATCATGTCGTCCCTGCACTTCCTGCAAAAAAACCAAATCAGCGGACAACCCCGATAGTGCTTGTTTAATCGCGTGTATGCGTGGACGCGAACCTAGTGTACTGACGCCCTTGTGTATGTTGTACGTAACAATACGAAGCTTCATAAATCTGCGGCTGGGGGAGTAGTTAAAAATTGCGGTAATTGAAGAATAGCTTCAGCGTTGGATGGAGAAAAACATTTATCCGCTGCTAATCGCCATGGCAGCCACTGATACTGAAGATGCTCGCGCTCAGCAAGCTGTATAGGTGAATTATTGGGCACCTGCAGACCAAACACATGTTCGGTATTGTGAGTTATGCCCTCTGCATATCGGTGTCGCCAAACGGGGTAGATCTCATAAACATTGGAAAGGTTCCAATTGACCAATGCCGACTCTGGTATACCAGGGCCACCGATCTGCAGACCCGTTTCTTCAAAGACTTCGCGTATGGCTGTCTCACGCAAGACTTCGTCCAACGTATCTTTAGAACCCGTGACTGACTGCCAAAAACCTGGCTTATCTGCGCGCTCGAGTAGTAAGACGTGCAGATCGGATGAAAAGATAACGACCAATACGGATTCGGGAATTTTATAGGCAGGCATGTCTAGGTGCGCAGAGAAGTAGCCAAACGATTATGCCCTGCTTAGCGCCAACGTGCCTACGTGGCTGTCATACGTGCACCCAAGACGATTGCTACCTGGCTGCCGCTGGACTTACACGGCAGACCTGGTAGGAAGGCTCAGCCCTTGACCACAGGCTCTACGCTGCGCAGACGTATGTGTAACTCACGCAACTGCTTCTCATCAACCTCGCTAGGAGCTTGCGTGAGCAAACACTGGGCACGTTGGGTCTTGGGGAAAGCAATCACATCACGAATAGATTCTGCACCCGTCATCATGGTGACTATGCGATCCAGACCAAAGGCCAGGCCACCGTGCGGTGGCGCGCCATACTGCAAAGCATCCAGCAAGAATCCAAACTTCACCTGAGCTTCCTCTTCGCCGATATTTAGCGCAGTAAATACTTTGCTCTGCACATCGGCGCGATGAATACGTACCGAACCGCCACCGAGTTCCCAACCATTGAGCACCATGTCGTAGGCCTGGGCTATCGCTTTGCCAGGTGCTGTGCTAATGAAATCTTCATGACCTGCCTTAGGAGCCGTAAATGGATGATGCAAAGCGTTCCAACGATTAGCGTCTTCATCAAACTCAAACATAGGGAAATCAACTACCCATAATGGACGCCAGTCTTCGTCGAACAAACCATTCTTGCGTCCAAATTCGCTGTGGCCAATTTTTACCCGCAAAGCACCAATAGCATCATTCACCACCTTGGCTTTATCAGCACCAAAGAAAATCAGATCGCCATTTTCTGCACCTGTGCGCTCTAGAATTTGCGCCAAGGCTGCATCGTGTATGTTTTTAACTATGGGAGACTGCAGTCCATCGCGCCCTTTAGATTTGTCATTAACCTTAATGTAGGCAAGACCTTTGGCACCGTAAATGGCAACGAACTGGGTATAGGCATCAATCTCTGAACGCGGCATGCCACCCTGCTCATTCGCGCCACCAGGTACGCGCAACCCAACCACGCGCCCACCTTCCATAGTCGCCGCGCCAGAAAACACTTTGAAATCGACATCCTTCATTACATCCGTCAATTCCGTAAATTCCAGGCGCACACGCATGTCAGGTTTATCGGAACCATACATGGCCATGGCGGTTGCAAAATTCATTACTGGGAAAGGATTCGGCAATTCCACATTCAGGGTCGTCTTAAATACCTTGCGCAACATGTCTTCGAACAGATCACGGATTTCCTGCTCGGACATGAAGGATGTTTCGCAATCAATCTGTGTGAATTCAGGCTGTCGATCTGCGCGCAAATCTTCATCGCGGAAGCATTTGGTGATCTGGTAATAGCGATCAAAATTAGCCACCATTAGCAGCTGCTTAAATAACTGCGGCGATTGTGGTAATGCAAAGAAATGACCCGAATTGACTCGTGATGGCACTAAATAATCTCGCGCACCTTCTGGGGTTGATTTGGTGAGCATCGGTGTTTCAATATCGATGAAGCCATTCTCATCCAAAAATTTTCGTACTTCCATCGTTACTTTGTAGCGCAACTTGAGGTTGTGCTGCATCTGTGGCCTACGCAAGTCCAGTACACGATGTGTCAAGCGGGTGGTTTCGGAGAGATTGTCATCATCGAGCTGGAATGGCGGCGTAACCGACGGATTCAGGACTTCCAGCTCATGGCACAAGACTTCGATTTTTCCAGAGGTAAGGCTAGTGTTTTCTGTGCCGCTGGGGCGTGAACGCACTAAACCAGTGATGCGCAAACAAAATTCATTACGAACTAATTCTGCGCTTTTAAACATCTCAGCGCGGTCTGGATCACACACCACCTGGACTAAACCTTCGCGATCGCGCAGATCAATAAAAATCACACCGCCGTGGTCACGACGACGGTGTACCCAGCCGCACAGGTTGACTGTTTGACCCATTTGCGCCTCAGTCGTCAGGCCGCAGTAATTTGTACGCATTGACATAGTAGTTAGTCTCGGTTTCGTTAGTGCCAGAATGATGGAATTTCGCAGCAGCTCAGTGTTCAGTGGGCTTAGCGGGTGTAATGAGTTGGTCAGGCTTTTTATTGGCTCCAGGAGCCACAACACCCATGGAAACGATGTACTTCAGTGCCTCATCAACACTCATGGAAAGCTCGATAGACTCTTCGCGCTTGAGCATGATAAAAAAACCCGAGGTTGGGTTGGGCGTGGTGGGCACATACACACTGATATAGTCGCCGGTCAGATGATTTTTTACATCACCACCCGGCACACCCGTTTGAAATGCTATCGTCCACAAACCTTCACGGGGATACTGTATCAGTAACGCTTTTCTAAATGCATTACCCGAGGAGGAAAGCAAGGTGTCGGACACTTGCTTAACACTGGAGTAAATTGAATTGACAACGGGTATGCGTTGTAGCAGCCATTCCCACACATTGAGTAGTCGCGTACCAATGAAATTTTGTGTGATCAGTCCGGTGACAAAAATAATCACCAGCGTCAACATGGTGCCTATGCCCGGCAAAGTAAAGCCAAACAATGACTCGGGTCGCAGGGACGATGGCAGCAGCAACAGTGATTGATCCAGCGTGCCTATGATGAGATTAAGTACCCAGAGCGTAATAGCCAAAGGAACCAGAACCAACAGGCCGGTAATAAAATATTTACGCATTAAAGCAATCATCAGGTGGCCGCAGGTGTAGATGGCTTGGATTGGGAAGATGAGGCTGCCGGCGCAGCTTCAGTGGTCGTGCTAGCTGGCGCAGTGCTGGGTGCGCCTTCAGTTTTAGTAGCAGAACCGCCTTCAGCCGTATCCGACTTGGGCTTGCCACCACCAGAACCATCTCGAAAATCCGTCACATACCAACCACTACCTTTGAGCTGAAAGCCCGCCGCGGTGAGTTGTTTTTTTAATTCGGGTTTACCGCATGATTCGCAGTCAGTAAGCGCTGCATCTGACATTTTTTGCAGTACATCGCAAGCGTATCCGCAAGCTTGACAGCGATAAGCATAGATAGGCATCGTGACTTTCTTTGTGCAAAAAATTTGAAAACCTTGAATTATAAGGGTTTTTCAAAATAATCCCCTTAGTTACAGGGCATGCCTCAGAGTGAATAGTTCAATTAGGTCAAACGGCGAGCCTGAGGTAATAACGAACCGACGATCATTCCTAAAAATGCGGCCAACAGACCCACGAACTGCGGCGGCCAGATAGAGTCGCCGACGAACACTTCCATCAGTATCCAACTTGCCAATCCACCAATAACTGAAAATAACGCCCCCTGCGTGGTCGATCGTTTCCAGTACAAACCCATTACGAGCGGTATAAATGCACCTACTAGCGGCACTTTGTAAGAATTACCCACCATTTCGTATATGGGCATGCCCTGTGAAAGTAAGGCAAACGTCGTCACCACAATCGCAAAACAGACGACCACGATGCGCGTTGTAAGCAGCAGCTGTTGATCGTTCATGGGAACCATCTCACGAATAATGTTTTCAGTCAGTGTGATGCTGGGTGCCAGCAGGGTTCCGCTTGCTGTGGACATGATGGCAGACAAAAGAGCCCCAAAAAACAATACTTGAGCCAGGATAGGTGTGTGATCCAGTATTAATCGCGGCAATATCATTTGCGCGTCTTCGCCTATCAACGAAGTGAACATGCTCGGATCAATGATCTGCGCCGCATACACCAGAAACATGGGTATAAACGCCAGAAAGAAATACATCGAACCACCAACCACGGCACCCGCCACCGCTACATTTTCAGAGCGTGCAGACATTACACGCTGAAATACATCTTGCTGCGGTATGGAGCCAAACATAATGGTGACACCCATACCGACAAAACCTAGCCAGGCCGCGAGCGTAGGCTCTGGAAAAAACCGTAATTTTCCTGCGTCACTTGCATGCTGTATTACTACCTGCGCGCCGCCTGCATCTCCGGCGATTACCCAAGCGATATACAGCATGCCTATGATGATGAGCGACATTTGAAATGCATCTGTCAATGCCACAGACCACATACCACCAAACAGCGTGTAAACCAAGACTATCCCCGCACCAGCGATCATACCGGTAGCCGGTGTTACCACGCCATTCGTTAGCACACTGAACACCAAACCCAGTGCAGTGATTTGTGCAGACACCCAGCCAAGATACGAAATCACGATACACAATGACACCATCACTTCTACTGGCCGGTTGTAGCGCTGTTTGAAATAATCACCTATGGTTAAGAGATTAAGCCGATACAGTTTGCGAGCAAAAAATAAACCCACGAAGATCAAACATAACGATGCACCAAATGGATCTTCTACCGTGCCACCCAAACCATGTTCAGCAAATCTAGCTGGAATACCCAGTACCGTTTCAGAGCCAAACCAGGTGGCAAACACAGTGGCAATTACTACTGGCAAAGGCAATGAACGACCAGCATTCGCGTAGTCAGAAGAATTTTTTACTCGGGTAGATGCATACAGACCGAGACCTATCGATATCATCAGATACAGCCCGACAAAAATCATCAAGGTAGTCATAAAGTGGCCCACGCACGCACGAAAGGGTTGGTCAAAAAAATTTGGTGCGATTATATCCTTAGCGTGGCACTACGTAGTGGCACTAATTTAGTCGTCAAAGACCGCCGTGCCAACGCAGGAAAATTTGCACCACAATGATGCCTGCTACCAGACCACCGCCAAAGCACATAGCTAGACTCAACAGCCAATTTGTGCGCCGCTGCTCGGAAATGAGGTGTTGTAGCAGCCTATCCGTATTCGTGTCATGAGTTTCTGTTTTGGCTAGTAAAGCCTGCTGTAGTAAACGTGGCAACTGCGGAAAAATCTGTGCGTAATGCGGCGCTTCTAACTTGAGCCTATCGAGCAAACCACGCCAGCCGACCTGCTCATTGAGCCACTTTTCTAATGCGGGCTTGGCGGTAGACCAAAGATCCAGTTCAGGATCAAGCTGTCGTCCCAAGCCTTCTATATTAAGTAATGTTTTTTGCAGCAGCACTAACTGCGGCTGCACTTCTATGTTGAACCGGCGCGAGGTTTGAAATAATCGTAACAACACTTGGCCAAACGAGATTTCTGCTAGCGGTCTATCAAAGATGGGTTCACAACAGGCGCGAACGGCGGCCTCTAGTTCGTCAACTCGCGTATCTTTGGGCGCCCAGCCTGATTCTATGTGGGCTTGGGCTACGCGCTTGTAATCTCGGCGGAAAAAAGCAATAAAGTTTTGTGACAAATAATCTTTGTCGTAGTCCGTCAAGGTTCCGACAATACCAAAATCTAGCGCGATATATCGACCAAACGTTTCTGGTGCAATCGACACTAAAATATTCCCAGGGTGCATATCCGCATGGAAGAAACCATCACGAAACACCTGAGTGAAAAAAATCTCCACTCCCTCACGCGAAAGTTTTTTTAAATCCACACCTGCATCAAGTAATTTTTGTGTTTGCGAAATCGGTATGCCATGCATGCGCTCCATCACTATCACGGATGGTGAACAATAATCCCAATGCATTTCTGGTACGAGCAACAGATTGGAATTAGCGAAATTTCTGCGTAACTGACTGCCATTGGCCGCCTCACGCATCAGATCCAATTCATCATGCAGATGCTTGTCAAACTCGGCGACTACTTCGCGGGGCTTTAATCGCCGACCATCTATCCACCAACGCTCTACCCAACCAGCAACGATATGCATTAAGGCGACATCATTTTGTATCGCTTTATGTACGCCAGGTCGCAATACCTTGACTGCCACCTCAGTGCCATTTTTTAAGGTGGCAAAATGAACCTGAGCTACTGAAGCAGAAGCCACCGGCTCGCGCGTGAAACTGGCAAACAAGTGATCCGGATGCTGACCAAGCGAGCGCGTAATTTCAGCAATTGCGAGATCCGATGAAAAGGGTGGCACGCGGTCCTGCAAGAGTGCCAATTGGTCGGCTATATCAACGGGCATAAGATCGCGTCGCGTTGAAAGTACCTGTCCAAATTTTACAAAGATAGGCCCCAACTCTTCGAGGGCGCAACGCAGGCGCTCACCCCGTGGCGCACTGATATCACGCCAAAAAAACAAGGTCGACAAAAATCGCCAATGTGGCGGGAGTTTTGTACCCACCAGTATGATTTCATCCAAGCCAAAGCGCAGAGCTACTTGG
The DNA here is from genome assembly GCA_021298555.1 of Oxalobacteraceae bacterium. Taxonomy (GTDB): domain Bacteria; phylum Pseudomonadota; class Gammaproteobacteria; order Burkholderiales; family Burkholderiaceae_D; genus Pernthalerella. Next base: position 18,622 of record JAJTGE010000008.1, read on the forward strand.
ACTATCTTTGCTACTCGAGACAAGCGATTCATGCAGCACCAACGGAATTCTGCTTCTCAAGCAAGCTAATTCGTTTGGCGAGTCGCTCTACATCGTCACGTATTACCGCCACATCAAATGCGAATTGTTCACCTGCATGGCGATACATCAGCGTTGGATTTTCTTCTAATAGATATTCAGCCATGTTTTCAATAAGCTTACGACTGCGTGATTTCGCCTGGGAGACTGCATTGCGAACAGCTTGGGCAATGCGAACGGCGGCAATATCACCAAAAAAAGGCGCGAGATCTTCTTCCGGTTCCCAGTGCACATCATTGGCGACTTCCGACAGTGTGCGCGCAAAATCAGCGTCCCCGCTAATCGTGACATACGAAAATGCTCGCTCTATATCAGCTAAAACCTGAGGTATATCGGCCGGCTTGATTCGTAATGTGACAGTGGGCTCAGCAGTTGTATCACTTTGCAGCAAACCATCAGCTGCAACCATCAATTTAAGTTGTAAAGCACCTGTTTCGATACACACCATGTCACCAGCATGCGCACGCAGCTTCTCACGCAATGACGGCTGGCGTGACAGGAGATGATTAATGACGGCGGCGATAGGACGTTCCAGGCTTGTCATGAAAATGAGTAGAGTCTTTTTATTCTGGAGTGAGGTTCATTCGTAAAAATCAACCTCATCTAACAAGCTATTACAACTTCACGCCCACATGAAGGGCTGCGATACCAGCGGTTAAATTGAAATAATTGACCTGATCTAAACCTGCTTCTTGCATCATGCCTTTTAGTGACTCCTGATCGGGATGCATACGTATCGACTCTGCCAGATAGCGATAACTATCAGCGTCATTTGCGATTTTTTGGCCCAACCATGGCAGTAACTTGAATGAATACATGTCATATGGTTTTTGCAGCGGCGAGGCAACCTTGGAAAATTCGAGAACCAGCAGTTTTCCGCCTGGTTTTAGTACTCGCCGCATCTCCGATAAGGCAACATCTTTGTGCGTCATATTACGCAGACCAAAGGCCACGGACACACGATCAAAATAATTATCAGGGAATGGTAATTTTTCAGCGTCGCATATCAGTGTAGGTAATAGCAGGCCTTCGTTAATCATGCGATCGCGACCAACACGTAGCATGGATTCATTAATATCGGTATGCCACACTTCACCTGTGTTACCTGCACGCTTGGCAAACGCACGCGCCAAGTCACCTGTGCCCGACGCAATATCCAACACCTTAAAGCCTGGCCGTATACCCGCCTGGGTAATGGTGAACGCTTTCCACAGCCTGTGCAGCCCCGCCGACATCAGATCATTCATCACATCGTATTTAGCCGCTACGGAATGAAAAACCTCGGCTACCTTATGCGCCTTGTGTTCTTCAGGGACTTGCTGATAGCCGAAATGGGTCTGAGACATGACGAAAAATCCATAGCTTTGATGGAACACATTATACAAGTCTGGCCAACATGCTTAGTAGCGCATTCAACTGCCATTTTCCTAAAAACTTTAATGCGAAGCGCAACCCGCGCCTTGTTTGATCATAGGAGTATCGCGACCTGTATCTGGTGTGAAGCCTGCGGCTTTGAGTCGCTTCAGATATTCTTGCCAAAGTCGCTCATGTCCAGAGCAGAGTTCGTGCAAAAAGTCCCACGTGTAGAGCCCACTGTCATGACCATCTGAAAATACGGGCCGAATCGCGTAATTACCCACGGGCTCTATGGCTTGAATTTCTATATTGCGCATACCTGTCTGCAGCACTTCTTGGCCCTGCCCATGCCCGCGCACTTCAGCTGAAGGGGAATGTACGCGCAAAAACTCACACGACAAGGAAACTGACCCCAGATCATCAAAACTAACCTCTAAGGTGCGAGATACTTTATGCAACGTTAGTGCAGTAGGAATGTGATTACTCATAGGCGTGATCTTTTAATGTTAGTTTTAGGGTGCGAGCCCGCATCAAGCAACCATGGCTTGTGACACGAACAAAATTTTACGTATAGCTAGATAAATGCTGTTGTAATTTTTTGCGTAATAAGGGTAATTTTTCTTGACGTGCCAGAAGCGATTGAGGCGATGGAACACGCTTAGTCTCTGCCCATACGGGTGATGGAAAATGTGCATCATCGATATAACGTGGAATCACATGCCAGTGCAAATGAGGCACCATGGTCCCCAAACTCGCAAGGTTAATTTTCTCTGGCTGCATCACATCACGCACAATTTTCTCAACCTGCCACATGACATCCATCATCAGCATACGATCGAGTTCATTTAAATCGGTAACTTCTTTAATGTGATCGCGCCAAATAACGCGGCAAAACCCAGGGTAATTTGCGTCATCGATTAACACCACACGAAATAATTCGCCTTGATGAATGATCTCGCCACCTGGACTTTGGCATAGATCGCATGCGTCATTTACATTTATCATTATCAAACTAACACACGCTCTATACCGCCATTATTAGCACGCTCTACATACTCAGGCATCCAATTAGCACCCAAAAGATTGCGAGCGATTTCTACGACGATGTAATCGGCTGTGGTGTCAGAATCATCGTTATAACGGGCTAGGCCCTGCAAGCACGATGGGCACGATGTAAGTATTTTTACATCGCCCTCAAATCCGTCGGCACGTAATTTGTCGGCACCTTTTACCATCTCAGCTTCTTTGCGAAAACGAATTTGAGTGGAGATATCAGGGCGCGATACCGCCAGCGTGCCCGACTCACCACAGCATCGATCGTTCTTTTCGATTTTCTGCGCATCGACTGTTGTAATTAACGCGTTCACTGTTTTTAACGGGTCTTGCAACTTCATCGGACTATGGCAAGGATCGTGATACATGTAGCGAGTACCCGTTACACCCTCGAGCCGCACACCTTTTTCTAAAAGATATTCGTGGATATCGATGATGCGGCAGCCCGGGAATATTTTGTCGAACTCATAACCTTGCAACTGGTCGTAGCAGGTACCACACGAAACCACGACGGTTTTAATATCGAGATAGTTAAGTGTATTGGCCATACGGTGAAACAAGACGCGATTGTCGGTAATGATTTTTTCTGCTTTATCAAAATCGCCTGAACCACGTTGTGGATAACCACAACATAAATAGCCTGGTGGCAGTACTGTTTGTACGCCCACATGCCAGAGCATGGCTTGTGTGGCTAAACCTACCTGTGAAAACAAACGCTCTGATCCACAACCAGGAAAATAAAACACGGCTTCAGTATCAGCATCAGTAGTTTTGGGATTGCGAATTATGGGAATGAATTTGTCGTCTTCGATATCGAGCAACGCACGTGCTGCCTTCTTGGGTAAATTACCCGGCATTTTTTTATTTATGAAATGAATGACCTGCTCACGTATCGGGGCTTTGCCATGTGTGGACGATGGTGCTTTGGTTTGCTTCTTCGCGAATTTTTTTAGCACGTCATGCGCTAAACGCTGAACCTTGTAACCCCAACCCATCATGATTTGACGGGTAGCGTTAATGGTTGCAGGGTCCGTTGCATTCAAAAAAAACATGGCTGCTGTTGTACCCGGATTAAATGATTTTTTATCCATTTTGCGCAACAGATTTCGCATGTTCATGGATACATCACCAAAATCAATATCGACCGGGCACGGAGTAAGGCATTTGTGGCATATGGTGCAGTGATCTGCAACATCTTCAAATTCTTCCCAGTGACGTATCGATACACCACGCCGAGTTTGTTCTTCGTAAAGAAAAGCTTCGATCAGCAATGAGGTGGCTAAAATTTTATTGCGCGGTGAATACAGCAAATTAGCGCGCGGTACATGTGTGGCGCACACGGGCTTGCACTTACCACAACGCAGACAATCCTTGATGCTACTGGCAATGGCACCAATATCACTTTGCTGCATGATGAGTGATTCATGCCCCATCAAACCAAACGACGGCGTATAAGCATTGCGCAGATCAGCGCTATCGAGCAGTTTGCCTTTGTTAAAACGCCCTTCCGGATCGACTCGTTGTTTGTAATCACGAAACTCACTCATTTCGTCTTTGGTTAAAAACTCGAGTTTGGTGATGCCTATGCCATGCTCACCAGAGATCACGCCATTGAGTGTTCGCGCTAACGCCATGATGCGCGCTACAGCAGTGTGCGCCGTTTGCAGCATGTCGTAATTATCGGAATTCACCGGAATGTTGGTATGCACATTGCCATCGCCTGCATGCATATGCAAAGCAACAAACACGCGGCCACGCAAAACCCGTTTGTGTATCTGAGTACATTCTTCGAGTATGGGCTTGAATGCAGCACCACCAAAAATCTGACGCAAGGCAGCACGAACTTCTGTCTTCCATGAAATGCGTATCGTCCTGTCTTGCAAGAGGTCGAACACTGTGGCCGCTGGCTTAGCTGTTACGTATGCATCTACAGCAGGTAGCAAAGCCTCCAAATCATGTTCTACCAGTTGCACACGAGCTGAGACTAACGGTGTTTCAAAATTCGACAACAACCACGACCAACGTCCATGTATTTTTTCTAGCAAATCCATAGCCTGAGCTACGCGATCTTCCAACAACTCGGCCGGTGGTATGTCTAAACCTTCGGTGTCGTCACTCTTGCCTAGCTTGAGTTGGCCCCGCACAAAAAACGATGTTAGCTCTGCAAGTAGCGCTAATTTATTAGCGATCGAGAGCTCGATGTTGATACGTTCTATGCCATCGGTGTATTCACCCATGCGGTCAAGCGGAATAACGACATCTTCATTAATTTTGAATGCATTGGTATGCCGCGCAATGGCTGCAGTACGCGCACGATCTAACCAGAATTTTTTACGTGCTTCAGGGCTCACTGCCACGAAGCCTTCGCCTACACGACTATTAGCAATACGTATGACTTCGGAGGTTGCACGAGCTACCGCGTCTTCATCGTGACCTACGATGTCACCAAACAAAACCATCTTAGGTAGTACACCTCGCTTAGATTTAGTGGCATAGCCAACAGCACGCAAATAACGCTCGTCTAAATGCTCAAGGCCCGCAAGTATGGCTCCACCTTTTTTAGTTTCCGCATCAAGGAAATTTTTAATTTCAACAATCGAAGGAATAGCTTCACGCGCCTGACCGAAAAACTCCAGGCACACGGTACGTGCATAGCGCGGCATGGTGTGTAATATCCAGCGTGCAGAGGTGATCAAACCATCGCAGCCTTCTTTTTGTACTCCGGGTAAACCCGAAAGAAATTTATCAGTAACGTCTTTACCTAAACCTGCTTTGCGAAACTTGCTGCCTTCAATCGATAAAATTTCAGTCTTGAATGGCGCACTACGACGACCGCGCTCGGATGGATGGGTCCATTCCAATTTAAAACGCGCTGTTTTTACGTCATGAATTTTGCCCAGGTTGTGATCGAGTCGCGTGACTTCTAACCAGTCGCCGTTAGGATCGACCATGCGCCAGCTAGCTAAATTATCAAGCGCTGTACCCCACAACACGGCTTTTTTTCCACCGGCATTCATGGCGATATTGCCGCCTATGCAGGAGGCTTCGGCTGATGTCGGGTCTACTGCAAAGACAAATCCAGCTTTTTCTGCTGCATCGGCCACACGTTTAGTGACGACACCTGCACCCGAGTAAATGGTGGCGCATTCGTGCTCCACACCCGGCAAGACTCGCATCTCGACTTCACCCAAGGCTTCAAGTTTCTCGGTGTTGATGACTGCTGACAAAGGAGTCAACGGAATCGCACCACCTGTGTAGCCTGTGCCACCCCCACGCGGAATGATGGTGAGACCCAGCTCGATACAGGCTTTGACCAAGCCCGCCATTTCCTCTTCGGAATCCGGCATAACGACGACGAAGGGATACTCCACGCGCCAGTCAGTGGCGTCAGTCACATGCGAGACGCGCGATAAGCCATCGAATTTAATATTGTCTTTGAGGGTGTAACGTCCGAGCACACGTTGTGCACGTCTGCGCAAATCTTGTGCTTGCCTAAATTCATTAGCGAATTCTTCAACTGCTTTGTGTGCAGCTGTTAGTAAAGTTTGTACGTTTACACTGCGTTGTATTGATTCTGCATCGTGACCATTTTCTGCACCCACATACTCGCGTCGTTTTTCGACTTCGCCAAGGCGATGATAAAGCGCATCAATGAGTGACTCACGACGCTGAGGATTATCGAGCAAGTCATCTTGTAGGTAGGGATTGCGGCGCACGACCCACATATCGCCCAATACCTCGTAGAGCATGCGTGCAGAGCGGCCCGTCTGGCGTGCAGAACGCAAGCTGGATAACAATTCCCAGGCGGGCTCGCCTAGCAAGCGAATAACGATTTCTCGATCGGAAAAAGAAGTGTAGTTGTAAGGAATTTCGCGCAAACGGGCGCTGGAATTACCTTGCGGCGCGTTTGTTAGTAAGGCAGGTATGTGCGCTGGGGCATTCATTGAGAGAGTGTGAGTTAACGTCGTATCAAACGTGCATTCTAACGTATGGCAGTGCACAAGGCGTTGGCATAAGCCCTTGCTTTTACAAGGTTTTGCCTAGCTTGACTGTGTTTTACACCCAGCTGCCTATGCGCTGCCAGATGCCATCTGGCACGCTCAGCAACAAGCTGGTCATTGTGATGTAGCGGAGTAATTTTCCGACGGCCATATAGAGCAGGCTTTGCAGGAAAGACATCTTGAGCCAACCAGCAAGCACGCACAATGGATCGCCTATTACGGGCAGCCATGACAAGAGCAAGGTTTTGGGACCGTATCGCTGCAACCAGCTGAACCAGCGGGTTTGTTTTTCCTCTGCGAAAGCACGCTTTGCTCCGTAGCCCATGCTGTAGCTGATGGCTCCGCCCACTGTGTTTCCCGCTGTGGCAACGACTACCGCTGGCCAGAAAAGATCGGAATTCATCTTCACTACAGCAAATACGGCTGGCTCGGAGCCCATGGGTAGCAGCGTGGCAGAGAGCAAACTGATAATGAATAGTGAGGGCAAGCCGACGGAGGGCAACGACAAAATACTCAAAAGCGCAGCAATAGTAGAGGCGAGCATGTCAATTGCCAGAAAACGAATCAGCAAACCATCCCGCGCACAAGGAAAGCCTGCAATGGGCGTCTTTGAAGACGAACTGCTCAATTATAATGATTCGCTATGAGCATTGACTATTTAAAAAAGATACTGACTTCGCGTGTGTATGACCTAGCCGTGGAAACTCCGCTGGAGTTAGCGCCAGGTTTGTCCGAACGCATGGGAAACCACATTTTTTTCAAGCGTGAAGACATGCAAAGTGTTTTCAGCTTCAAACTGCGCGGTGCATACAACAAGATGGCTCAGCTATCGAGTTCACAATTGAAACGTGGTGTTATCTGCGCATCAGCGGGTAATCATGCGCAAGGTGTCGCCCTTTCTGCTCAACATTTGGGTTGCCGCGCTGTGATCGTTATGCCAGTTACTACGCCCGCGGTAAAAATCGACGCTGTGCGCGCGCGTGGCGGCGAAGTAGTTCTGCACGGGGAGTCCTATTCCGATGCTTACCAGCACGCACTGGTGCTGGAAAAAAAACTCAAACTCTGTTTTGTGCATCCCTTTGATGATCCTGACGTCATTGCCGGCCAAGGTACGATAGGCATGGAAATACTGCGCCAACATTCCGGTGCAATTCATGCAGTTTTTGTGGCAGTGGGTGGTGGTGGTTTGATCAGCGGCGTGGGCGCTTATATCAAGTCGGTACGCCCCGATATAAAAATTATCGGCGTGCAAACGACTGATTCAGATGCTATGTATCGTTCATTGCAATCTGGGCGACGCGTAACACTGACGGATGTTGGATTGTTCTCGGATGGAACCGCGGTTAAACAAGTCGGCGAAGAGACGTTTCGTCTGGCAAAAAAATATGTCGATGAAATAATTTTGGTCGATACGGATGCCGTTTGCGCCGCTATCAAGGATGTGTTTACGGATACACGCAGCATACTGGAGCCTGCTGGTGCGTTAGCCATTGCTGGAGCTAAGGCGTATCTGGAGCGCATGTCTGGACAAAAAACACCCCTGCGCGATGAAAGTCTGGTGGCTATTGCATGCGGCGCGAACATGAATTTTGATCGCCTGCGCTTTGTTGCAGAGCGCGCAGAAGTGGGTGAGGCGCATGAGGCGGTGTTCGCAGTCACAATTCCTGAAGAGCGCGGTAGTTTCCGTCGCTTTTGTCAATTGGTTGGCGCCCGATCCGTCACAGAATTTAATTACCGTATTAGTGATGAAAAACTTGCTCACGTATTTGTAGGACTACAAGTAGCGAACCGAAACGAACCCGCCAAAATTGGTCGTCAATTCGAAAAGCAGGGTTTCAAAACAATTGATCTCACGCACGACGAGTTAGCCAAACTGCACATACGTCATTTAGTGGGTGGCAAGAGTCCTCTGGCTAATGGTGAATTGCTTTACCGCTTTGAGTTTCCTGAACGCCCGGGGGCGCTGATGCGTTTTCTAGACTGCTTAGCACCTAGCTGGAACATCAGCCTGTTTCACTACCGCAGCCAGGGGGGTGATGTGGGAAGGGTATTAGTCGGCCTGCAAGTGCCTAAAGCGGAGATGCGCGCATTTAAAGAATTTCTTCCTACACTGGGGTTTCGCTCGTGGGATGAAAGCAGTAATCCGGCTTATCGACTATTCCTGTAAGCTGCGCGCCATCCCGTTAACTGCTGCTGATATCTATGGATCATTCCACCCCAGCTTCTGATTCACCTCTGGGCAAACATTCTGTCTACGTAAACGAATACGACCCGCATCTGTTGTTCCCTATTCCACGGGCCGAAAAGCGTAGTGAGCTAGGCATTACTAACTCTCTGCCTTTTTTTGGCATGGACGTTTGGACTGCCTACGAAATCTCATGGCTAAATCTGCGCGGTAAGCCACAGGTCGCGATTGCCACCCTGTTGGTGCCAGCGGACACTCCCAATATTGTTGAATCCAAATCACTCAAGCTCTATCTCAATTCGTTTAACCAATCACGTCTGGCCGGAACAGACGCGCTGATGGATTTGTTACAAACAGATTTGTCCGTGGCCTTTGGTGCTGCAATACAAATAAAGCTGACTCTCAGTAGCGATTTCGCCAGCCTGAAGATGGCTGAGCTTGATGGCCAATTGTTAGATCGTCTGGATATTGAAGTTGATACTTACTCGCCAGATAAACGGCTTTTACATGCTGCCAAATCATCGTCACCCGTGGAAGAAAAGCTGGTTTCGCATTTACTTAAATCGAATTGCCCTGTGACGAATCAACCTGACTGGGCCAGTATACAAATTCACTATGTCGGACCCGCGATCGATCAAGAAGGACTATTGAAATATTTGATTGGATTTCGTCTGCACCAGGGCTTCCATGAGCACTGCGTGGAACGAATTTTTACAGAAATACTACACGAATGCGGACCCACGAAACTTATGGTGCTGGCTCGTTACACACGGCGTGGAGGGATAGAAATCAATCCCTGGCGCAGTAATTTTTCGCTTTCAAAAATGCCATCAAATGCCAGAAATGCTAGGCAATAGCTCATATTTTTGAAAAATAATTTTTTACGATTGCCAGACGGTCCAAGCAGGTATAAATTTATTGGCCCGAGGCAAGAATTAGCCTACGGGGCAAATGAAGTCCCCTATAATCGCGACGAGGCGCATTGTGCGCTTTAGCCCTGCAGTAATAACAGCCGCACAAAGGTACGCCTTGATAGTAAATTTTCAGTCTGCGATTCATTTCACTCTGCGATGCTCAGTTGTTTGCGCTAGTTCTTGTGCGAACAGCAGCGTCGCCACACCGCTCTAGCATCATGACCCATCTCAGCCAAATCCTTACTGAACAAAATATCGTACTCGACCTCGAGTGCTCGAGTAAGAAACGAGCGTTTGAACAAGCCGGGCTCATTTTTGAAAATAATTGCGGTATTGCGCGCTCTACCGTGTCTGACAATCTGTTTGCTCGCGAACGCTTGGGCTCTACCGGATTAGGACACGGCGTTGCAGTACCTCACGGCAGAATACGGGGATTAAAATCCCCTCTGGCCGCGTTTGTGCGCCTGTCCGAGCCTATCCCCTTTGAGTCGCCCGATGGCGAGCCTGTCAAACTGCTGATCTTTCTGCTCATTCCCGACAACGTGACACAACAGCATCTGGAAATCTTGTCAGAAATTGCAGAGATGTTTTCCGATAAGGGTTTCAGAGCGGAATTAGCTGAAGACAGTGATGTGCAATCGCTACATACTAAACTTGTCAATTGGCATCCCGCTGAGCGAAATGTGGCCTGATTAAGGTTGTGCCGCCAACCTCTGGAGTTCTTTTCGCATTTGAACCGAATCTCGGCCTTGCATTCCCATGCCTCTGACCACGCCCCTCTCGATACAAGAACTCTTTGACGATAATTTGGAGGCCCTGAAACTCAGCTGGCTGGGCGGCCAGGCGGGAGCCAACGGGGTGATTGTCGGTGACGCTGTTTCTGCAGCTGACCAAATCGGACACTTAAATCTCATACACCCAGGACGCATACAGGTGTTTGGTCATGAAGAGGTGTCCTACCTTGCACATATTTCTGAACAATCTAGGCTAGCGCAAACGCGTGAGCTGGTTGCGGGCAAACCACCCGCGCTCATCATGGCGCAATCATTGTCGCCACCGCCATTTGTTGTCGCGGTGTGCAATGAGCATGGTATTCCTCTGATTGCGACGCCTCTTCCTTCGGCCCAGGTGATCGATTATCTGCGTGTATATCTTTCTAAAAAACTCGCTGCACGCGTCACCATGCATGGTGTTTTTATGGATGTATTGGGAGTGGGTGTATTAATTACTGGTGAATCCGGTTTGGGTAAAAGTGAACTTGGCTTGGAACTCATCTCGCGTAATCATGGTCTGGTTGCCGATGATGCAGTCGAGTTTGCGCGCATTGCACCCAACATGATAGAAGGTCGTTGCCCACCACTATTACAAAATCTGTTGGAAGTTCGTGGGCTGGGTTTGTTAGATATACGTGCCATTTTCGGTGAAACAGCGGTACGGCGAAAAATGCGACTGAAGTTAATTGTTCATCTCGTGCGCCGTAAAACACTGGAAGAAAACTACGAGCGCCTTCCACTCGATCAGCAAAATGAAGATGTGCTTGGACTGCCCATACGCAAAGTCGTGATCCCAGTTGAAGCGGGCCGAAATATCGCCGTGCTGCTAGAAGCTGCGGTACGCAACACAATATTGCAGCTGCGCGGCATTGACACTCTGGCCAATTTTATGGAGCGCCAACAGCGCGCCATGGGCGAAGAGTAGATGCGTATTACGCTCATCACGGGTATTTCTGGCTCTGGCAAATCTGTCGGCCTTAACGCCTTAGAAGATGCGGGATTTTTTTGCGTGGACAATCTGCCACCGTCTTTGTTGCGGGCCTTGGTCGAAACACGCGCTAGCGAAGATGCGCAAAATCTTGCCGTCGCCGTTGATGCGCGTAGCGCTACATCCCTGAGCGAACTACCCGCAGACATCACCTGGCTGCGCGATCAAGGTCATCATGTAGAAGTTATTTTCCTGACCGCAAAAACTGAATCGCTGATCAATCGCTTTTCTGAAACTCGCCGTAGCCACCCACTATCACACCGAATCGCACCGGACGCACAACCCTCGGACATTCCAACTCTAGTAGAGTGCATTTGGCAAGAACGAGAGATGCTTTCTGCGATAGAAGGCTTGGGGCATCTGATCGATACGTCAGGTTTATCCGCGAATCAGCTACGTGCCTGGATTAAAGAGCTGGTGCAAAAAGATACTCAGCAATTGTCGCTGCTGTTTGAATCGTTTGCATTCAAATTTGGTGTTCCACTGGATGCTGATTTAGTGTTTGATGTACGCGTAATACCCAACCCTTTTTATGACAAGGCGCTACGCCCTCTGACAGGCAGAGATCAACCAGTCATTAATTTTTTAAAAGCTCAGTCTGATGCGGTCTCGCTACTTTCTGATATACGTAATTTCATAGAGCGCTGGCTTCCCGCCTACCAACGCGACAATCGCAGCTACCTAACCGTTGCTATTGGTTGCACTGGTGGTCAGCACCGATCGGTATTTATGGTCGAACAACTCGCCCAACATTTTAAGGATCAGGCTCGCGTATTGATACGTCACCGCGAACTGTTACACGATAATGAACGCAGCTGATTGGCTACCGTTGTTCCCACTACGTACCGTCCTGTTTCCTGGTGGTGTATTGCCCCTGCGCGTTTTTGAAACCCGCTATGTCGATATGGTGCGCGAACGAATGAAAGCTGATGCACCTTTTGGTGTGATCGCCATACGCTCTGGCAGTGAAATTGGCAATGCGGCTGAACCTAGCACCGTAGGTACCTTGGCGCACATCGTTGAATGGGATATGCCTGAACTCGGTGTGCTGTTGCTAGAGACACGCGGCGGAGAACGTTTTAATGTCATAGAAACGCGCGTACAAGCCAATCAGCTCATCGTTGCTCGCGTAGAAGTTTTAAACACCACCACCGACATACTCTGCGATAGCGCACTTGCTGCCTGTAGCGATATGCTGGAAACAGTTATCAGTGATTTTATGGACCAGGCACGCGAGCAATCGGATGCCGCCTTCGTTAATCCCTTTCCTGAGCCACATCAATTATATTCACCGGGTTGGGTGGCAAATCGGTGGAGCGAAATGCTACCGATCACACTAGAACAAAAACAAGCACTACTAGAAATTCAAGATGATGGTGCACGGCTGATAAAAATTGAACAGTACCTGCATGAAAACCGCATCATTTGATTCCTGCTCATGGCTAAGGTCTTCAGCAAAGCTCAACTACCTAGCAGTAATTTTTTAATCGGCGCCGGTAAGGCTGCCTGACTTAATTTATCTGCAGGCAGCCAGCAATACGCTCTCTGAGCAGCCAGCATAAAAATTTTCTTCATCGTCACTTGCACTGGAAGCACGGTGAGTTTGTAATGCGAAAAAGAATGGCTAAATTCTGGCATCAGGCCCATAGACTCCACCTCTCCAAATTCAGTCAGCATATGATCTAGCTCCGCCCTGGTTATGTGGTGTGGCTTTGTAGCTATCAGACGACTCACTTCTGGCAACGATAGAAGGCCTCCCCATATTCCGCTGGGCGGACGCTGCTCAAATAAAATCGCTTGCTGATGCTCGACAACCAACATGACGGTAAATTTTTCAGGCACCGCTTTTTTAGGCTTGCGCACTGGTAGCTCACTAACGCGATTTGTCGCCCTTGCCTGGCAACGCAATTCAAGCGGACATGCGTTGCATTGAGCGCGACTGCGGGTGCATACGGTAGCACCTAAATCCATCAAGCCCTGCGTGTAAGCCTCGATCGACTCGGTAGGCAGCAATGCGGCTGCGAGTTGCCACAACTGTTTTTCTACCAATGCCGTGCCCGGAAATCCCTCCACACCAAAAACACGACAAAACACTCGCTTTACATTGCCATCTAAAATTGCTGCGCGTGTGCCGTAGGCAAAAGCGGAAATCGCCGCTGCGGTGGATGGTCCTATGCCGGGCAAATCGCCCAATTGTTCTACATCGACTGGAAATATGCCTTGGTAGTCTGCAACTACACGCTGAGCACAACGGTGCAAATTGCGTGCGCGGGTGTAGTAACCCAAACCACTCCAGTGCGCCATGACGTCTTCTACAGGCGCTTCTGAAAGAGAAAAAATCGTAGGGAATCGTTGTAGAAAGCGTGCGTAATATGGAATAACCGTTGCTACCTGTGTTTGCTGCAGCATAATTTCAGATAGCCAGATGCGATACGCATCGCGCGTCTGCTGCCAGGGTAATTGATGACGGCCGTGCTGCTGCTGCCATTGAATGAGCGTCTTAGCAAATGATGGGTCTGCAATCAGATCGCCACTGCCTAAAACTATGCGTTTCATCGCTGACAACGCTTACAATAAAACGTAGATCGCTGACCCTGTACGCTGCGCTTAATCGGCGTTTCGCATTTTCTACAGGGCTGACCCTCGCGGTCATACACAAAATAGGTCTGCTGAAAATAACCTGACTGACCGTCAGCGCCGATGAAATCACGCAAGGTACTACCCCCTTGATCTATCGCGGCTAATAACACGCGTTGAATTTCTATCGCTAATGCGTGATAACGCACTGCGGAAATTCGACGCGCTGAGGTCGCTGGGTGTATGCGCGCATGAAACAAGCTTTCGCAGGCATAAATATTACCCACACCAACGACGATGTCACCTGCCAGTAAAACTTGTTTAATCGCTGCGCTGCGCTGACGACTTTCGCGATGCAGTCTTAATCCAAGATCGACACAGCCTATGGGCTCCACCCCCAAATTACGTAGCAAAGTATGGTGCTCGACACCACCTTCTTCGTTGTCATGCCACAGCACAGCACCAAAACGTCGTGGATCAGTCAAACGCAAACGGGTTTCACCCAAAACCAAATCCACATGGTCGTGCTTTTGTGGCGGATGCGATCCGGATAACACGCGCAAATGACCGGACATACCTAAATGAATAATCAAGGTACCGTGTTCAAAATTTAGCAGCAGATATTTCCCGCGCCGCCCCGTTGATAACACGCGGCGTTGCCTTAATAGCTCGGATAAGCCGATGGGAAATGGCCAGCGCAAACCCTCTCGGCGGAGTATCACTTCCGTTACCAAACGATCTTCTACATGTGGAGCGATACCAAGCCGGGTAACTTCAACTTCGGGAAGTTCAGGCATAGGATGTGAGGGAATGTAGGTTTTTAAAGTCGAGGCCTGCGGTCATACTGGCTTTCGTCGTAAAATCAACTGCGGCCATAGCAGATTGCTGCCCATGGTCCGCATCTTCGGGCACTCCGTACAGGATATTCTTTTGAAACATCTTTCAGCCATTTTAACGCTCTCGGCATTGCTCGCGACAGCAACCCCAGTAATTGCTGCAGATAATGCCGCTGCTGACGAACCCATTGATGTCTTACCTGCATTTGGCAGAATGGAAGAAGTCATCTTTCGCTATTTGTCAGCCGAGATTAGTTACCAGCGCGGCAATACAACGGCGGGATACGCCGACATGCTGTCTATTGCTCGCAGCACGGGGGATGTGCGACTAGCTCGCAGAGCGACAGAAATGGCTATTTCTGGCTCACTGCCCGATGAGGCGATGAAGGCTGCACGTGTATGGCAAGGACTTGCGCCACAAGCTGACGATGCAGCGCAAGTGTTGTTGGGGCTACAGTTAACTCACAATCGCGCTGATGATGCCAAGGCCTCACTTGCCAAACAACTCTCTGGCAGCTCCAACGCTAACCTGCCACTGGCAATTGGTAATGTGCAGCGCTTGTTATCACGCATGCCCGACAGAGCCCGCGCATATGCATTAATAAAAGAACTGCTAGAGCCCTATCGTTATTTAATTGAAGCCAGAGTTGCAGTTGCTCAAATGGCCTTAGTTAATGGTGATCGCGATGGTGCACTAAAAGAAGCTCGCGAGGCAATAAGCAAATTTCCGAACTCAGAACTTGCGGTGATGATGTTTACTCAGTTAATCGAGAATAAAGCTGAGTCATTAAAATTACTGGCAGATTTTTTGAAAAGAAATTCAACATCACGCGAAGTCAGGTTGATGTATGCCCGTTTGTTGTTTGAGCAATCCAAGGTAGCCGAAGCAAAAAAAGAATTTCGAACACTGCTTCAGCAAACACCTAACGATCAGACCTCGCTCTATGCTATGGGACTGTTAATGGTGCAGACCAATGACATTGCCGAGGCTGAAAAATACCTTTCAACCTATGTAAATAATCTCAAAGGTCAGCCCGATCGTGAAAGAGATGCTAGTCAGGCGTTAATGATATTGGCGCAAATTGCTGAAGACCGTAACGATACACCCGCTGCCCTTGCTTGGCTCGATATGGTTGCAACATCGGGCCCAAACGGCGCTCTGAATGCCACGTTAAAGCGCGCGCAGTTGCAAGCCAAGAGCGGCAAACTGGACGAGGCACGTCAATTACTCAGCCAGACTGATGTTGAAAATGACGACGAACGAGCAAAGCTTATTATCGGTGAAGCGCAACTACTGCGTGATGCAAACAAACTTCCCGAAGCAATACGACTGATCCAGGACGCGCTAGAGCTTCATCCGGATCATGTCGATTTATTGTATGAATTGGGCATGCTGGCTGAAAAAAATCACCAGTTTGATGTGATGGAAACCGCACTTCGCAAAGTCATTAAATTGATGCCGGATGGTCAGCATGCATTTAATGCACTTGGCTACTCATTGGCAGATCGCAATACGCGTTTGCCCGAAGCATATGACCTCATCAAAACAGCTCTCTCACTGGCGCCCGATGACCCCTACATTATGGATAGCATGGGCTGGGTAGAGTTCCGTATGGGTCGTTTAGAAAAAGCTGAGGAGACGCTGCGCAAAGCATTTGTTCTTAAGCCTGATCCGGAAATAGCCGCTCATCTGGGCGAAGTTTTATGGGTGCGCGGCCGAGAAGAAGAAGCCAAAAAACTTTGGCGTAATGCTGGCGGTAAAGAATCAAAAAACGATACGCTAAAGAGCACGCTGCAGAGACTTAAGATCAAACTCTGAAACTATTCGAATGCGCAGGATTACACGACTGGCAGGCTGGTTCTGTGCCGTAAGCATGGTCTTTTTGGTTTCCAGCTGTAGTACTCTGCAGCCCCCAGCACCGACTGAACGCAGCTTTTATGACAGCATCCTGATCCACGGACGTTTTTCTTCTAACTTCGAGCAAAACAATCGTCAGCAATCGGTTCAGGGGCGTTTTGAATGGAGCCAAAATGGTCAGGCTATCGACATAGATTTGTTATCTCCTCTGGGCCAAACGCTGGCTAAACTATCTATAACTCCGGGCTCGGCCAAAATTCAAGAATCAGGCAAAGAAGCCAAAGTTGCCAGCAATATTGCCGAACTCACTGAGCGTAGCTTGGGGTGGGCGTTACCGGTTGCGGGTATGCGCGACTGGCTGCAAGGATTTAACCGCAATTCGTCACGTCAATTACAAACTGTCTCGGCTTCCGGATCTGAGATAGTCGATACCGAGGGTTGGCGCATCCATTACGTAAGCTGGCAGCAAAATGCCGTCACTGTTTATCCTAAGCGCATCGATATCTCACGTACATCACCCAACACTACCCCACTGTCTCTGCGCCTAGTCATTGACCACTGGGAGCCGCGTTGATGTCATCGACAACGCTTAGCTATTTGCATGATTGCCCCGCGCCCGCCAAGCTGAATCTATTTCTGCATGTGGTTGGGCGACGTGAAGATGGCTACCACTTGCTGCAATCCGTATTTCAGTTGATCGACTTAACGGATACGCTGCATTTTGATCTGCGCGATGACGACCACATCAACCGAGTGAATGAGCTCGCTGGCGTGCCAGAAGACCAAGATTTGGTGATTCGAGCTGCCAAACTACTAAAAGATGTAGCTCTTGCGGGTGGCCGCGATGTTCCCGGCGTCGACATAGGCCTGGATAAGCGCATCCCCATGGGGGGTGGCCTGGGAGGCGGCTCCTCGGATGCGGCGACCGCTTTGCTCGCTTTGAATCATCTTTGGCAACTCAAATTGTCGCGTAGCGAATTGATGAAACTGGGATTACGTCTTGGTGCCGATGTACCGTTTTTTCTGCTGGGTCAAAATGCCTTTGCAGAGGGCGTCGGTGAACAGCTCACACCCTTGACCATCCCATCTGCTTGGTATGTCCTGATTCACCCCGGCGTTAGCGTAACTACGCCTAGCGTATTCGGGGCTGCTGAATTGACACGGAACACCAAAGTCGTCAAAATGGCGGACTTTTCCGCGAGGCCTTTGGGCTTTGGGAAAAACGACTTGCAAGCAGTTGTGGTTCGCGCTTTTCCAGCCGTTGCTGATGCCTTAAATTGGTTATCGTTGCATGGGCAAGCTCGAATGACGGGGTCTGGTGCCTGTGTATTTGCCCGGTTTGCTACTGAATCTGAGGCCAAGGCCGTACTCCAGCAGCTGCCCGCCCAATGGCAGGGATGGATAGTCAGATCTCTTGACCACCATCCACTGAAACTGCAGTCGTAGTGTGTCGGATTCGTCTGTGCGGGGTTCCGCAAGACAAACGGTTGTGTAGGGGAATCGCCAAGTTGGTTAAGGCACTGGATTTTGATTCCAGCATTCCAAGGTTCGACTCCTTGTTCCCCTGCCATTAAATTTCGAGCGCTTGCAGTACAAACTGGATACGCTTCGATACGAAAATTGCAACTATATTGATGAAGCCGCCGTGGTGGGCATGTAGCCCTACTTGGCGGCTTTTCAAACTTTTAACGCTCTGTGGTCAGGAAATCCATGGTTCACGAGAACCTGATGGTTTTTACCGGAAACGCCAATCCGGAACTCGCTCTAGGTGTCGCGGCTAATGATCACTTGATGGAAGTGATGTTAATGGTTGATGCGCTTAAGCGAGCCTCCGCTGGTCGAATAACAGCTGTGCTGCCTTATTTTGGCTACTCACGGCAAGACAGGCGTCCCCGCTCTGCTCGCGTGGCTATCTCCGCAAAAGTAGTCGCCAATATGCTGCAAGAAGCCGGTGTTGAGCGTGTGCTGATCATGGATTTGCATGCCGATCAAATTCAAGGCTTCTTCGATATTCCTGTCGATAATATTTATGCTTCACCAATACTGCTATCTGACCTTGTAAACAAACACTACGAAGATTTATTGGTGGTTTCTCCCGATGTGGGTGGCGTCGTCAGGGCAAGGGCGCTGGCAAAACGACTTAACTGCGATCTGGCCATCATTGACAAGCGCCGACCCAAGGCCAATGTGTCGGAAGTCATGAATGTCATAGGCGAAGTTGAAGGTCGTAACTGCGTCATCATGGATGACATGGTTGATACAGCAGGCACCTTGACCAAGGCCGCCGAGGTACTCAAGTCGCGTGGAGCAAAGAAAGTTATCGCCTACTGTACGCACCCGGTACTTTCTGGATCGGCCATAGAGCGCATTGCTCAGTCGCCTTTGGATGAACTGGTTGTAACAGACACTATCCCGTTGAGCAAAGAAGCGAAAGCACTTTCAAAAATACGGCAATTGTCTTGTGCCTCTTTGCTGGCTGAGACCATACGCAGAATCAGTAAGGGTGACTCTGTAATGTCGTTGTTCGCAGAGGATGAGGCGGGTAGCCAAGACTAAAAAATTCGAGATTCTGTATCTGCAGAATCTCTTTTCAGATCCCCTGGTCGCGGGGGATTTCAACGTAGGGCCTACAGGCCCAATTGAGGAGTCGTCATGAAAGTTATTGCATTTCCACGCAAAGTACAGGGGTCCGGAGCGAGCCGCCGCCTGCGCACTGCGGGTCAAACACCCGGCATTATTTATGGCGGTAGCGCTGAGCCCGTCAACATCGCTCTTGATCACAATGCGCTGTATCACGCGCTAAAGAAAGAAGCATTTCACTCATCCATCCTCGACGTAGAAATCGATGGCAAAGGTGAAAAAGTGCTTTTACGTGATTTCCAGATGCATGCCTACAAACCACTGGTGTTGCATATCGATTTCCAGCGTGTGGATCAAAACCAAAAAATTCACATGAAAGTGCCACTACACTTTACCAACGCAGAAATCGCACCGGTAGTGAAGTTGTCTGGTGGCGTTATCAGTCATGTTCTCAACGAACTCGACATCAGCTGCCTGCCTAAAGATTTGCCAGAGTTCATTGAAGTCGATCTCTCGAACATGCAAGCAGGTGCTTCGTTGCACGTCTCTGATCTCAAGTTGCCTCCAGGTGTAGTCGCGACTAACGCGAAAGAAAATCCTACGATTGCTACGGCAACGATCCCGCGTGGCGCTAAAGGTGATGACGCTGCATCCTCGGAAGAAGCTAAGAAATAATGCATTACGCGTTTTACCAAGCCCGTCCTCGCGACGGGCTTTTTTGTGAGCGCTTCTAGTGCGCTTCCAAATGCACGACAAAAAAACTAGCTGAATGCTCATACGCGCAGCTCGCCTGTCGGGTTGTATGCGGTTGGGCTACGCTGATTAAGGTGATAGCCTTGGTCCGCTGCCATAAATCAAGCATTTTTATTTAAACCTCGCATTTCCTAATAATAAATTCGCTAACCTCTCAAAAAATTCTTCGATGTCTATACGCCTCATAGTCGGCTTGGGAAACCCCGGTGCCGAATACGCACAAACCCGCCATAACGCTGGATTTTGGTTGGTTGATCTGCTCGCCCGAGGTCAATTACGCCGGGAGACGCGATTTACAGCCCTTAGCTGCAAAACCTCGATTGCCGGGCATGAAGTCTGGCTGTTAGAACCGCAGACCTTCATGAACCGGTCAGGTCTGTCGGTCGCAGCTCTTGCTCATTTTTACAAAATCACTCCTGAAGAGATTTTGGTTATCCATGACGAACTTGATCTCAATCCCGGTGTAGCAAAGCTTAAAAAGGGCGGCTCTTCGGGTGGGCATAATGGGCTAAAAGATATAGACAGAGCCTTAGGTACTCGCGATTACTGGCGACTAAGGCTGGGCATAGGCCATCCGCGTACATTAGGACTACAACAGCCCGTCGTGGATTTCGTTTTGCATCGCCCACGCGCTGAGGAAAAACCCCTGATCGACGCCGCTATAGAAAAAAGTTATGCCGCTATTTCCCTGCTTTGCGACGGTCGTTTCGAGCAGGCGATGCTGGAATTACACACGAATGCTAGTCCTGGGCCTGTTAGTAAATAGCTTGCTTGGGTAACTAACAGCACTAACGCTTTATTCGCATTTATCTAACTGGTTGCGTTTGAAAATCAATTAGTTGATGCGGCTATGAAATATCAAACCCCTGTTTGTTCAGGGTTGAAAAAGTCTGCCCGCTAAATCAATTCTTACTATTGCTCAAAATCGGTCCAAGCCAATAACCGATAAATTGTTCGAAACCCGGCCACTATATTTTCCGCAGAAACATATTTGAGGTTCGAGCGTATAAGCACGCTCTGTATAAACAGCCATCCCTTTAAAAAAATTAAAAAATAAGTAATTATTAATTCTAATTTGATAACCTCTGTTTTATACTCCCGCTTCAGGCAATGGCGCATTTAGCGCGGTTGTTTATACGCGGAAATAACTCGACGGAGAAAATCATGAGCACCTACAAGGAACTTCAAAACCAGATTGAAAAACTGCAAAAAGAAGCCGAGCAGGCTCGCAAGACAGAACTGTCCAATGCGATTGCGGATATTCATTCGAAAATGCGTGAATTCAGTATTTCGGCCGAGGATCTCGGATTTGGCCTGCGCAAGCGGTCTATGAAATCGTTACGTAAACCCGTTGCGCCAAAATACAAAAATAATGACACAGGAGAAACCTGGAGTGGCCGCGGCAAACCACCCAAATGGATGGCCGGCAGGGATAAAGCGCAATTCCGTATTCACGCTTGATTGAATAATTTCTGCCCTTGAGATAAATAAATCAGCATCTCTCTGGCTTTTCCAAATGCCAATGCCATCTCATTATGGGATGGCATTTTTTTTGGTAACGTCGCGCTGAAAAACCCCTAAAAGCGAATTCACCAGAATACTAAAATCTAATCGGATAGTATGATTTTCAACGTACCGCTGGGCATATTCCAGACGCACAGGCAAGATTTTCTCTACATAACATTCTTCTAAATCGTCGCCTTGTAAACCAGCCAGCAACTGAGTTTCCTGGCGAAAACTAACGCTGGCTAAATCAAATAAACCAGGCTTGATAGAGAGCACGCTTTTACGTATATCAGTAGGATAACAACCTACATAACGAGGTAATTCAGCACGCGGTCCTACTAATGAAAAATCTCCGCGTATCACGTTGAGCAATAACGGCCAACGTGCAATTCCTGATCGCCGCAAAATAGCTCCTACGCGTGTTATCTGCTCCCCGTGGCACCCTCCTACGGTTTCCATGGCGTCGGGCTCTGCTAGCGCGGAACGAAATTCCCATACTTTCACCATGCGGCCGTTTTTTCCAACCCTGTGAGAACGTGTCAGAACAGGGGCAGCAGATTCGACTCTTAATATGATTAACAGTATCAGCCACACTGGAAGCGTCAACACAACTGCAAAAATACTCAGTACTAAATCAAAAAATCGTTTCGTCATAGCGTCTGTTCCAGAAAAAATTTAGCTGCTGAATTTATTGTCAAAGTTACTGCCACCATATCACTATCATGCGGACTGCAAGCTATTGAGCAAAGAATTAAATAGATCTCACTGTTCATCTGCCGTCGGTCGTGACTTAAGCTCTTATGACTATCCGTTAAAATAAGCAACTTAAGGCTGCAACGATGCGTGAGTCTGTGAGCAGTCCCGAACTCTTCCGGAGGAAATTTTGAAAATAGCAATCGCTGGATGCGGTTATGTGGGTTTGTCCATGGCCGTTTTGCTGGCGCAGCATAATGATGTCGTGGCCTATGACATCAGCTCCGGCAAGATCGACGATCTAAATCGTAAAATTTCACCTATCAAAGATCCCGACATCGAGCACTACCTCGCAACCAAACCACTAAAACTGCGGGCCACAACAAATCCAGAAGAAGCCTTCACTGATGCGAACTTTGTTATCGTTGGAACGCCCACAGATTATGATGCGCAAACGAACTACTTTGATACGAGCTCCGTTGAGCATGTCATTGAAAAAGTTGTTGCTCTTAATCCAGCTGCACATATAGTCATTAAATCGACTATTCCGGTCGGTTTCACAGCCCGCATGATAGCGAAGCACCGGTTTCCAAACATTATTTTTTCACCTGAATTTTTACGTGAAGGCCAGGCGCTACACGATAATCTACATCCTTCACGCATCGTCATTGGATCCCTGCACGAGGCAGGTCGCACCTTTGCGCAGTTATTAACGCAGGCTGCACTCAAAGACGATGTGCCTGTACTGTTCATGGGTCCTACCGAAGCAGAAGCAGTCAAACTATTTGCCAATACGTTTCTCGCTATGCGCGTCGCCTTTTTTAATGAGTTGGATACCTATGCTGCTAGTCATGGGCTGGATACTCGCCCTATCATCGACGGCGTCAGTCTCGATCCGCGCATAGGAAATTATTACAATAACCCTTCCTTTGGTTATGGCGGTTATTGCCTACCTAAAGACACGAAGCAAATGCTGGCCAATTACAAAGATGTTCCACAAAATCTAATTCATGCCATCGTTGAATCCAACAGCACCCGTAAAGATTTTATTGCTGAAAGTATCGTCCGCCGTAATCCCAAAACGGTGGGTGTTTATCGCCTAACCATGAAAGCCGGGTCAGATAACTTTCGGTCGTCCAGCATTCAAGGCATCATGAAGCGCATCAAAGCCAAAGGCATAGAAGTCATCGTCTATGAACCCGCCATCAGCGATCCGGAATTTTTCCGCTCCAAAGTTACGCATGACCTGCAAGCTTTTAAGCAGCAAGCTGATGTCATTATTGCTAATCGAATAACTGACGACCTGTCTGATGTGCTCGATAAAGTGTATAGCCGGGATTTATTCGGCGGCGACTAAATAGTTCCGGGCCCTTAGTCGATAGAGCTGCGGGCATTATCGTCACGCTGCTAAGCCAGTAATTGTGCTTACTTGGCCCAATTTTGTTGGTTCGCACACACCCAGGCCTCATTCATTTCTCAAATGTTTATAAATAAATAATCACTAGAGTAAAGCTTGGCGCCGCTGGGTCGATTAGAACAAGGGGTAATGGCGAGACCTAAGGTCTGCTTTGCTAGTAATGGCACACAAGCGTATGGCAATGTGTTGCTGGCTGGCCCTCAGATAACGGAACCCATCTGGCGGATTAAATGAGCGTTTTTTCGGATTTAACCGATGCACAAATTGTAGCCTTCGGCACAGCACAAATTGCCGGGTTTTCAACGTCCCAAATAGCCGCTCTCGGTGCGGATCTTGCTCGCTTAACGCCTTTGCAGGTTTCCGCATTTTCTGCCACACAGATCCGCGCAATCACAGACCCGACTAAATTCACAGCAAAAAATATCATTGGTCTAAGCGCTAAGCAGCTTGTAGCTCTAACAGATGTACAGTTAAGCAAGCTTGAACCAGTGCAGATGAACGCGCTGCTCCCATCCCAGCTGGCTAGCTTTACGTCCACGCAAATTAGTAAGCTATCAAACATACAGCTAGGTGCTATCAAGGATGCAAACATTACCGGGCTATCTGCTGGTCAAATTGCTGCGATAGCCCCGGACCAAGTCAGCGGACTAACGACTGCCCAGCTGGCCAAATTAACGCCTGAACAAATCTCCGGCTTTAAACCCGCCACGATGGCGAAGCTATCCCCAGCGGCGCAGATCCCCTCATTTACATCATCTCAATTAGCCGCGTTAAAACTGGAACAGTTAGCTGCCCTGACTGCGGATCAAATTGCTGCCATCACTACTGGCGCTATTGTTGGTTTGACTAATGCACAAATTGCGTCATTAGCCCCGGGAGTTAGCGGTCAACTAGCCGCACTCACGCCAACGCAAATTGCCAAGATGACGGCAAATCAAATTTCGGGATTTACTGCCTCACAAGTCAACGCGATGTCCCCAAGCCAAATGGCAGGGATGGAGGGCGCTGATTTACCCTCCCTGTCCGCTGCAGCGGTGTCGGCACTGTCAGCCACGCAGTTAACGGCCATGAAAGCCTTGCTGAGTAAATTAACGTCTGCTCAAATACCCAGCCTCAATCCTGAGGCGCTAAAAACCTTAGAACCTGCATTATTTGGCGAACTTACCTCCGGGCAACTTGCTGCGCTGACACCCAAACAAATAGCAAAACTCTCGTCGACTCAACTTGCCGGCATCAGCACGTCGGCGATCACGGGTTTAACTGCGGCTCAGTTAGCGCAACTTACTACCGACCCAACGGGACAATTACCCGGACTGACAACTACCCAGATGGCGAAGTTGACGGCCCTGCAAATAATTGGCCTAAGCTCAACTCAGATAACGAAACTAACAGCAGAACAAGTTAAAAGTGTGGATGCTGCCGTGCTGGGAAAAATGACTGATGGACAGATCGCGGCATTAACATCGAAGCATATTGAATCACTGACCACCGCTCAAATCGCAGGTATTACCAGTTCGCAAATGAAGGTGCTCTCAGCAGATCAGCTAAAAGCTTTAACAGCTGATCAACTCAAAGCCATCCCTGTAGCTAACTTGGCTGCACTAAGCAATTCACAAATCAAAGCACTGTCTGAACAAAGTCCTACTGAAATCAACCAGCTAAATGGCGAGCAACTAGCGGCTTACCTTGTAGAACACCCTATTACTAGTCTCGATGCTAATACCATAAGCGGACTAAGAGCAGCTCAGCTACAAGCGTTGACAGCAGATCAACTACGCAGCTTAACAAATTCTCAATTTAGTGCTCTAAGCGGTGAGCAACTTGGACAACTTACAAATCCTCAGGCAGAGTCCTTAGCTAGTAACCAAATCACGAGTTTGGATTTTCCCAAGCTAGAAAAGATCGCCGATAAGATTGGGCCTGCTCAGGTGAGAGCATTTAGTAATGCTCAGATAAAAAACTTATCTCCTGAATTACTACAAAAAATATCTGCATCAGCAATACAAGGCTGGACGCCTGATCAAATAAAACTGCTGTCTGCTGCTCAACTTGAAAAATTGTCTGGCGTTCAAATTGGCGGCATAAGTCCAAACAGCCTTCCGGGCCTTACTGCAACTGATATTAATCAGCTCACTTTCGAGCAGTTAAAAGGACTGACGCCGAACCAGCTACCCAAGCTGTCTGCATCGCAAATTCGCGCCATGGGTCAAAACATCACGGCCCTATCGAATGATCAGTTAAACGCCTTCAATCAGCCACAAATTGCTGCATTAACTGCAGATCAATTAGGCAGTATTAGTGCGGATAAAATTAAGGCGATCAAACCTAGTGCAATAGCAGGCTTGTCGGCCGAACAAATTAGTGACCTGAGTCCAGAACAAATTGGTGGCATGACAGGTGATCAGCTAGCCAAATTTAATAAAAAACAAATACGTGCACTCGATCCTCTGGATATCGTCAGCATATCGACCAGCAGCATCAACAAGTTGGAAACACCACAACTGAGCAGTTTTAGCCCAACACAAATCTCCCAACTGACTGTGGCTCAAATTCAAGCAATGCTGCCGGCACAAATGTCCTCTTTAAGTGGAGCACAACTAGCCTCAATGTCTGAAGCTCAATTTTCTACACTATCGAAAGTGCAGCTTTCCAGGATTAAACCCAGCGCAGTTTCAACCTTGAAAGAAAGTCAGATTTCAGTACTGGATGGTGACAAATTAAATAGCATGACTCAAGCGCAGATTCAGGCTCTAACGACCAAACAACTGGCTTTTATAAGTAAAGAAAATTTAACGGCCTGGTCACCTGACGTTATTGCATTACTTTC
The DNA here is from genome assembly GCA_021298555.1 of Oxalobacteraceae bacterium. GTDB lineage: Bacteria > Pseudomonadota > Gammaproteobacteria > Burkholderiales > Burkholderiaceae_D > Pernthalerella. Next base: position 45,017 of record JAJTGE010000008.1, read on the forward strand.
ACAAAATCAAATCAAAGCGCTTAGTGTTAACCAAATTACTGCACTCACTCACTCCCAGCTTGATAAGCTCGCATATGTAGGAAAATTAGGCTTTTTAAGTGCTAACCAAATCTCAGTCATTAACCCGGCTGCTATAGCTAGCTTGAATGAGTACACGATCACCAAGTTTTCTCCGGTACAAATTAGTGCATTAACAGTCGCTCAGATTGGCTCACTCACCCGCGAACAAATTTCTTTCATTGGCCTGAGTGAATTGCGCTCAATGACTACAGAGCAGATTGCTGCTTTGAGTGCTGACCAAGTTAGTGGACTGACCTTAGCGCAAATTACGGCTCTAGATGTCAAGCTTATCAAGGCAATTGCACCTAATGCACTGGCTGCTATGTCTACCACACAGATAGCCAATCTCAGTACAAATCAGGTAGCGAATCTAACGATGGATCAGGCTGATAAGTTATCTGAGGCTCAGGTTCTTGCATTGGGAAATAAGGCGGTTAATCTGTATGTCAGTCCGATGATTCTCGATCTTGATGGCGATAAAAAATTCAGTGTGTCCGTTGCTCATGGCGTGCACTTTGACTTGAAAGCATCAGGTTCATTACTTAAGACAGCGTGGGTGAATCCCAGTGACGGTCTGCTGGCAAGAGATCTCAATGGAGATGGCCTCATCACTACGGGCGCTGAATTATTTGGTGATTACACCAAACTACCCAATGGAAGGTTAGCCTCAGATGGTTACGCTGCGTTGTCTGCATTGGACAGCAATCGTAACGGCCTCATAGATACAAAAGACTCGCAATGGAACTTACTGAAAATTTGGATTGATCGAAATACCAATGGTCATACAGATCCCAATGAATTGATCACTCTAGTCAGCGCTGGAGTCATTTCATTAAAACTCAATCCAATATCCTCTTCAGTCATTGAAAATGGTAACCATGTTGGACTAATCAGTAGTTACACTCTTGCCGACGGCAGTAGCCACGTAATGGCCGATGTATGGTTTAGAACTAAAAGCATCAATGCGCCTGAAATAAACATTGTAGGCACAATGAATGACTCTATTCATCCCGAGAATTCGACGGGCGGCTAAAGGCAATCGCCACCTAAGCCTGCATCGTACTGCTGCGCTAGCGCAGCATAAAATTTCATCTCGCTTGTACGTAAGCACCACCACATACCTCGGGTAAGTCGTGAGCTGGGAGCTATAATCGCGGTTCTCACTTTATAGCGCACTCAAGGAATCTCATGAGCCTCAAATGTGGCATCGTCGGTCTGCCCAATGTTGGTAAATCAACCCTCTTTAATGCTCTGACCAAAGCGGGTATACCCGCTGAAAATTACCCTTTCTGCACTATTGAACCCAATGTCGGCATAGTCGAAGTGCCTGATGCCAGGCTCGATCAATTAGCAGCGATCGTCAAACCTGAACGCATACTTTCGGCCACAGTAGAGTTTGTCGATATTGCCGGCTTGGTCGCAGGTGCCTCCAAAGGCGAAGGTCTCGGCAACCAATTTCTGGCTCACATACGCGAGACTGATGCCATTGTGAATGTTGTGCGCTGCTTCGAAGATCCTAACGTCATACATGTGGCTGGCAAAGTCAGCCCGCTTGATGACATCGCTGTGATTCAAACAGAATTAGCGCTGGCAGATTTGGCAACGGTAGAAAAAACCATACATCGTGAGACGAAAAAAGCCCGCTCGGGCGACAAAGATGCCGCCGCACTGGTCACTCTGCTGGAGCGAGTACTGATACAACTTAATGACGCCAAACCTGTGCGCGCCATGGATTTAGATAAAGAACAAGTGGCCATGTTGAAGCCACTCTGTCTTATCACTTCCAAACCAGCTATGTATGTGGCCAATGTATCAGACACGGGATTTACTAATAATCCGTTGTTGGATTTATTGACCGACTACGCCAAGTCTCAGCATGCGCCTATCGTTGCTATCTGCGCTTCTATCGAATCTGAAATTGCCGACATGGAGGATAGCGACAAACAAGCGTTTCTAGCTGATATGGGCATGCAGGAACCCGGATTGAACCGACTCATACGTTCGGCCTTTGAGCTACTTGGTTTGCAAACCTACTTTACGGCGGGTGTTAAAGAAGTACGTGCCTGGACCATACACCAAGGCGATACAGCGCCGCAGGCAGCTGGTGTCATTCACACTGATTTTGAACGCGGCTTTATACGCGCGCAGACCATTGCTTTTGATGACTTCATCACCCATAAAGGTGAACAAGGCGCAAAAGAAGCCGGCAAGATGCGCGCTGAAGGCAAAGAGTACGTCGTCAAAGATGGGGATGTGCTGAATTTCTTATTCAACGTCTGACGACGTTTAAGCAGAAGCCTGCAAGCGTTCGTATTTGAACAGTAATTGCGCGTGGGTTTCTTGATTTTGGGGATCGACAGGAATGCACGCTACAGGACACACTTGCTGGCATTGAGGTTCGCTGAAGTGGCCGACGCACTCAGTGCATTTATCAGGATTAATCTGATAAATCACAGGGCCCAAGAATATGGCTTCATTCGGGCATTCGGGTTCACACACATCGCAGTTGATGCACTCGTCTGTGATTATCAGCGCCATAAAGACAATCTCGACTCAGGTAGGTTTGGCATCCAATTTTTTTTGCAGCCACTTTTCTACAGATGGGAATACAAATTTCGAAACATCGCCACCGAGTAAAGCGATTTCTCGCACGATGGTTCCAGAAATAAATTGGTACTGATCCGATGGTGTCAAAAAGAGCGTTTCTACATCGGGCAACAAATAACGATTCATGCCGGCCATTTGAAATTCATATTCAAAATCAGACACTGCGCGCAAACCTCGAACAATGACCCGCGCATCATGTCGACGCACAAAATCTTTCAGTAAACCTGAAAACCCCTCCACCACCACATTCGGATAATGACCGAGTATTTCACGTGCGATATCAAGGCGTTCATCAAGCGAAAAGAAAGGATGCTTGGCTTTACTGTCGGCCACACCCACCACCAGACGATCAAACAGGCCTGATGCACGTCGCACCAAATCTTCATGACCGCGAGTCAGTGGGTCAAAGGTTCCGGGGTATACAGCTGCAACCATCTCGTTGTCTCCGTCGTTCGCCCACAAACAGATCTTGCCTATGGGACTAAAAAGAACGCGAATTATGCCCTAATTAAGCGCACCCACCCCAAAAATCACTGAGCGCTTTCAGCCTATATACAGCCACAAATCCGGCCTGGATTTGACATCGTAAATAGGTTTATTCCTTGCTGAGCAAGGCGAAATGAACAGCGCCCGCCCTGTCTGAGCGCACTACCTGCCAGCCAGCCAACCACTCGGGTAGTGGTTCACTCACGAAGGGTTTATCCGATTCGGTATAAAGCAGCCCACCAGGCGCTAGGAGTCGCAGACAGGTCGGCAAGACGCTGGGCAGCAAATCATGATCGTAAGGGGGGTCCAGAAACACGAGGTCGTAACCACCGTCGAGAAAGGCAATGCGGGAGACAGCATCACCTTGAAAGATGTCTACCTGATCTGCGCCTAATTTTTCTCGGGTAGCTTGCAACGCTTTGCATGCTGCCGGATGGGATTCGACCATGACGACTTTGGCGGCGCCCCGACTAGCGGCCTCGAATCCCAAGGCTCCGGACCCGGCAAACAAATCCAAGCAGCGACGATTGACCCACTCTCGCTTCAGAAGGTGATCTAACCAGTTAAATACCGTCTCGCGTACACGATCAGGCGTGGGCCGCAAGCCACTGGCTTCTACGACGGGTAGAGGTGTTCGCTTCCATAGCCCGCCAATTATGCGAACCTGTCGCGGCAAGGTCGCCTTACGATTCACTTTGTTTCAGCACCAACCACCACTGTGACCATACGATCTAAGGATAATTTACGCGCAAACGCCGTACGAATATCTGCCACGGTTACACGGTTAACCTGAGCAGTCCATGTGTCCAGATAATCCAACGGCAACTGATGGTAACCAATCATGGAAAGGTTCTCCAAAATTTTACGGTTGTTATCGATGCGCAGAGCAAAGCCACCCATCAGATTATCTTTGGCAGCCTTAAGCTCTGCATCGGTTGGGCCATCACGTAAAAAAGTTGCGATGGTTTCACGAACCACTTTTAAGGCTTCATCTGTTTGATCTTTACGTGTTTGCAAACCCGCGATATACGGACCTGGCTGCGCCATAGGATTGAAATAGCTATAAGAACTGTAGGCTAATCCTCGTTGCTCACGTACTTGACGATAAATACGCGAAACGAATCCTCCACCACCCAAAATATAATTGCCCACGGTAAGCGCAAAAAAATCTTTATCACCGCGCGCCAAAGCAGGCATACCTATCAGTATGTGTGACTGCGACGCTGGATGCGGGTAGCGTTGTTCTGTCGCTGTCGATGGTGTAACTGCAGAAATTTCTGCCAGCGGACTACCTTGAGGTAAGCGACGAGTCAGTTCAATAGCAATAGCGTTTGCCTGTTCACGACTGACGTCGCCAATCATGGCAATGACAGCACGATTAGCAACGTAGTGCGTCTGATGAAACTGTAGCAAATCATCACGCGTAATCGCTTCAACGGTTTCAACCGTAGCTTCGTTAGCATAGGGATGCCCGTTGTAAGCTAAACGCCAGAAAGCTTTATCGGCAATGGATTCGGGCTTGGTCAGGGCTTCTTTGATCGATGAGATAGTACGTGCCTTATCTCGACGAAGAAAATCGTCCGGAATGCTGGGATGAGCCAGCAGACGAGCTAGTAATCGTATCGATTGATCGCGCTCAGCAGGCGTAGATAACGTGCGTATCGACATGCCCGCGCGGTCACTACCGGGGCCACCGCCACGCTGCGCGGCAAGGTCTGCCAGGGCATCCGAAATTTCTGATTCCGTCATGGCTGACTCAGTACTGCCATCCGACAGAGTTGCCTGCCGTATGCCGCGTGCGAGCATGCCATTGGTTATGGAAGCCGTACCCGTTTTGCCTACAGGATCACGCCGCGCACCCGCATCAAAATCTACGCTGACATCAAATACTGGAATGGCATGGTTTTCAACAAAATACACTCTGGCGCCGTTATCCAACGTCCAGTGTTGTATGTTGAGTGCTGCATGAACGCTACCCGTTATAAGCAACAGGCTCAGCATCCATATTTTTTTAACCATGAGGTGACTCCGCTATCAGTCAAAAACTACATTAAAAAAATGTCGAACAGATTAATGACGCAAACCCGTAGGTGCCGGCTTGCGTTCAGCCTGAGCTGACACAGGCAGAGGCTGCAACGTCGCTACTGTGAGTTGATCATCAACGAAATATTTTTGAGCGACTGCTTGTACTTGCTCGGGCGTCACTGCAGATAATTTTTCTATGATGCGATCCATCTGACGAAACGAAATACCTGCCATTTCCATGCCCCCGATTTCCATCGCTTGTCCAAAAACTGAGTCGCGCTTATACACTTGACTAGCGATAAGCTGAGTCTTAACACGCTTGAGTTCAGCTGCGGATACCCCATCAGTAGCGATACGGGTAATCTCAGCGCGCAGGGCTTGTTCTAACTGATCAACACTAATACCTTGTGCGGGAACACCTGAGAGCGTGAACATGACCGGGCCTCGCGCAACTGGCTCATAACCTGCATCAACCGAGTTGGCGATACGCTCAGTTCTTACCAAGCGCGCAGGCAAGCGCGCATTGTCATAACCATCGAGTACTGCAGCCAAGACATCGAGCGCATGCACGTCATCGTCTTTATCAACATCAAGCAGCTTGGGCATTTTGTAAGCCATGACTAAAAACGGATTTTCTGCTGGCGCCTTGACGACTAAACGTTTAATACCCGTTTGAGCCGGCTCTTGCTGGGGTTTAGATTTTGGTAGAGTTTTAGCGGGTATGCCTGCGTAATATTTTTCTGCCAGCTCGCGCACTCGCTTGGTATCCACATCACCGGCTATCACCATGGTGGCATTGTTCGGCGCGTACCAACGCTGGTACCAGCCCAATGCATCGGCAGCAGTCATATTTTGTAAATCATTCATCCACCCAACAACTGGATTTTTATAGGGATGCGCAACATACGCGGTAGCATTTAAGGCTTCGAACAAGAGTGATAAAGGTTGATCATCTGTTCGCAAGCGACGCTCCTCCATCACCACGCGAATTTCTTTACCAAATTCTTCTTTGTCCATGGTGAGGTTTTGCATGCGATCCGCTTCTAGTGCCATTACCTGCTCTAAACGCGATTTTTCTACTTGCTGGTAGTAAGCGGTGTAATCCTTGCCAGTAAATGCATTTTCTCGTCCGCCTAGTGCTGCGACTTTGGCACTGAATTCGCCAGGTTTAAGTTTTTTTGTACCCTTAAACATCATGTGCTCCAGCACGTGAGCTACACCCGTGGTTCCATTTTGTTCATCCATGGAGCCAACTCGATACCAAACCATGTGGACGACCGTCGGGGCTCGCTTATCCTCTTGGATAATAATCCGCATACCATTACTTAGTCTGAACTCTTGTGCGGCTATTTCAGCCACTGAGAGAGTGGGCATGAACAGGGCCACCAAGAAACTGATCAATACCTGATAGACACGACGGTTTTTCATAGTCTTTGCTCTGCTAAAATACGGTTGAAGTTTTGCTTAATCGTCGATTGTAGCTCCTACTCCTTTTCCTCGCAGCGCACCCCCATTCCTGATGTTTAGTTTTTTAAAGAAAAAGTCACACACCCTGAATGAGTCGGCAGTTCAGCCCGCCAGCGCTGCTCCCACGCCCGTCTCATCCGAAGCTCCTACAAAAAAAACCTGGCTAGCCAAGCTGCGCTCGGGCTTATCACGCACCTCCTCTGGTATTTCCTCCCTGTTTACAGGGACTCGTATTGATGATCAGTTATATGACGAACTCGAATCAGCGCTATTAATGGCCGATGCGGGTGTTGATGCAACGCGCGAATTGCTTGAAGCATTGAAAAAAAGAGTACGTGCTGATGCAATCACGGATGTGCAGCAAGTCAAAGCGGTGTTGCGCGAACTGATGATCACCCTGCTCTTGCCGCTAGAAAAATCTATGATAATGGACCAGCATCAACCACTAGTGGCCATGATCGCGGGTGTAAATGGTGCCGGCAAAACCACCACTATCGGCAAATTAGCTAAACATCTACAAACACATGATTTAAAAGTATTGCTAGCTGCAGGCGATACCTTTCGTGCCGCTGCACGCGAACAATTAACGGCTTGGGGCGAACGTAATCAGGTTGCTGTTATTTCGCAAGAATCTGGCGACCCTGCCGCAGTGGCTTTCGATGCCGTACAAGCTGGTCGTGCGCGCGGTATCGATGTCGTGATGATCGATACGGCAGGTCGACTTCCTACTCAGTTGCATCTTATGGATGAACTCAAAAAAATTAAACGCGTTATCACTAAAAGCATGGACACTGCGCCTCATGAGGTTCTATTGGTCATCGACGGCAACACTGGCCAAAATGCACTTGCTCAGGTAAAGGCCTTTGATGATGCGATAGGACTTACCGGTCTGATAGTTACCAAACTGGACGGCACAGCAAAGGGTGGCGTGCTGGCAGCGATTGCCCGCATTCGTCCAGTGCCTGTGTATTTCATAGGCGTTGGGGAGGCTATTGATGACTTGCAGCCTTTCGTTGCCAGCGACTTCGTCGACGCTGTTTTGGGCTGATTGACGTAGATGTACGTTCAATGTGAATTTTTCATCGAGCCAGTGCTGGTTTGCGACGCAGAGGCTAATGCATCAATTAGTTAGCGTCGATGAATGACTCGTCTTAGTTCTGATTTTTATATATTTAGTGCTTAGCAATTTTCGAAAACTCATTTATTCATTTGTTGATGTCAATTATTTCTTTTTCTCACGTCTCAAAAAAATACCCAGGTGAAGTCCTTGCTTTGTCTGAAATTTCACTTGAAATTAATGAGGGTGAGCTGGTATTTCTTACCGGACCCTCAGGTGCTGGAAAATCCACGTTATTAAAATTAATCGCTGGCATGGAAAAACCCAGTGCGGGTGTTTTGCAAGTCAGCGGTCAAGACATGCGCAAACTCAATCGCACTACCTTACCCTTTTTGCGCCGCAAGCTAGGCCTGATCATGCAGCAGCAACGATTACTGTTTGATCGCGATGTTGTTACCAATGTCATGCTGCCATTGATCATAGGCGGCGCAACTCTGCAGGAAGCCCATGCTCGCGCTTGCATTGCATTGGAGCGTGTAGGCATGCAAGGCAAACTACTCGCTATGCCAAAAACGCTTTCCGGTGGAGAGCAGCAACGGGTATCGATCGCCCGCGCTGTCGTACACAAACCCCGCATCATTCTGGCGGATGAACCCACCGCCACATTGGATCGCGAAAACGGTCGCATGGTGCTTGAGATGCTAGAAGCATTCAATCGCGCTGGCGTTACCTGCATTATTTCTACTCATGACGAACGTTTGCTGCAGGATGCTGACCGCATTGTAGAACTACTGCATGGGCATCTTATTGGTATACGCAGCGCCGACAGTGAGGTGGGCGCATGAACTGGCTACGTGGGCATCAATTTGCTATTCGCATGGCCTGGTCACGGCTGCGCCTGGCGCCTGGTAGCTTTGCTTTTAATGTCATGGTGATTGCCATGGCACTGATACTGCCGCTGGTCGGGCTGACCCTGCTTGATAATCTACGCCCCGTTTCGCGTGAGCTGGCGGTTGAGCCTGAGATAACCATCTTTCTCTCAACGGAATTACCGCAAGATCAGGCTCAAACTTTATCCAATCAATTACTCGGTGCCGCAAAATCTGCGGGAGTAGAAATCAAACTTGAATTCATCTCGCGCGACAAGGCTCTATCAACATTGAAAGAGCGGGCCGGACTGGGCGATATCGTGGCAACACTGGGTAATAACCCACTGCCCGATGCCTATGTGGTGAGACTGGCAAAACCGCGGGATGAAGCAGGTACGGTGCTGATAGAAAAGCTCGCAGATGTGTACAAGCGTATGAACGGAGTCGAATCGGTGCAGCTAGATGCTGCATGGGTCAAGCGGCTGGCGGCCATACTGCAACTGGGGACTATCGTGCTTTGGCTGCTGGCAGCGACCCTAGCCGGTGTGGTCTTAGCCGTTGTGTTTAACACCATACGCCTACAAGTTAATAACCAATCCGAAGAAATCAGCGTTTCACGGCTGCTGGGGGCCACCGATGGCTTTGTTGCAAGACCTTTTTACTACTCAGGCGGCTTGCTGGGCCTAGCCGCTGGCTGCCTAGCTCTCCTAGGCGTGCTTGCAATACTTAGCCTTTTAAACACACCCGTTCGCGAACTAGCAAGTTTGTATGGCTCTGTTTTTCAACTTCAGCCTCTGAATGTGGGCACTACCGTGCTATTGCTGTTTGCCAGCACGATGCTGGGCGTGGCAGGAGCCATGCTCTCAGTCTGGCGGGCGCTCAGCGAATCCACCTGAACTAAACATTCATCGCTGCCTCTATTTACATTTTTATATCTCTTTTGTATCCTCGAGCCGCTTAGCACTCCGCCCATGAGAGTGCTAATATTGAGGCTGTGAGGGCGGTCAACAATCACCAAATGACCATGCCCAATTAGACTAACAAGGAGCATTTATGACAGCTTTGTCCGCTTCGTCCGCACTCGTGCCGGCTGGTCATCAGCCGTTGGCTTTGGGCTTACCTGTAAGCCTGGGCAATATTGACGCGTATATTTCTACAGTTAATCATTTGCCACTGCTGAGTCAGGAAGAAGAACTTTCACTCGCTCGCCGTTTGCGTGACCAGCATGATCTGGCGGCAGCGCAAGCACTCATCGTTTCTCATTTGCGGTTGGTTGTTTCTATTGCGCGCGGCTATCTCGGTTATGGTTTGCCTCACGCAGACCTTATACAAGAGGGCAACGTCGGTTTAATGAAAGCCGTCAAACGCTTCGACCCAGAACAAGGTGTGCGTTTGGTTTCTTACGCCATGCATTGGATTAAAGCAGAAATTCACGAATATATTTTGCGTAACTGGCGCATGGTGAAACTGGCTACGACCAAAGCTCAGCGCAAATTATTTTTCAATTTGCGCAGCCATAAAACTGGCCTTGATGCCATGACTCCAGATCAGGTGGATGCACTGGCTGCATCGCTAAAAGTCAAACGCGAAGAAGTCATAGAAATGGAAATGCGCATGGCGGGCCGCGATGTCGCTTTAGAGTCACCGACGGATGATGAAGACGATAACTTCGCACCGATTTCTTATTTATCCGCAGAACATTCAGAGCCTCTGAAAGTTCTTGAGAACAAACAGTTTGATCATTTGCAGTCCGAAGGTCTTGCCTCAGCCCTCGCTAAACTCGATGAACGCTCACGTCGCATAGTTGAAGCGCGGTGGTTGGCTAATGACGATGGCTCGGGCGCGACGCTGCATGAGTTGGCTGATGAGTTTGGCGTTTCTGCAGAACGTATCCGCCAAATAGAAACTGCGGCTATGAAAAAAATGAAAGCCACATTGGCTGAGTATGCCTAAGTTATTCGCTGCTTAAAAAACTAAACGCCCGCAAGACGGGCGTTTTTTTCGTGACATAGAAACTCACTACTATAGCTAACCTACTTAGCTAGCGGGACTAGCTAATAAACGTTGCAAGTCTTTGAGTAAACCATCGCTGCCCAGACCATGCCTGACGAATAAACGTATGTGTCCCTGGTCATCAAACACATAGCTGCCAGCCGTATGATCGATGGTGTAGTTCTTACCATCTTTACTCTGAATTTTTTGCGCAAATACTTTGAAGTCTTTCGCAACTTTATCTATGTCCGGCTGCTCTCCCCACAGACCTAAAAAACTTGGATCAAACGCAGGTACAAAACTGGCCATTAGCTCGGGCGTGTCACGCTCGGGATCTAATGTAATAAACAAAACCTGCAGACGTGCTGCTTCAGGACCCAAGGTTTTCAGAATACCCGCCATCTCTGACAAGGTCGTTGGACATACATCCGGACAGTGGGTGTAACCAAAAAAAACAACGACAACTTTACCTTTGAAATCGGCCAGCGTACGGCGTTTTCCGGTGTGATCAGTGAGCGTAAAGCCTTTCGCATAATCCAGACCCGTGACATCGGTGTTGGCGAAAGGTACTTTAGGTGTCTGCGGTTTATCGCAAGCGGTTAACGCTAGCAAGCAAGTGAGTAGTGTCAGCAAATACCGCATGGGAGATTCAACTAGGTTGATCAATAAGGTAAGTAGTGATCGATCAATAGCGCAGCAAAAAGCAAGGAGAGATAGACGATGGAATACGCAAAAGCTTTGCGAGCGATGATGTCGTCATAGTGCCGCCATATGCGCCATGCATACCAGAGAAAAATCACGCCCAGTACAGCCGCGCTAATCAGATACATGATGCCGCTCATGCGAACAGCAAATGGAAGCATGGAAGTTGCCACGAGTGCAATCGTGTAAAGCCAGACATGAAAACGGGTGAACTCCATGCCATGCGTAATGGGCAGCATAGGCAGCCCCGATTTTGCATAATCATCACGACGATAAAGTGCCAACGCCCAAAAATGCGGCGGCGTCCACACGAAAATGATGAGTACTAATATCCATGCTTGCATGCTCACATCATTGGCTATGGCTGCCCAACCTAGTGCAGGCGGCATGGCACCTGACAAGCCGCCAATCACAATATTTTGTGGCGTGGCAGGCTTAAGAATGATGGTGTAAATCACGGCGTAACCAACAAAAGTAGCAAATGTGAGCCACATCGTTAGCGGATTTACCAAGTTATAGAGCACCCACATACCAGCGCCGCCTATCACACTGGAAAATGCGAGCGTTTGTATCACTGTGATTTCGCCCCGTGCTAACGGACGACGCGCGGTACGTGCCATGCGCGAATCAATTTCACGCTCTACCAGACAATTAATCGCAAATGCAGCCCCTGCCAGCAGCCATATGCCCACAGTTGCAGACAGCACCAAGCGCCAATCAGGCAAATTTGGGGTGGCCAGAAACATGCCGATTACGGCGCAAAAAACCGCGAGCTGGGTCACCCTGGGCTTGGTCAGCGCCCAGTATTGGGCGATGCGGTTTTGCTCGGCAATCAGGGTGGTCATGGAATAAAGCTCAGGCCGGAAGGGTGTACACAGAGTGTGGGATATCTGTGTTTTTCGTTGAAAAAACAATGAGATAGTTTAGCATGACGAGGAGTATTAACAGTATTGCAGCGCCCGCATTGTGCAATACGGCGATAGACAAAGGCCAATCCAGCAATACGGTTGATATCCCCGTGGCGAGCTGAGCCAGAATGACCCAGGAAATAGCCCGAGATACGCTGCGTAATCCCTCGATTTTGCGCGCCCTGTGGCTAGTCCATGCCACTAAGCCTACGACGAAAATAGCGAAGTAGCGGTGCGCCCAATGAATCGCTACCAGCGCGCCGAAGGGTAGGTATTCATTTGACGACGTCATTCCCAATGGGCGCCATAAAGTAAAGCCCTGAGCCCATTCCATCTCCGGCATCAGCGATCCCTGACACAGCGGAAAACCTCCACAAGCTAATGCTGAGTAATTCGTGCTGACCCAACCGCCAAGCGCTATCTGAACAAATAAAATCGACAATGACAGCAAGGCTGGCCAGCGCATGGTGTGTGCATCGCCCGCTACGACTGGCGGAGGACTTTGGCGCATAGCATGCCAGGTTAGTAGCGATAACAAGGACATACCCAATAAAAGGTGAATCGTTACTATCACTGGCTGCAATTTTAGGGTGACTGTCCACGCTCCAAACGCACCTTGTATGCACACAAACAAAAGTAATAGGGCAGGTAATTTAGGCGAATAACGAAGCTCAGAGGATGCCCGCGACAAACGCCAGGCAATAACGAGTGCAGCAATGATCAAAACACCCACGCCCATGGCCAGGTAACGATGAATCATTTCTATCCAGGCTTTGAACACTGTGACCGGCCCCGTCGGCATCGCCGCTTGTGCCGCACTGATATCTTCGTGAGCCAAAAAGGGATTGGCTTCACCATAACAACCCGGCCAGTCAGGGCAACCGAGTCCGGAATCGGTTAAGCGAGTGAATGCACCGAATACAATTAAATCAAACGTGAAAAACACCATGACCCATGCCAGCTTGCGATAGCGGTCAGTGCCACGCGACAGATACACCAGCGTCGCCGGTATCAAAGCAACCAGCAGGCCCTTAAGGGCTAAACCAATCAACATGCCATTAGCCTATGCTGGAGGCCTTGAGTAGGCGTGAGATATCTTTTTTGATCTTGTTGGCATCGGGGTCTTTGGGGAAACGCATCATCAAATTACCCAAGGGATCAATCATGAACAGATGATCGCTTGCTTTGCCGCCTTCAGCCGTGGGCAACCAGGCTGCGAGCTTTTGTGCATCGACGCGCAAAAAATGCGTGCCGTCATATTCTTTCATGAGCGCGATATCGAGCGGCGCATCATCGGTAATCAGCCATACACGTTCCACACGCCCCTTCTCTTTACCTTGGGTTAAGCGCAGCTGACGCATGTAATAAAGTTTTTGAGTACAGGCTTTATCGCACACAGCCGCATCCACCTGCAGCAATATCCACTTGCCCTTTAATTGTTCCAGGCTTGCAGGTTTACCGTCGAGAGATGCACCACCCAAATCAGGAATCGGATACTTACGCGGATCAATCAGCTCGCCATAATTGGTACGTACCTCGGGCTTGATCAGGTAATACGTTACATAAGAAAAAATCATGGGGGCAGCGCAGATCGCAAGCACGATCAGCATCATTCTGCGACCTCTGCCTACCGGCCTGGTATTAACTGATTCAGTTGCTTGCACGTCGAAATCCTGTCACTAGAAAAAAAACTACTGCTGCCAGAGCTAAGCCGTACCACTGAAATGCATAGCCTTTGTGAGTATCTATACCTACCGACGGCACCGGCCAGTCGCGTACCAATCCGTCATTACTGTCACTGATTTGTTCGATTATAAAAGTTTGCAGGGGTAGTCCGCTGGCGCGGCTAAATTCAGCGACATCGACATTCTGCGCGATAGCCCCCGGCTGCAGAGCCGCCGCTTGACCGAGCGACATCAGGCGACTGGTTGAAGCTCGTACACGCCCTTCTATGCGAACCTGGCCCGCGGGTACAGCAATATCCGGTATGCGTTCTCGGTTAATCGCATCACGCGGAAACCAGCCACGTAAAACAAGAATAGATTGGTCGCTGCCGGCTAGTTTAAAAGGCATAAGGAGGTAAAACCCTGCCTTACCCTGATGAGGGCGGTTATCTAAATAAACAGCCCATTTGCGCACGAATTCACCATTAGCCGAAATACGACGAAATTCTTGCGGGCTGGGATCAGCAGGCTGAGCATTGGCATTGATGGGTACAAACTCAGCTCGCGTTTGCATTTCTTGCTGTAGTGCGCGTTTTTGGTCTGCTCGACTTAACTGCCAGTTTCCCAATGCGACCCCAATCGCTACCACCACCACAGCAGCAACAAAGGGTACCCACCGGAAATGAAAGCTTAATCGCATTAGAATGTCAGTTATATATTTAACTTAGCGCTTAGGCGCATATACCGCGCGCGCCCACATGAAAATTATCGTTGCCATTGCCTTTATTTTGATCATAGCCAGTTTAGGTTCCGCGCTGTTTTTTCTCATGCGGGATAAAGGCACAAGCAATCGTACAGTGCATGCTCTGGCATTGCGAGTTGGCTTCTCTATAGTTTTGTTTTTGCTTTTGCTGCTAGCTAACCGTTTGGGCTGGATACAACCCACAGGCATTGCTTACTAACGCTGCTCCGCACCAGTAAAAAAGCCGCACCGAAGTGCGGCTTTGTTTAACCAGTTACTACCTACAGCCAGTACACAACAACGTACAAGCCCAGCCAAACCACATCTACGAAGTGCCAATACCACGCAGCACCTTCAAACGCAAAATGATGGTCCGGTGTGAAGTGGCCCTTCATCACACGATACAAAACGACGGACAACATAATGGCGCCCATAGTCACGTGAAAACCGTGAAAGCCCGTTAGCATGAAGAAGGTTGAACCGTAAATACCTGAAGTCAGTTTGAGATTCAATTCGGTGTAGGCATGATGATATTCATACGCCTGGAACATCATGAATATCGCACCCAACAAAATAGTAGCGCCCAGCCATAGGGCTGTTTTGCTTCGATCACCCGCACGTAGCGCGTGGTGAGAAATCGTCAACGTAACACCCGACGTTAGCAATAATGCTGTGTTGATAGTCGGGATGGGAAACGGACCCATTGTTTCAAATTTGTCGATCGTTCCTGCTGGGCCAATGCCTCCCCAGTTTGCTGCGTAGTCAGGCCATAAAAATTTATGATCCAAATCTCCCAACCACGGCATGCTGATTGCTCGTGCATAAAAAAGCGCACCGAAGAAAGCACCAAAGAACATGACTTCGGAAAAAATGAACCAGCTCATGCTCCAGCGATACGAAGTATCAATACGAGCGTTGTATAGGCCGCCTTCGGATTCAGCAATTGCATCGCCGAACCAGTAATACAAAACCACCAAGGCAGACAAAATACCCAGAATGTTCAATGGCTTACCCAAACTGTAGCCATTCACCCAAGCTGACGCACCGGCCATGGTCACCAGCAACGCGGTGCCCATCAGTACCGGCCATTTAGATGGACCGGGTACAAAGTAATACGGCACTTGACCTTGTTGAGTACTCATCGACTTCCCCTGATTACAATGTTCAAAAATATGTTCGAATGGTAGAACTGACTTGGTTGTTATATCAACCTATTTTGCCACTACCACTTTTACTACGGCTAACAGCGTTATCACAAATAATATCGCTGCAATAATTCCTGCAATAATGACGTGAACCGGATTCAAATTTTGCGTATCTTCTTCATACGCACTTTTCTTCCGAACGCCAAAAAAAGACCATAGTACCGCTTTCACCGTAGCGCCAAATGACATCTTGCGCTGAGTTACTTCCTTTAAATCATCCACAACTGTTGCCTCTCAGCTCGGCTTACCTTTGGATCCCACTTCAAAGAATGTGTACGACAAGGTAATCGTCTTCACATTTTTCGGTAGTGCTGGATCAATATAAAAACTGACCGGCATTTGTCGCACCTCATTGGGCGCTAATGTTTGCTGCTTAAAGCAGAAGCATTCCATTTTGCGAAAATGCGATGCTGCTTCTTGCGGAGCGTAGCTGGGTATTGCCTGCGCTTCCATTGCTCTGCCCTGCGTATTAACGACTTCGTACACCACCTGAGCCATCTCGCCTGGGTGCACCTCAATACTGGCCACCATCGGTTTAAACCGCCAAGGTCCGGTGGTGTTCGCATCGAACTCCACCGTTACTGTTCTGCTACTATCGACCTGCGTATTAGCAGGCTTCACATTGACTGTTTCCTGCACTGCGAGAACATTAATGCCTGTAAGCTCACATATCTTTTTATACAAGGGTACCAAGGAGTACCCAAAACCAAACATTGCAAAAGCAATTACCGCCAGCTTGCCCAACATACGGCCATTGCGCCGCTTGTGGCGCTGGCCCGGCGCTTCTTCAGATGCTGTCATTCAGTATCAACTCAGCAGCGAATGCTTAATGATCACACCAATAAAAAAGACGACCGCAACGGACAATAAAATCAGCGCGGTACGAAGATTGCGTGGGTTACTTTGCTCGGACATAAAAAATCCTGACGTAATAACAATCGAAGCAGCTCCGGCAGCTTACGCTGCCGGAGTTAACTATCAATTGACTGTGGGTGGGGTTTCAAATGTGTGGAATGGTGCTGGACTTGGCACAGTCCACTCCAAACCTTCAGCGCCATCCCATGGCTTAGCAGCCGCTTTCTCGCCGCCACGTATCGATGGCAATAGAACAAAGAACAAGAAATAAACCTGCGACAGACCGAATCCAAATGCGCCTATCGAAGCCAGCATGTTGAAATCGGTAAATTGCGCTGCGTAGTCAGCATAACGACGTGGCATGCCGGCCAGACCCAAGAAGTGCATGGGGAAGAAAGTCACGTTAAACGTTATTAGCGAAGCCCAGAAGTGAATTTGACCGCGTGTTTCGTTGTACATAAAGCCAGTCCACTTTGGACCCCAGTAGTAGAAACCGGCAAACAGGGCAAACAAGGAACCCGCCACCAACACATAGTGGAAGTGAGCAACAACGTAATAGGTGTCTTGGAGTTGAATATCAACAGGTGTGATCGCGCAGATCAAGCCGGTGAAACCACCCATGGTAAATACGAAAATAAAACCCACTGCCCACAGCATCGGTGTTTCAAAGGTCATCGAACCTTGCCACATGGTGGCGATCCAGTTGAACACTTTTACACCGGTAGGCACAGCAATCAACATCGTCGCGTACATGAAGAACAGCTGACTGGTCACCGGCATGCCGGTTGCGAACATGTGGTGAGCCCAAACGATGAAAGAAAGAATCGCGATAGACGATGTAGCGTAGACCATCGATGCATAACCAAACAGCGGCTTACGCGAAAACGCAGGAATGATCTGGGACACAATGCCGAACGCCGGCAAAATCATGATGTAGACCTCAGGGTGACCGAAGAACCAAAAGATGTGCTGGTACATCACGGGATCACCACCACCGGCAGCGTTAAAGAACGAGGTGCCAAAGTGACGATCAGTCAGCGTCATGGTGATCGCGCCAGCTAACACCGGCATAACTGCAATAAGTAGGTAGGCTGTAATCAGCCATGTCCATGCAAACATGGGCATCTTCATTAAGGTCATGCCGGGCGCGCGCATGTTCAAAATCGTGGTGACGATGTTGATCGAACCCATGATGGAGGAGGCGCCCATGATGTGCATGGCGAAAATACCCATGTCCATACCAATGCCCATCTGCGTGCTCAAAGGTGCATACAGAGTCCAGCCGGCAGCGGTTGCGCCGCCAGGCATCAGGAACGATGAAACCAGCAAGATAGCTGCCGGTGGCAAGAGCCAGAATGAAAAATTGTTCATCCGTGCAAACGCCATATCGGCAGCGCCAATCTGCAACGGAATCATCCAGTTAGCAAATCCCACGAAGGCTGGCATGATCGCGCCGAATACCATGATCAGGCCGTGCATCGTAGTCAGCTGATTAAAAAACTCAGGCTGAAATAACTGTAACCCTGGCATAAACAACTCTGCACGAATACCTAGGGCAAGAACTCCACCCGTCATCAGCATGGCGAGTGAAAACCATAAGTAAAGCGTACCAATATCTTTGTGATTGGTGGCATACAACCAGCGACGCCATCCGTGGGGATGATGATCGTCATGCGCATGATCGTCAGCGTGACCGTGGGCGTGTTCAATTGTGCTCATCTGTTTCTCCTGATTTCTCGATTACTTGCGCGCAGCCAGAACTTCGGCCGGTTGAACTATGTTGTCGGATGCTTTATTTGTCCAGCTATTGCGTGTGTAGGTAATAACTGCCGCGATCTCTGTATCAGACAACGACGCCTTCCATCCTGGCATGGCATTTTTTCCATTGAGCAGAATTGCGATCTGACCATCTTGCATGCCATTGACAACTTGCGAACCATCCAGTGCTGGGAAAGCGCCTGGCACACCTTTGCCTGTGGCTTGGTGACAGGCTACGCAATTGGCCGCATACACTTTTTCACCACGGGCAGACAAATCAGCGACCGTCCAGGTTTTGTTGGGATCATCTGCAGCAGCGCTCATAGCGTGCTTCTTATCAGCTACCCATTTCACGTAATCTTCTTCGCTGACTACGCTCACAACGATGGGCATAAAAGCGTGTTCTTTGCCGCATAGCTCGTAGCAGTTACCGCGATAGGTACCTATCTTTTCTGCTTTAAACCATGTATCGCGAACAAATCCAGGTATCGCATCCTGCTTGACACCAAATGCCGGCACACCCCAAGCGTGTATCACGTCATTAGCAGTTGTCACAATACGGATTTTTTTGTTAACCGGCACAACCAAAGGATTGTCTACCTCTAAAAGATAGTTATCACCTTTGGGGGCTTTGCCGTTTATCTGATCACGCGGCGTAGCAAGCGCGGAAAGGAAAGCAACGCCTTCACCTTCACCTTTGAGGTAATCGTAACCCCATTTCCACTGCATACCCGTGGCTTTAATTGTGATGTCCGCGTTAGACGTGTCCTTCATCGCAACGACTGTCTTGGTTGCCGGCAGTGCCATCAACACAACGATAACAAAAGGTACTACCGTCCAGGCTATTTCTACCGTAGTGCTTTCATGGAAGTTAGCCGCTTCGTGCCCTACTGATTTGCGGTGTTTAAGTATGGAATAGAACATCACACCAAACACAGCAATAAAAATAGCTACACAAATAGCAATCATCCACACATGCAGCTCATAGATATCAGCTGCGATGGAAGTGACAGGTGTTTGGAAATTCAGTTGATGCACTGCAGGTCCGCCAACCATATCGTTGGCCGCATAAACGTAGCCAGACAAGCAGAGTCCGGCAGACGCCATAAGCGTGGAGAGTAGGCATTTCGCGTGTTTCATAATGTCCTCAAAAGCCTGATTGAAATTCTGTTTGCAATATCGGTTCAAACAGCAACTGATCGGTAATCCATCAGCTCCCGCGTTAATTCTTGTGCGAACTGCTGCCGTTTTTTATCCGTCAAAAAGCGGCCTACTTCAATTCGATCACCATTTGCTTCTAATGCAATCAGCCGGTGTCGAAGTGCGGGTACTGCAATTCGGGTGCGACGTGGATCCATTCGGAACTGGCGGACCTGATCGGCCTCCACCAGCTCAACAACCAAACCATCCGCGCTTAAGAGCACACATTCTTTGTCACCCGCATGACGTCCGACATAAACAAATGCGGCACCAACAGCAGTCATTTCAAGGAGCGCAAAAACTAGAATCACCCAGGTGCCATGAAACAAAAAATAAGCAGCTACTAAAAAAGAAACTGAGCACAGCGCTAGGTAAGCTTTAATCAGCTGACCAGGCGTGATTGAGCAGTTTTTTTTAGAAATCCACTCCCGCTTAGCCATGTCAATATACCCTGTCCAGAAAAAGCTTGTTATGCGGCCCCAAAGCCGGGCGAGTATAAGCCAAAAGCATAACTACAGCCAAGTAATAAACCCACTGCCCCGAGGCCCAACCAGTCAGTCTCGTTTCAAACTAATCGTTTAAAAGGGTTTGTTTTTAAACTGGATAATTGACTCTCCTGCACGCGTCTTTTTGGGCTTAGGAAGGAAGGCGTGACCGTAAATAACTTCAACTGTGAGTGAAATTTGCTCATCTGTACGCTTTTGCTGTTCTATTGCCTGATGCAAGGTTTTCCAACGCTGGCGCCCAACCAAGCCACTACTTCGCTCCAAGAGCGGATTTCCACCCAGCCCTCGCACATCGGCAAATAATTTATCTACGGATGAATAAGTGATATTCAATTTTTCCATATCCATAACCGGGTCTGCAAACCCGGCTTCAACCAGCATATCGCCATAATCATGCAAGTCCACAAAGGGAAGTATTGGGGGGGAAAGACCCAGACTGGAATAGGCTTCTCTCAGCTGCAAAAAAGTATCTGGGCCAAAGGCACTAAACATCAGCAAACCATCGGTACGCAATACACGAGCCCACTCTCTAATCACCCTGTGCGGTTGCGGGTGCCAATGCAACGACAAATTAGACCAAAGCATATTGACGCTGGCTGAGGGCAGAGGCAACTTGCTGAATTCAGCGCAAGCGAGCAACGTTGAGGAGGTCTTGAGTAAGTTTAGTTTCGCCAACCGTAATACATCGCGCAAAAGTGAAAACGATACTTGGTTACGATGACGTGCCTCACGTAGCATCGCTGGCGAAATATCCACTCCCAGCAAATCCGCTGCAGGAAAAATCTGTGCAAACAGTTTCAGATCATCGCCCTCGCCACAACCGGCATCCAGAATTCGCTCAGGCAGCATTTTGATTAACGACAGTCGATCGAACATACGACTCGAAATCTCTCGTCGTAAAAATTGAGATGAATCACAGCGCAACGCATTTGCAAAAAGCCGCTGCACTCGCGCCACAGAAATCGGCGCGCTGAACTGATTATCGCTAGGTTTGTCTGCCATGGAATGCATCCGATTGAATTTCTTAGATGCGAAAGAAATAATGCTTGTGAGTGTACAGCAGCGAGCTCTGCACCCACCTAATTCTGGTCATGCCTATGAATGACATTAAGATCGTACAAAGTAAAGCCAACCGACTGAGATTTATCCTCCCCTGGCTGCTAGATAAATTACTGCCTGGTAGTTGCTTATTGTGTGGTGGCGTAAGCCAAGATGCACTTTGTTCCTCATGCTGCGTCCGACACATAGACTGGCACATCCTGCGATGTACTGTTTGTGCGATACGCTTACCTGGTTTATCGCACGTCTCCCTTTGCGGCACTTGTCTGAGTCATCCTCCTTCGTTTGATGCGACGTTTGCAGCAACCGACTATGCACCACCGATAGATCATCTCGTTCAGCATCTCAAATTTCAGGCCAGGCTGCCACTGGCTAAAGCATTTGGCCGTATCTTGAGCGATATGCCCACGCCACAAGCTATGCCCGATCTGTTGTTGGCCGTCCCCTTATCACTTGAGCGACTTGCCGAACGCGGTTTTAATCAATCCCTAGAAATCGCGCGCACGCTTGCGCACCGCTGGAACCTACCTATGTCGGGCACAGTCTGCGTTAGGGTGAAACATACCCAAGCACAAGCCAGCCTGCCGTTGCATCAAAGGCGGGTTAACATGCGACATGCCTACGCTGTACAAAACAGTCGGCTCATAGCCAATAAGCGGGTCGGTATTGTTGATGATGTGATGACGACCGGTCATACGCTTGATGAACTGGCGCAGTGCTTAAAACGTCATGGCGCTACTCATGTCACTAATTTTGTTGTTGCACGCACACCCATGCGGTGAATTTTTCATCGGAGAATACTGTGTTTCATGTTGTACTAGTTGAGCCTGAAATTCCTCCGAATACTGGCAACATCATTCGCCTGTGTGCCAATGCTGGAACCACGCTTCATTTGATCGAACCTCTGGGCTTCCCTCTGGATGACGCAAAAATGCGCAGAGCCGGCCTGGATTATCATGAATACGCACACATGCAGGTTCATGCGAACTGGTCAGACTTTATCGCTACTGCTCAACCTGATCCGCTGCGAATTTTTATTTTAACCACCCACGGCTCGGCCATTTTTTCTTCCGTGCGATTTGAGCCGGGTGACGTCTTAGTTTTTGGCTCAGAAACCCGTGGACTCGCCGCAGAATTGCGCGATTCCTTTCCAACTGAGCAGCGTATACGATTACCTATGAGGCCAGACAATCGCAGCCTCAACCTCTCAAACGCCGTTGCTATCACGGTATATGAAGCTTGGCGCCAACATGGGTTTGCAGGTGGAGAATGAACTAAGCCTTTTTGTTTAGACTAGCCGACTTATAATTTTGCTTTTATTACTAAGCCCGATAGGATTTCATCATGATCAAACGACTCGCTTTTAGTTTTTTTACTCTGCTCATGATGGTTAATGTGAAAGCACATACAGTCAAGGCTGGTAGCCTTGTCATCGAACATGCTCACGCACGCGCTACTGTTGGCAGCATGCCCAACAGCGCAGCTTTTTTGCAGGTTTCGAACAAAGGAAAATCCGATGATGCGCTGATATCAGCGAGCACAACGATAGCTGATCGCGTCGAACTGCATACTATGTCCATGGAAGGTGATGTGATGAAGATGCGCTCTGTTGAGAGCGTAGAGCTCAAAGCAGAGACCAGCCTTGCGATGAAGCCGGGCCAAGGCCCTCACATCATGCTTTTCGGCCTGAAAAAACCGTTGAAGGCTGGTGAAAAATTCCCTATGACGCTGACTTTTCGTAAAGCTGGCGCAGTCAATGTTTCAGTCGAGGTTATGGACTTCACAGCGCACGGCAACCATGGGTCTGGTAACGCACACGAAGAACACAAACACTAAATAATTTAGGTCGCAGTACTAGTTTGCGGCACTAGCCTAGCGTTGGCTTCTTTGCGATAGCGATTTAAATCCTGAACCGTTTCAAATGAACGTTCAAAAAGAAGCGACAAATTGTGCAGAATTCTGTCCACCACTTTCTTTTCCCACTCGCCATCAAACTGTATTTGTTTATCAAGCCAGCGCTCTAGCCAATCAGGATCAGGCAACCGACTTTGAACTGTATCATTGGGATACATCGCCTGATTGACATGCAGATTTGTTGGATGCAAAGGCTTCTCGGTGCGACGAGCAGATGCCATCAACACACCAATTTTTGCGAACGCCGAGCGTGCGGTATCACCCATCTCGCCGAGTGCTTTTTTCATGTAACGCAGATACGCACCCCCATGACGTGCTTCGTCTTGGCTAATAATTTTATATATTTGTTTTATGACAGGTTCGGAGTGCCATTCTGCCGCACAGCGATACCAGTGATTTAGTCGTATCTCACCGCAGAAATGCATCATGAGCGTCTCTAGCGGCGGTGCAGGATCGAATTCAAAACGTACGTTATCTAACTCTTCTTCGGTTGGCACCAACTCTGGACGAAAGCGACGTAAGTATTCCATCAAGACCAATGAATGTTTTTGCTCTTCGAAAAACCATACCGACATGAACGCAGAAAAATCACTGTCATGACGGTTATCGCGTAAAAACATTTCTGTCGCAGGTAATGCTGACCATTCCGTGATGGCGTTCATGCGTATGGTCTGCGCTTGTTCGTCGGATAAAAGTTTGGGATCGAAATCATCCCAAGGAATGTCCTTTTCCATGTTCCAGCGGACTTGCTCTAGCGATCGAAAGAGTTCGGGATACAGCATGAATAGTGACCAGTAATAGTGAATGTAAGAATTTTACCAACAAAAAGTGACCGTTCGATTTCCTATGCGCCCAACAAATGCTAACTCTTATTAGAAGGGAGTACTAACTATGATAATCAAAAATCTTCCGATAGTACATTTACCCCCCCACAACCTGACTGCTATAGAGTATCCAAATTACTCAAGACGTGTTTGGCGTGTAATTTCACACGTGTGAGCTCGTCCTTATCCATTTTTTGTAAATTTTTAGTCATTAACGCGGTGCGCGGATTCGATGACAATGATGCTTCGTGCTTTTCTATAAAATTCCAATAAAGCGTATTAAATGGACAGGCCTTCTCACCCGAGCGCTTGGTCGCATCGTAATGACATTGACCACAGTAATTGCTCTGACGACCTATGTAGGCACCGCTAGCCACATAAGGTTTGCTAGTGAACCGGCTGCCACAGGCGTGCAAAGCCATACCTGATGTATTAGGCAATTCTACCCATTCAATGGCATCAACGTAGATTGCCAAAAACCAGTCACCGACTTGCTGCGGCGACAGCTGCGCGAGGGTTGCAAAATTCCCTAACACCATCAGCCTCTGTATGTGATGGGCATAGCCCCATTCCAGGGTTTGCTGCAAGCTGTCGCGCATGCAAGCCATACGGGTTTCACCCGTCCAAAACCATGCAGGTAAATCACCCTTGCTTTGGTAATGATTTGCCTCTTTTAAGTTGGGCATGTCTGTCCAGTACACACCGCGGATAAATTCTCGCCATCCCAATACCTGCCGTATAAACCCTTCTGCACTGGCTAAGCTCACACGGCCATCACGGTAGGCTGTTTCAACAGCCGCAATGACTTCCCGGGGGTTTATCAAATGTAGATTGAGTGCTGCTGATAGCAACGAATGCCAGCCCAAAGGGGTATCGGTCCACATCGCGTCTTGATACTGACCAAACGATGGCAAGCGTTGAGCAACAAATACCTCGAGCGCATGCAACGCCTGGTCGCGCGTAACAGGCCAAGCAAATTTTTCTAGCTGACCTGGATGGTCTGGAAACATTTTCTCAATCAGATGAAAAACTTCCTTAGTTATGTCGTCTGGCTCAAAAAATGCGGGCTCCGTAATTTCTCCGGGCCCAGTGCGCTTGGGATAGGCGCTGCGATTGTCCACATCAAAATTCCACTGGCCGCCTTCAGGCTCGTTATCGACCATCAGCACGTTATAGCGTTTGCGCATCACGCGATAAAAAAATTCCAGTCGTAATTCTTTTTTCCCCTTGGCCCACTGGGAAAATTCATGTCGGCTACAAAGAAAGTGAGTGTCGTCTATCAGACGAAGCTCTATGCCCTCAGCGGCACAAACCGACTCCAGCGATTTTTGCATGCGCCACTCGCCCGGCTCAACGACAACCAGTGCTTTTGGGCTGTGACGGCGCAAAGCGATGGCTATTCGTTCTTCATAGGTAGGCGGGAGCTTTTCGTCGATTTGTATGTAATCAAACGGCCAACTACGCGCAGCAGCCTGATTAATGAAATGCCGCATGGACGATAGAAATATCGCAATCCTCGCCTTGTGCGACCAGACATGGCTGGCTTCGCCCGGCGCCTCTATCATCAACAGACTGTCTTGGGTTGGGTCAAAATTTTCTAAAGCAGGACTGTCAAAACTCAGCTGGTCGCCCAGTACCAGTATCAGGTGGCGCATTGATTTCTCAGGTTAATTGCTGCAATTTCAAAGTGAAGTGCTTATGCGTTGTTCAAGGCTAAATAGTCTCAGAGTTATAAATAGAGAAAGTTTCTGCGTGCCCTTTTTGGCCCACACCTGAATAATCAGAATACGCTAGAATGACTCACTAGTTTAAATTAAAACCTTTTGGTATTGGGCTGAAATTATGAAATCACTTTCCTACAGCATTCGATCGATGATTGTTACGGTCATCTCCGCATTGGCTTTGGCCGGCATGATGACCCCCGCCACTGTTAGCGCTCAGGATTGTCCGGCGCTGCTGAACCACAAATTTAATCGTTTGCAGGATGATTCCCCCCAAAACCTCTGCCAGTATGCCGGCAAAGTAACACTAGTTGTTAATACAGCAAGTTACTGCGGATACACGTCGCAATACGAAGGCCTAGAAAAACTTTATGCCACTTATAAAGACAAAGGACTAGTTATCCTGGGATTTCCTTCGAATGACTTTAGCCAAGAACCGGGAAACAACAAAGAAATCGCTGACTTTTGCTACAACACCTACGGCGTGAAATTTCCAATGTTCGCGAAATCATCAGTCAAAGGCAAAGACGCCAATCCTATGTTTGCTGCACTGATTAAAGCGGGTGGAAAATCACCCGGTTGGAACTTCAGTAAATATTTGATCGATCGCGATGGCAAACTGGTGGGCAACTTCGGCAGCAGC
>JAJTGE010000055.1 GCA_021298555.1 Oxalobacteraceae bacterium
AGCGCTGTGGCTCTGCTGGCGGAATCTGGAAAAGGCAAAGCTCCGGCGTTATCTTCTGTGCCGTCGATACCATTTGTATCGGCTGCCAAGGCATAAACCTCCGGCATCCCATCTAACTCAACAGCTAGCGAAGTAAGAAACTCCGCGCAGCGGCCACCACGACCATTTCCACGTACAGTAACTGTACACTCACCGCCTGAAATAAGCGCAACTGGTGGTGTAAAAGGTTGGCTATGCATGCGAACTTCACGCACTAGTGCGGCATATACTTTCGCTACTTCTGATGCTTCGCCCGTCACGGTATCGCCCAGAACTACAGGAGTAATTAACGCAGCACGAAAAAATTCAGCCGCAGTCTGGAGACACTTATGAGCTGTTGCAATGACTATATTTTTCGTATGTGCAAAGGATATGTCACCAGGCTTAGGCGTTTCACCTATCGAGCCATCAACACCCGCACGAAGATGATTAAGAATAGCTAAAGGGGCATCAACCTTAAATCGTGATAGCACATCGAGTGCGTCTTGATATGTGCTGGAATCCGGACACGTCGGACCCGAGGCAATCGCACTTGGGTCATCACCTGTGACATCACTAATAATCAGGGTTAGCACAGGGGCTTTACACGCAGCTGCCAGTCGACCACCTTGTATACGCGATAGGTGCTTGCGTACGATATTCATTTCAGTAATGGGTGCACCCGAATGCAAAAGACTGCTTGTTACTTTTTTCAAGTCTGCCATCTCAATACCCTCAACAGGTAATGACAATAAACTAGAACCTCCTCCAGATATCAAGGCAATAAGTAAATCATCTGGGCCAAGCTCACTTACTCTCTGAAGAATCTCTGCAGCCGCGAGTTCGCCAGCACTATCTGGTACGGGATGACCTGCCTCAATCACTTTTATATGGGCTGTGTCTAAACCATGCGCATAGCGAGTAACTACTAAGCCCTCAATAGGGGCACTAACTGGCCAGGCCAGCTCCACAGCTCTTGCCATACTCGCAGCAGCTTTACCGGCACCCACCACGAGTGTTTTTCCTTTGGGTGGTGGAGGAAGATGAGGCGCCACAATCTTCAGCGGATCAACAGCACCTACGGCGGCATGAAAACTATCGATTAACAAGGCTCTGGGGTTCATAGCAGCAGATATAAATAAATTAGAACGTTATTGTAAAAGAATAGTCATTATTTGCCAGAACTCTGAGATCGCTTAACAGAAATGAATTTTTTATGCACTACCTGCTTAGTTTAGCAACGAGGGAATTGCAGGAGAAAAGTCTGCTTCAGAATCGGATCTTGCTAGTTGACGTTCCCACATTTGAGCATACTCTGCACCCGCTGCTAGTAGTTGTGCGTGCGTACCGCGCTCAACGATGCGGCCCTGATCCATAACTAAAATTTGGTCAGCATCAGCGATGGTAGATAAACGATGGGCAATAACGAGGGTTGTTCTGTTTCGCGCAATTTCTTTTAGCTGCATTTGTATCGCTTGCTCAGCCTGGGAATCCAGTGCCGAGGTAGCCTCGTCGAAAACCAAAATAGCTGGATTTTTTAGTAAGGTACGCGCGATGGCAACACGCTGCTTCTCACCGCCTGATAATTTAAGGCCACGCTCACCAACTGTAGTTTCATAACCGTCGGGCAAACTGACTATAAAGTCGTGAATGTATGCTGATTTGGCCGCAGCGATGATTTCATCTTGTGTTGCACCTGGCCTACCATAAGCAATATTGTATGCAATGCTGTCATTAAACAGAACTGTGTCTTGAGGCACGATACCGATTGCACTTCTTAGCGATGACTGAGTTACATCGCGAATATCCTGATCATCAATGAAAATACCGCCGCGATCAACGTCATAAAACCGAAAAAGTAAGCGCGCCAATGTTGATTTACCAGATCCACTATGGCCCACAACAGCTGTTGTAGTACCCGCTGCCACAACAAAATCTATGTCAAAGAGAATTTGACGATTTGTTTCGTAACTAAAATCTACATGGCTAAAATGAACCTCAGCTGATTTAAATTGTAGTAACTTGGCACTTGTAGAATCTGCGACATCACGGTGTTGGTCTAAAAGCGCGAACATTTTTTCCATATCAGCCAAGCTTTGCTTGATCTCGCGATAAAGCACTCCCAGAAAATTCAGAGGTATGTATAGCTGAATCATGAAGGCATTAACCAACACTAAATCACCTAGTGTCATAGTGCCCTCTGTAACGCCTAGCGTCGCACGCCATAGGATGAGGGTCACAGCAGTTGCAATGATTAATGATTGTCCCGTATTTAAAAGTGTCAGAGATGTCTGAGATTTGACGGCTGCACGCTCATAATTTTGTAGACCTTGATCATATCGATTAGCTTCGTATTCTTCATTACCAAAATACTTTACTGTTTCATAGTTTAGTAGTGAGTCGATAGCTTTGGTACTCGCTCTAGAATCCAGATCGTTCATGGTCCGACGAAAATGAGTTCGCCATTCCGTAATAAGCACAGTAAAGGTGACATACGTAACCAGCGCAATCACTGTAATCGCAGAAAACCATATGTCGTATTGAAAGCTCAGATAACCTAACACCAATGTAATTTCTACAATGGTCGGCAAAATACTAAACAATGTATAAGAAACGAGAGAAGAAATACCTCGAGTACCCCGCTCGATATCACGGGTTACTCCACCTGTTTGTCTGTTTAAGTGAAACCGTAATGACAGTGCGTGCAAATGTCGAAAAACCCTTAGTGCAATATTTCTAACTGCCCGTTGCGTGACCCTGGCAAAAAAGAACTCTCGTAATTCAGTGAACACTGTTGCCGACAGTCTCAATGCGCCGTAGGCTATGAGTAATCCAACGGGCACAACTAATGCGTAGGCGGCTTGGCTTGGCAAGGGTGCGAGCTTATCTATGAGCTGTTTGAGTACTAACGGCACACCCACGTTAGCCATTTTTGCCGCTACCAAGCTAAGTAGCGCAAACAGGACTCGCCACTTCCATTCCATAAGATAGGGAATAAGTGTTTTGAGGGTCGTCCAGTCATCGCGCGTGCCTTGATTGGCGGGTATTTCAACTGAACGGCTAGAGTGATTACGCATGATTTAAAAAGACCGGGCAGGATTAACTACAGAATGTGTGTGAGATGCTGCTGCTCTGGTATTTTATCGTTTAAACCACTTATCAATCGAAACTACGAAGGGGCTGACTGTGAATAATGGAGAAATAACGCGTTTACCCGAGGGTATGCCTACATTACGTGTGATGCCCATGCCATCCGATGCAAATATCCACGGAGATGTGTTTGGCGGATGGATTATGTCCCAAGTCGATTTGGCAGCGGCTGTACCAGCCGTTAGAAGAGCTCACGGCCGGGTAGGAACGGTGGCTGTGAACTCTTTCGTCTTTAAACAACCTGTTTTTGTTGGAGATTTATTATCGTTTTATGCAAAGATAATAAAAACTGGAACGACGTCCATAACTGTCAATGTTGAAGTCTATGCTGAACGACATCGTATGGAATCCGACGTGGTTAAGGTTACTGAAGCTACGCTTACCTACGTAGCCACTGACGAAAATCGTCGGCCTAGAAATCTGCCATCCTTAGCTTAAGAAAAATAGTGGTAAAACTATTTTCATTCAATAAGTACAGTCTGCGCTTAGGTATGTACAGCGTTCTTGAAAAGTTATATAGCAAGGATAATTTTATGATTTGGAATCACGCAATTCACGTCTGAGGATTTTGCCTACATTTGTCTTAGGCAGCTGATCACGAAACTCTATAATCTTGGGCCGCTTGTAGGCAGTCAATACATCTTGGCAGTAAGCCATTAGATCTTCCTTGGTAAGCTCGGGATCGCGCCGTACAACAAAAAGCTTCACGGCTTCGCCCGTGTTGGTATCCGGAACCCCAACAACAGCACACTCAAGCACGCCAGGGTGCATGGCGACGACGCCTTCAACTTCATTGGGATAAACATTGAAACCAGACACAAGAACCATGTCTTTTTTTCTATCGACTATGGTTACATATCCTCTTTCATCCATAAACCCAATATCACCTGACTTAAAAAAACCATCGACAGTCATGACTTGACTTGTTTCTTCGGGCCGCTGCCAATAACCCACCATGACCTGTGGCCCACGAATTGCAATTTCCCCAGTCTGTCCCAGTGGTACTGGCTGAGAATTATCATCAAGTATGGCGATTTCTGTAGAAGGAATAGGTAGGCCTATCGTTCCTGTAAATTCTTCAGAGTCTGCAGGATTTGCTGTAGCTACAGGTGCCGTCTCAGACAACCCATAGCCTTCTACTATACTTTTACCAGTGATGGCACGCCAACGATCGTTGACAGCCTTTTGTACAGCCATGCCGCCGCCATTACATAGCTTGAGCATAGAAAAATCGATTTTTGAAAAATCTGGATTATTTAATAAGCCGTTATACAGCGTATTCACCGCTGGAAACATATTAAAGCGATATTTAGAGAGCGTCTTTACAAGCCCTGGAATATCACGTGGATTGGGGATCAAAATATTTAAACCACCAATGCGCGTGCCCATAAGACAGCATATTGTTAATGCAAAAATATGATACAGCGGTAAAGCGCAGACAAAGCTTAATGACTCAAGTGTAGGCTCCTTTTGGAGCGCTGGTTGTAACCATGCTTCGTTCTGCATGAGATTGGCAATCACATTACGATGGCTGAGCATCGCACCTTTGGATAAGCCAGTAGTACCGCCGGTATATTGCAAAAAGGCGATGTCATCATGAGCAAGATCTATATGCCTCAATGTCATAGAAGCGGCTTCGGCCTGCACAGTATTAAAGCGTATGGCGTTAGGCAGCGAAAAGGCGGGAACCATTTTTTTAATATTACGAACAACAAAATTTACTATGCTCCCTTTCATGCCACCCAGCATATCTCCCATACTAGCGATGATCACGATTTTAATCGGTGTATGTGAAATAACTTTTTCTAACGTATGGGCAAAATTTTCTAGAATAATAATAGCTTCGGCACCCGAATCTTTAAGTTGATGTTCAAGCTCGCGCGGTGTGTAAAGAGGATTAACATTGACCACGGTATATCCGGCTCGCAGTACTGCAGCAATAGCGATTGGGTACTGCAAAACATTGGGCATCATTAAAGCAACTCGTGCTCCTGGAGCCAACCCTTGTGACTGCAGCCAGGCGCCTAGTTTCTTAGACATAGAATCCAGCTCAGCGTAGGTCAGAAACTTATCCATACAAACATAAGCATTTCGCTGGGCGTACTTGATGAAGGCTTCATCCATTAAGTGCACCAGGGACCGATAGCGTGTGTAATCAATCTCAGCAGGAACGCCCGCAGGATATGACTTAATCCAAAATTTATCCATCGACTATCGCCTTTATTTAACTGAACAAATCACACCATCTGTTTGAATATATTCAGACTTGCGAAACATTTTTTATGACCATGATGCTAGCGCAAATGCAATAAGTTGTGTTCTTATTGCGATGCAGCAGCGTCAATTCGTCCGCTTTTGATGGGTGTCTGATGTACTACTGGGGTGTGGCGTTGTAGTGCCTTGCGACGCGCCTTAGCATTCATAGCTGCTAGATCAATTACCTCGCGATAGAAATCTTTTAAATTTCCCTTCTCTGCAAGAAGGGCCTTAAACTCTGGAACTAACTCATGGTAGGTAGCAATCAACACGAAATGTGCATTAGATACTGGCTCATCAAACCACCGGTCATAACCTGCATATCCATCCCATGTTTGCTTCAACAAATCGTAATCTGATTTAATTAATCGGATTAACTCTTTTTTTCCTTGTCGCTTAAGATCGTCACTAATTGGCTTCCGGTAAACTTCTTCGAATTTAAATCTATAGGTATGTAGTAGGTTTAAAAAATCTTTACGCCTGCTTTGAAAAAGACCGTTGTTTGCAATTAAATTGTCGTCGCCTCGTGCTGCGAGCCAACGCGACACTCCTATTTCTTCTATGGTCGTTGCAAATGATTCATTGAATGTCGAATCACCTGATGCATATGCTACTTGGTGCGCAAGTTCGTGAAAAATAAGGCGCGCTAACTCTGGTTCAGAGTAATGAATGAATGTAGATAGAACAGGATCGTTAAAGTATCCCAATGTGGAATAGGCTGGAACGCCAGAAATGCGCACGTCCATTCCTTTTTTATTTAATTCATCAGCAAAATTTTGAGCTGTGTGTTTGTCGTAGTAACCACGGTAGTCGACACATCCGGCTACGGGAAAGCACCACTTAAGAGGAACTAAGGAAAGTTCTGGAGTAGCGACTACGTTCCAAACAACAAACTGACGGTTAAGGTCAGCATAAGATGTGTAACTTGCATTGTTGGGCAAACCCAATTCGCGAGCAGCGAACTGACGTATCTCTTGAATACGCCTAAGTTTTTCCTTGAGTTTTTCATCTGCTTCAGGATTAGTCAGCCAACTATTTATTGGCTTAGCCCTGTATAAAAGAGAGAACTGACCTTGTGCTGCTTGAGCAAAATAACCAATAGATGTGCAACCACTAATCAGGCTGAATATACTTACAACCAAAAATAAAATAAAGTATCTCAATAACTTCAGCTTTAAATGAGTATTTAGCGGCTTGGCATTGTGATGCTAAGCTTTCTCTACTTGGACCAATACGTCATAAAAAGTAGGTGCTCTTCCCATATCGGTGAGACGTTGGCTAGTAAGTTCATTCGCATTTTTACCATCGGTTGCGAGTTTTTTCCACCAAATGGATAAGGCGACTACCAGGCCTGGTCTGGCGTGATTAGTTATGCGTACTTTAGCAAGCATAGACCCACGGTCGTTGAAAATTTTTACCAAATCACCTTGTTTGATATTTCTTGTAACTGCATCATCAGGATTCATTTCCAGATGAGGTTCACCCTCGGTATTTCTTAAACTCGTAACATTGACGAAGGTTGTATTTAGAAAATTACGTTGAGGCGGAGAGATCATCGCTAGCGGATATTTTTTTGCCAGCTCAGGTGCGCTAGCTACAGACTCGTATGGCGGTATGTAGGTAGGCAGAGGATCTAAGCCATCGGCTTTCATGCGCTCACTATAAAATTCGCACTTGCCAGATGGCGTACGAAAACCACCCGTGGCAAAGGGTGCATCAGCAACGTTTAGTCGCATCCAACCATCACGTTTTAAGGTGGCCCAATCAAAATGAATAGCGTGGGTATGTTTTGCATCAAATGCCATGGCGGCTATGTCATCGTCAGTATCTGCAAAACAGGGATCAGTAAATCCCATTTTCCCTGCAAGTAACCGAAAAATTTCACTATTTGGTTTTGATTCACCTAGTGGCGCAATTGCCGGATTGTTTGCCATGATGTAAAGGTGACCGTATGTCGCATGAATATCTGTATGCTCTAACTGAGTTGTTGCAGGTAGCACTATGTCTGCATAATCAACTGTATCTGTTTTAAAGTGTTCTAGCACTACGGTAAACAAATCATCTCGCGCAAAACCTTGAGCCACTTTCGATGATTCAGGCGCGACTGCTACAGGATTTGAGTTGTAAACGATAACTGCTTCAACAGCTGGGCCAAATTCACTTGAAGATTTTTTTAATAAATCGTCGCCTATGGTGCTCATATTGATAGTGCGTGGCGGTCTTGCAGCATCAACGGGTTCTAAATCTGGACGGGACAATAGCTTTTCGTTTTTTGGGTAGGTTTCACCCGACGATAGCAATATTCCTCCAGCTGCTAGTCGCCAAGCACCTACTAATGCAGGAAGGCACGCAATATTACGTACAGCCATTCCTCCGCCATGGGCACGTTGCACACCATAATTTACACGTATAGCGACTGCTTCTCTCTGTTTTGCTGTTTCACCGTAAAGTTTGCCTAAAAATTCAACTTCTTCCAAAGTGATTCCGCAGGTAGAAGCAACCCTTGCTGGTGTCCATGTACTTACACGGTCTTTTAATTGGTCAAATCCCAGAGTGTAATTTTCTATGTAGTCATGATCCAGTAGATCGTCTCTGATTAGTATGTGCATCAAGCCTAGTGCAAGTGCTGCATCTGTACCCGGAATTAGTGCTATATGGTGCTGGCATTTTTCTGCAGTCAGTGATCTGTAGGGATCGATAGCTATTAAAATCGCACCTCGGCGTTTGGCTTCTTGAGCGCGCGTCCAAAAATGTATATTCGAACCTATGGAGTTTCCACCCCATATTAGAATTACTTTGGAGTTTATGTACTGTTCGGTATCCATACCCATTTTTGCACCCAGGGTGTATTTGATACCGACTCCGCCAGCAGATGAACAGATTGTTCTATCCAAGCGCGATGCCCCGAGCTTGTTGAAAAATCTCATCGCCATGGATTCGCCCTGCACTATTCCCATGGTTCCTGCGTAACTGTAAGGAAGTATGGCTCTTGCATCACGAGCCGCGATTTCTTTTAGTTTAGCCGTAATTAAGTTTAGAGCTTCTTCCCACGATATTTGTTCGAAACGACCTTCACCCTTTTTTCCTACACGCTTCAAAGGATGTAGCAACCTGTCTTCATGATAAGTTCGTTCTAGATAGCGGGATACTTTTGTGCATAAGGTTCCATTGGTGTTGGGATGGTCAGGATCACCCTTGATATCAGTAGCTACACCATCAGTAACAGTTACCAGCATTGCACATGTATCTGGGCAATCGTGCGGGCATGCGGCACGTACAACACGTGTAGACATTAGGTTCTACCTTACAGTATTAGTTTTTATTGGAATGGCAATTAGTCGCTTACAGCCGTCTGAAGGTAATATTACACAATGTGTTGTAAGTACTAAGGTTTTCATTTAAAACATTCCGATTAATCTCAATTACAGAAACTATAACAAGGATGCAGAGACTATGAAGCTAATCGACCCGATTCTACAATTTCAACATGAGTTAAAACTCATACGACGCACCATACATTCTCATCCTGAACTGTCCTACGAGGAGTACAAAACCTCTGATTTGGTTGCACAAAAGCTTACAGAATGGGGTATTCCTATTATTAGAGGTTTAGGTGGCACCGGTGTAGTCGGAGTTATTACGCATGGTACGAGTAAACGGTCTGTTGGGCTTAGAGCTGATATGGACGCACTTCCCTTGCAGGAATTGAATCAGTTTCCTCATAAGTCAGTTATTCCTGGAAAGATGCATGCGTGCGGTCATGATGGACATACAACTATGTTGTTGGGTGCTGCTCATTACTTATCTAAGCATAAAAATTTTGACGGTACAGTTTATGTGATTTTTCAACCTGCTGAGGAAGGTGCAGGTGGTGCAAAAAAAATGATGGATGACGGGCTATTTGAACAATTTCCAATGGAGGCTGTCTTTGGTATGCACAACTGGCCGGGGTCTCCTGCTGGAACTATGGGAGCTGTTGTCGGCCCAATGATGGCTTCGTCTAACGAATTTGAACTGGTGATTCAGGGAAAAGGGTCGCATGCAGCTCAACCACATCTGAGTATCGATCCTATTATGGTCGCAGTTCAGATTGCCCAAAGTTGGCAGACTATTGTCTCTAGAAATAAAAACCCCCTTGATGCGGGTGTTTTATCCATTACTCAAATACATTCAGGCAGTGCAACCAACATTGTTCCCGATTCAGCCTCAGTTATAGGCACGGTTCGTACATTCACTAATGAGACCCTTGATCTAATTGAGTCTCGCATGTTGGAAATTGCTCAACATACAGCTAATGCATTTGGCGCAAGTGTAGAGTTTGCATTCAAACGAAATTATCCACCTCTTATAAATCACGAAGTCGAAACCCTATTTGCACTAGAAGTTATGGAAAATATTGTAGGTGAGAGCGGGGTACTTAAGAAAATAGAGCCCACGATGGGATCTGAAGATTTTGCATTTATGTTGCAGGAAATACCGGGTTGTTATGTCTTCATAGGAAATGGCGATGGAACTCACAGAACATCTGGACATGGTTTAGGTCCATGTAATTTACACAACCCTAGTTACGATTTCAACGACGAACTTTTGCCGATCGGCGCGAGCTATTGGGTCAGATTGGCTGAACAGTTTTTAGCAAAGCCCCCACTCCGCAAATCCTGATTCAAATACTTTTGTACAAAGAAAAAAACCTCCACCCGAAAGGGTGGAGGTTTTTAAAATAATAGCCTGACGATGACCTACTTTCACACTGGTTGCAGCACTATCATCGGCGCTAAGTCGTTTCACGGTCCTGTTCGGGATGGGAAGGGGTGGTACCAACTCGCTATTGTCATCAGGCATAACTTGTAAAGTCGACTGTATCACCGTTAAATCTGATGATACAAACAACTCAATCTGAAAGAAGTAGTGGTAATACAAATTAATGGGCGTGATGCTCAATCATTCACATACGCTTTATTACTTGTCTATAACAGTCAATGTTATAGGGACAAGCCTCACGGGCAATTAGTACTGGTTAGCTTAACGCATTACTGCGCTTCCACACCCAGCCTATCAACGTCCTGGTCTCGAACGACCCTTTAGGGGAATCAAGTTCCCGGGAAGTATCATCTTGAGGCAAGTTTCCCGCTTAGATGCTTTCAGCGGTTATCTCTTCCGAACTTAGCTACCCGGCGATGCCACTGGCGTGACAACCGGTACACCAGAGGTTCGTCCACTCC
>JAJTGE010000056.1 GCA_021298555.1 Oxalobacteraceae bacterium
TTTCCACCATGCGCTGTAATCCGTCATGCATGATTACTGCCACTTCGTGGGCGAAGGTTGGGTCATAGGGCATGCAATTTGGTATGGTTGAAGCAAGTACATGGCTGTGCCCGTCCTCATGCTGCAGACCTTCACCATTTAATGTGGTGCGACCGGATGTGCCGCCCAACAAAAATCCACGCGCACGCATATCGCCAGCAGCCCAGGCTAAATCACCTATACGCTGCAAACCAAACATAGAGTAAAAAATATAGAAAGGAATCATGACTCGATTATTCGTCGAGTACGACGTCGCAGCGGCTATCCAGGAACTCATAGCACCAGCTTCGTTGATACCTTCTTGCAGAATTTGACCCGCTTTATCTTCACGGTAATAGCTGACTTGATCTTTATCGACAGGCTCATATAGCTGACCCTGTTGATTAAAAATACCTATCTGGCGGAAGAAACCTTCCATACCAAATGTACGCGCCTCATCAACCAAAATTGGAACAACGCGTGGAGCCAAATTCGCGTCACGCAGCAACGCTGTCAGTACACGTACATAGGCTTGGGTGGTTGAAATTTCGCGACCCTCTGCTGTTGCATCGAGTACTGATTGGAAAGCAGATAAAGGCGGCACGACTAATTTGTCATCTGCCTGACGGCGACGCTGTGGCAAATAACCACCGAGCTGGCGACGACGCTCATGCAGATATTTCATTTCAGGTGCATCGTCAGCCGGCTTATAAAACGGCACGTCATGCAATTTGTCATCTGGCACAGGAATGCCGAAACGATCGCGCATTTCGCGTATGGCTTCATCATCGAGTTTTTTGGTCTGATGAGCCGTATTGCGCGCCTCACCAGATTTACCCATGCCGTAACCTTTCACTGTTTTCACTAGCAATACGGTAGGCTGGCCCTGATGCTCTTGTGCTTGTTTGTATGCGGCATATATTTTGTGGGGATCATGACCACCCCGCAGCAGGCGCCAGATATCGTCATCCGACATATTGGCAACCAGTTCTAATGCCTTGGGATGCTTACCAAAGAAATGCTTACGCACATAAGCCCCATCTTTGGCTTTGTAGTTTTGGTATTCACCATCCACGGTTTCCATCATGATTCGTTGCAGCACACCTTCTTTATCGCGCGCAAGCAGCTCATCCCAGTTGCCGGCCCAAATCACTTTGATCACATTCCAACCCGCACCGCGGAAATCTGCTTCCAGCTC
Organism: Oxalobacteraceae bacterium; assembly: GCA_021298555.1. Lineage (GTDB taxonomy): Bacteria > Pseudomonadota > Gammaproteobacteria > Burkholderiales > Burkholderiaceae_D > Pernthalerella. The sequence goes on from JAJTGE010000056.1 coordinate 1,217, forward strand.
TTGAATAATTTTGCCATTACCGCGCACTGGTCCATCAAGTCGCTGCAAATTACAGTTGATGACGAATACCAGGTTGTCCAGCATTTCACGTCCGGCCATACCAATGGCACCCATAGACTCCGGCTCATCCATCTCACCATCACCGCAAAATGCCCACACCTTGCGGTTTGCTGTATCTGCAATCTGACGCGCGTGCAGATACTTTAAAAAACGTGCCTGATAAATCGCCATCAATGGACCTAGGCCCATAGACACCGTAGGGAACTGCCAAAACTCGGGCATCAATTTTGGATGCGGATATGACGACAAGCCTTTGCCATCGACTTCGCGACGGAAGTTAAGCATCTGATCTTCGCTAATGCGGCCTTCAAGAAAAGCACGCGCGTAAATACCTGGTGATGAGTGGCCTTGTATGTAAAGCAGGTCACCGCCATGGTGCTCCGTTGGGGCATGCCAGAAATGATTAAAGCCTATGCCCAACATATTGGCCAGCGAAGCAAAGCTTGATATGTGGCCGCCCAGATCACCATCGGTACGATTAGCTTTAACAACCATCGCCATCGCATTCCAGCGCATGTACGAACGTAAACGTTCTTCGTACTCCAGGTTGCCTGGACAGTGTTCACCCAAGTGAGCAGGAATAGTATTAACGTAGGCCGTGTGGCTGGAAAAAGGAATGTGCGCACCGCGACGGCGAGCCAGATCAACCATACGTTCGAGCAGATAGTGCGCGCGTTCTGCACCTTCATGTTCAATCACGGATTCGAGAGCATCCAGCCACTCTTGCGTTTCCATTACGTCGGGATCGTTCGCGGCTTGCGCCAGGATGTTGTCTAGCTGTGCTGACATGATCGAGTCTCCTTGCTTCTTGTATTTCCGATGGGTGATTTCGGTTCGAGCCAGAAACTCGACTCCGGTCCATTTTGGACGGCTTACTGCGAATTGGGAAGTGTAGCAGCAGTCCAGTAATTTTTCAAAATATGGCACATGATTTCATAATATGAAATTAAGCTACGCAACTCACTTCTAACGGCGCATGAATATACCCATTTCCAGCCTGCACAAGTTACCCTCGAGCCGGGCTTTTGCCCGGCATCAAAATTGGCCCGACTTTATAATCATGTTTTCCATTTAAAACCCATTACACGCCATGACTGCCAAAATCATCGACGGAAATCTATTATCAAAAGAACTACGCTCTCATGTAGCCGAGCGGGCCGCCGTGCTAACCAGCAAGGGACAACAACCTGGGTTGGCCGTTATTCTGGTCGGCGACAGCCCAGCGTCTCAAGTCTATGTACGCAACAAGATCAAAGCCTGTGAGGATGTAGGCATTCACTCAGTATTTGAAAAATACGACGCAAAACTTACTGAGGCTGAGCTATTGGCGCGTGTGGAAGCTCTCAACCACGATCCGCGTATACACGGCATTCTTGTGCAGTTACCGCTACCCCCACATATCGATTCATTCAAAGTGATCGAGGCTATTGCAGCCGAAAAAGATGTGGATGGCTTTCACGTCAATAACGCCGGACTATTAATGACGGGTCAACCGCTGTTTAGGCCATGCACTCCTTATGGGGTGATGAAAATGCTGGAATCCATCAATTACCCTGTGCGAGGAGCGCATGCCGTGGTGGTGGGCGCCTCAAATATTGTGGGTAAGCCTCAAGCCATGCTGCTGTTGCAGGCGGGTGCCACAGTCACCATATGTAATTCCAAAACTCGTGATCTGGGCCATCACACGCGAGATGCGGATATTTTGGTAGTGGCTACAGGTAAGCGGAACATAGTCACGGGTGACATGGTCAAGCCAGGAGCGGTGGTTATTGATGTGGGAATGAACCGCGACGATGCCGGAAAACTGTGCGGCGATGTGGATTACGGCCCCTGCGCTGAAGTTGCTGGCTGGATCACTCCGGTGCCAGGAGGTGTTGGACCTATGACCATCACCATGTTACTAGTGAACACTATAGAAGCCGCAGAACGACATTGAACACGCACTACCTAACTTAAGATAAACACCAACATGACTGACAACGCATTGCTAGATTTTTCTGATCTTCCCCGTTTTGATCTTTTCAAACCCGAGCATGTCACACCCGCTATAGAAACGCTGCTTGAAGAAGCCCGTACTATCGTCAAAACCTTAGAAGCATCGACTGAGACTGCGACATGGAATAACTTTGTTCTGCCCTTGGAAGCTGTAACGGAACGCCTCGGTCGAGCCTGGGGTGTGGTCAGCCACTTAAATGCGGTTGTCGACACTACTGAATTACGCGCTACGTACAACGAGAACCAGCCTAGGGTGACTGAATTCTGGACAGCCTTGGGACAAAATCTCAAGCTATTTGAAAAATACAAAGCTCTACAAGCTAGTAATGAATATCAGACTCTCAATTTTGCACGCAAGCGCATTATTGATAACGCGGTGCGCGATTTTCGTTTAGGTGGCGCTGAACTTGCGGAAAATAAAAAAATACGTTTCGCAGAAATTCAAGAACAACTCGCCGCACTTTCCACGCGTTTTTCGGAAAACGTGCTGGACGCCACAAATGCCTATGAATTACTGATTGATGATGAAGCACGGCTGGTCGGTTTGCCTGATGATGTGAAACAGGCTGCACTAACGTCAGCCGAGCGAGAAGGCAAAACCGGCTGGCGCTTTACATTGCATTTTCCTTCGTATTTTCCTATTTTGCAGTATGCAGATGATCGATCGCTACGCGAAACTATCTATCGTGCCAGCGCAACCAAAGCCTCTGAGTTGGGTGAAAAACTGGAATGGGACAACACGCAAAACATCGTCGACATACTCAAGCTGCGCAAAGAAGAAGCGGCGCTGCTGGGTTACTCAAGTTTTGCAGAGGTCTCGCTGGTGCCAAAAATGGCAACCTCGCCGCACCAGGTTATACAATTTCTACAAGACTTGGCACGCCGCGCCCGACCATTTGCTGAAAATGATTTGGCAGAATTACGCCGCTTCGCCAAAGATGAATTAGGGCTGGATAAACTCGAAGCGTGGGATATGACCTACGCTTCAGAAAAATTGCGCGAGCAACGCTACGCATTTTCTGAGCAAGAAGTAAAAATGTACTTCCCCGAACATAAAGTCATCAATGGCTTGTTCCGTTTAATACAAACAATGTTTGGCGTTGAGATCAAAACCGATGTCAGCCCCGTATGGCATACGGATGTAAGTTTTTACCGTATCGAAAAAAATAATCGTTTAATCGGTCAGTTCTATCTTGACCTGTATGCACGAAACGGCAAACGTGGTGGCGCGTGGATGGATGATGCTCGTGGTCGCAAAAATTTAGCGGGTAATCTGCAAACACCGATTGCCTACCTAACCTGCAACTTCACCGAACCTGCTGTAGTGGCTGGTGTAAAAAAACCTGCCTACTTTACGCATGATGAAGTCATTACCTTATTCCATGAATTTGGCCATGGTTTACATCACATGCTTACTGCTGTCGATGATCTGGGTGTGTCGGGCATCGCTGGTGTGGAGTGGGATGCCGTCGAGCTGCCGTCGCAATTCATGGAAAATTTTTGCTGGGAATGGGATGTGCTGCAGCACATGACAGAACATGCAGAAACAGGTCAAACACTGCCTCGTGTTTTATACGACAAGATGATTGCTGCTAAAAATTTCCAGTCAGGCTTGCAAATGCTGCGCCAGGTGGAATTTTCATTATTTGACATGCATCTGCATGATCACTACGAACCGAATGGACCACAATCAGTTGCTGATCTTTTAGCAGAAGTCCGTCACAAGGTCGCTGTCATCATTCCGCCAGCGTTTAATCGTTTCCAAAATTCGTTCTCACACATATTTGCTGGCGGATACGCAGCTGGCTATTACAGCTATAAATGGGCTGAAGTGTTGTCAGCTGATGCCTATGGTGCGTTCGAAGAGGCGCAAGGCGATCCCAATCGACTGGCCGAAACAGGCTTGGCCTTTCAGCGTGAAATCCTGTCCGTGGGCGGATCGCGCACTGCACTGGAATCGTTTACGGCTTTCCGCGGACGCGAACCCAGCATCGATGCACTTCTGCGTCACAACGGCATGGTGACAAGTTAAATACGCACTCCATGACACGTGTTGATTTCCACAGCAAAGTACCCGACAAGCTCTTGTATGCTTGTCGCTTAATACGTAAGGCACGCACTGCCGGCATGAAGGTTGTAGTGTATTTACAAGATGCGCAGCAATTAAGCCAGTTCGATCAGGCGCTATGGACATTTTCGGAGCAGGATTTCATCCCACACGTGGTGGCGGGCGATGAATTGGCAGATCAAACCGATGTCATCATGAGCTTCGATGCAAGTGATGAATTACCTCACCATCAGATACTTGTGAATTTGTCGACACTAACGCCGGATCACTTTGCACGATTTGAGCGTATGTTTGAAATCGTATCAACGGACGAGCAGGATTTGACTGCTGGACGAGGGCGTTACAAGCATTATCAAAATCGTGGTTATGCACTTACTCATTTTGAGGCGGAAAAATAATGACTACATCCAATCAGCATGATCGTGACATCCCCGTTCTTACCGATATCATCGATGGTCAGGAATCTAGTCATGAAGAGGAGCATGCACCCCCCTCGGATGCCGAGGTACTGGCTCAAATCGAGGAAGAAATAACGCTACGAATATTTTCGGAACTTTCTGTTCAGATACCTATCCTCATTGAAGCTGCATTACAAAAGCAAGTTCCCCAGACCCTGGGTGCCAAGCTACAATCAGAGCTTATGTCGGCGTTTGCCAGCGTGGTTCCCGCAGCCACAGCCGCAGCAAGTGACCAACTCGTAATATCGATTGCTCAGCAGCTCTCCAGCGAATTGGAGTCTCGGCTGCTTGAGCAAGTTCGCAATGTAGTGGCCGAGGAATTCATACGACTACAACAATAAACCGCCAGCCTTTAAATTTATGGGTTAAAACATCGTTATGAAATACACAAAGTGGCATAAATGTCGCCACATAAGCCTCAAGTCTCTTTAGAATTTCTGATCTTATTTAACAAAGCAGTAGTTCTTACTGCCGAAAGTCACGGAAATAATTCATGAAAGTCATCGTACTGGGCGCGGGCATCATAGGCACCGCTACAGCCTGGTTTCTTCAAAAAGCAGGTCATGAAGTGGTCGTACTTGAGCGCCAACCCGGCGCCGCCCAAGAAACCAGTTTCGCCAACGGCGGACAAATTTCTGTTTCTCACGCTGAACCCTGGGCCAATCCTTCCGCACCTCTCAAATTAATTAAATGGCTGGGCCGCGAAGATGCGCCACTGCTATTTCGTATGCGGCCAGAATGGCTGCAATGGCGCTGGGGTTTGGAATTTCTACGTCAATGTACCCCTGGCCGCACGGCTCACAACATACGACAAATCGTTGCTATCGCTGAATACAGCCGGCTAAGCTTACAGGCAGTGCGCGCTGAAACTGAGATTGCTTATGACTCTGAAGCTCGTGGAATTTTACATTTCTACACTGATGAAAAAGAATTTCATCAATCGCTTCCAGCAGCAAACTTAATGCGTGAGCTAGGTTGCCCGCGTCAGACCATCGATGTTAACGAGGTTATTCGTATCGAGCCTGCACTAGCACCCATACGCCACAAAATTGTCGGTGGCGATTTCACAGCAACTGATGAATCCGGCGATGTGCATAAATTTACTACTGGCTTAGCCGACCGCTGCGCGCAAGCTGGTGTTGATTTTCGATATAACACCTTTGTTACACGCTTAATTACAGAAGGTACTGGCGCTGCGGCACGTGCACTAGGTGCAGAAATAATCGATGCGCATGGCAAGCATCAGATCATAAAAGGTGATTGCGTCGTAGTAGCTATGGGTAGCTTCTCTACACATTTATTAAAACCTCTTGGTATTGATCTCATGATCTATCCCGGCAAAGGTTACTCAGCAACCTTCCCCGTGATTGATAATGCATTAGCTCCGCGCGTATCCATGACCGACGATGGTCATAAATTAGTGATTTCCCGATTGGGCGATAGACTACGCGTCGCTGGCACTTGTGAAATCAATGGCTACTCACGCGCACTCAATCCTGTACGTTGTGAGGCCATTACACGTCGAACTAAAGAATTGTTCCCCGATGCTTGCGATTATGAACAAGCACAGTATTGGGCAGGCTTACGTCCACTCACACCATCCAACGTCCCGTACATAGGTAAAACTAAGTACTCAAACTTATTTCTGAATACAGGACATGGCACTCTAGGCTGGACTATGGGCTGTGGTTCTGGTCGAGCGATCGCTGATATTGTCTCTGGACGTCAACCAGAACTTGACTTTGCCTTTACCGGTATGAGCAGCATCATCGCCACTCCCTCCATAGCTCCAGCGCCAGCACATTTATCACGCTCCTGAGATGGCAAACTCATGCCCATTTTTTAATACACACCCGCATCACCGCTACGGCAGTACTGAATAAATAAAAGCGAAACGATGCAAACGTAATCGGTTGAGCCTATACCCTAGCTTCACTTAGCCAGATATAGCGCTGCTGCGCTGGCTCGCCATACAACTGATAAAACATCAGCATCTCCCTAAATCGAAGATAATTCTATTTTTAACCGGTTTTTACCGGCAGGGAGACGATATGCGCTGGTTGTTTTTATTACTTTCGCCGTGGGTATTGGCCGCTGCTGCCAACGCACAAGAACAAATCGCTAAAATTGGTCACGTAGGCCCGCTATCTGGCCAAATCGCTCACCTAGGCAAAGACAATGAAAACGGTGCTCGAATGGCTATCGACGCACTGAATACCAAGAATTTTCGTATAGCCGGTAAAAAAATAAAATTCGTTCTCCTTGGCGAAGATGATGCCGCCACCCCGCAGCAAGGCACCGCCGCCGCACAAAAACTGGTTGATGCAAAAGTTCATGGTGTCATAGGCCATCTTAATTCTGGTACGACCATACCTGCATCTAAAATCTACAACGATGCAGGCATACCGCAAATCTCTCCATCTGCCACCAATCCCAAATACACACAGCAAGGCTTCAAAGGAGCTTTTCGAGTGGTTGCTAATGATGGGCAGTTAGGCGGCGCCCTGGGTCGCTATGCTGCTGGTACGCTGCAAATAAAAAATGTTGCCATCATTGATGACCGCACTGCCTACGGTCAGGGTGTAGCAGATGAATTTGCAAAGGCCGCCAAGGCTGCTGGTATCACTATCGTTGGTCGGCAATACACCAACGACAAAGCAACTGACTTCAACGCTATTCTTACTGCTATCAAAGGAAAAAATCCAGAATTGATTTTCTTTGGTGGTATGGATGCTGTTGCAGGCCCTATGCTCAGACAAATGAAACAGCTAGGTATACAAGCCAAATTAATGGGCGGTGACGGTATCTGTACCGAACAATTACCATCGCTCGCAGGCGATGGAATGGCAGATGGTCAGGTTGTATGTGCAGAAGCTGGTGGTGTAGAAGATAGTCAGAAAAAAAGCCTGGATGAATTCCGTACGGCTTACCGCAAAAAATTTGGTACGGACGTCAAACTATATGCACCGTATGTTTATGATGCAGTCATGGTGATGGCAACTGCTATGCAAAAAGCTAATTCCATAGAGCCAGCTAACTATCTTCCTGAGCTGGCAAAAATAAACTATCAAGGGATTACCGGACTTATAGAGTTTGATGCGTACGGCGACATGAAACATGGCACCCTCACCCTCTACACATTTAAAGGTGGCAAACGTTCGCAGCTGGCAGTGACTAAATGAAGTGAGCAAGCCACATTGAAACTCAGTGCTGTGATTCAACACTGATCCCATTAAAAAAACCAACCTTAATCAGTTGGTTTTTTTTCGTCTGTTTCCCTACGGCCTTAGTCGTTACAAAGTCATCGAAAACCGAACCTGTCAATTTTTCATAAGCTTCTATGTAACGAATTATTTGTGTTTGATCGATAAAGTAATATTTTTGATGCGTACAGTAACGTCCTCCGTGCAGACTGTGCCTAATTTTGTGAAACTAAGCGCCCTTAATAATTACGCGCTACACAAAACGTGTTTAAAAAATTTCAAACGCTTGCATGGTTCTGCAGCTCAGCATACGATTTTTACCGATCAGGTTTTTCAAACCGATCAAGCTCATATACGTGGCGAACACAGTTATTCGCTTGTTTACTGTACTTGGCACAGCCCGCCTTTACGCTGGCCCAAAGTACACCACTTTCTAACCCTACTGATATCGCTGCGCAAGAGCAGTTACGCCAACTAGAACGCGAGCGTATTCTGAGACAACAGCAAGAAACGCGGCCCGATGTTCGCCTACCTACACCCATCACGTTACCCAACGGGGTGACTACTGCTCAAGCAGATGAACTTCTTCCAACAGAAGAAACTCCATGCTTTAGCGTAACTAGCCTTCGCCTAATCGGTGACGAATCTGAAAGCTTTCAGTGGCTACTAGACCATGCTGATCTAACCTTGAGCGGCAACGAAGATAAGGTGATTGGTCGCTGCCTGGGCACTCGCGGTATCAACACAGTGGTGCATCGTTTACAAGGCGCGCTCACGCAACACGGGTGGGTAACAAGCCGCATTTTGGTCGAGCCGCAAGATCTAACCAGCAAATATCTGCAACTCACTTTTTTGCCAGGTCGTGTCGGACAGATTCGCTTGTCCCCCGACCCTCAAGGCATGGTTCCTGATCGCGCCAACATTAACCATGCATTCCCTATCAAGCCGGGTGATATTTTAAATTTACGCGCCCTCGAACAAGGTCTGGAAAATCTGCGTCGTGTACCCACGGTTAATGCGGATATCAGCATCACACCCAGTGATCTGGGTCAGTCCAACATACATCCAACTGCCAGCGATATAGTTATCAACTGGCATCAACGTTTGCCGTTGCGGCTCAGTCTCGGCGTTGATGATGCGGGCGTTAGGAGTACGGGTAAATACCAGGGTACAGCAACAGCATCGTTCGATAATTGGTGGGCACTGAATGATCTCTTTTATATCAGCCATACACGAGATCTTGGTGGCCGTGACAGCGGTGAGCGCGGCCTGCATGCAACCAGTGCTCACTACAGCGTTCCCTTTGGCTACTGGCTGCTGAGTCTAAACGCCAGCAAATCCGAATATCGCCAAACTGTCGCTGGTGCACTCCAGAGTTATATCTATTCTGGTGCCAGTCAAAACGGCGAAATCAAACTTAGCCATCTCGTTTACCGTGATGCCCGTCGTAAAAGCACACTATCTATTAAAAGCTGGATAAGAGCCTCGCAAAACTACGTCGACGATACCGAAGTACAAGTGCAACGTCGTCGTACTGCAGGTTGGGAGCTGGGCTTTAATCA
>JAJTGE010000057.1 GCA_021298555.1 Oxalobacteraceae bacterium
TCGTTTGAAGTAACGCAAGGCCCTAAAGGCAAGCAAGCTTCCAACATCCAAAACGCCTGATTATCCATTAGGACCCTCTCAAAAACCCCTGGCAAAACCGGGGGTTTTTAGTTTCTGGCACCAACTCCTGCCATCCAATTTGCTCTGGTGTTGCCTCACATGTGTGAAATCATCACGTCGCCAAATCCTGAGCAGGACATCTGCGTTGAGCCTTCCATCAGGCGAGCAAAATCGTAAGTTACCTTTTTGGAAGTAATGGATTTCTCCATCGAACTAATTATTAAATCAGCCGCCTCAAACCAGCCCATGTGACGCAGCATCATTTCTGCTGAAAGAATAAGTGAACCCGGGTTAACGTAGTCTTTGCCAGCGTATTTAGGTGCGGTGCCATGCGTCGCTTCAAACATCGCTACCGAATCAGACAAATTCGCACCCGGCGCAATACCAATACCCCCAACCTGTGCAGCCAAAGCATCAGAGATGTAATCGCCATTTAAGTTCAGTGTGGCAATCACGCTGTACTCATTTGGGCGCAATAGTATCTGCTGCAAGAAGGCATCAGCAATCGAATCCTTGACGATGATTTCCTTGCCAGTCTTAGGATTATTAAATTTGCACCATGGGCCACCATCAATAAGGGTTGCGCCAAACTCTTTTTGAGCCAATGCGTAAGCCCAATCACGGAAGCCACCCTCGGTGTACTTCATGATGTTGCCCTTGTGGACTATGGTCAATGACGGCTTGTCATTATCAATAGTGTATTGAAGTGCTTTGCGTACCAGACGTTCAGTGCCCTCGCGCGACACTGGCTTCACACCAATACCTGAGGTTTGCGGGAAGCGAATCTTCTTCACACCCATTTCTTTGATGAGGAAATCGATAACTTTTTTCGCACCATCCGTACCTTCTTGCCACTCAATACCCGCATAGATATCTTCAGAATTCTCGCGGAAAATCACCATATCGGTTTTTTCAGGTTCGCGCAGGGGTGACGGCACACCTTTAAAATAGCGAACAGGGCGCAAACAGACATACAAATCGAGTTCTTGTCGCAGCGCGACGTTTAGGGAACGGATACCGCCCCCGACCGGTGTAGTCAATGGTCCTTTGATAGACACGACAAAATCTTTTAATACGCTCAGTGTTTCTTCTGGTAACCAGACATCCGGGCCATAGACCATGGTGGATTTTTCGCCAGCAAAAATCTCCATCCAGCTGATTTTGCGTTTACCGCCATAGGCCTTAGCCACCGCCGCATCAATGACTTTAATCATCACCGGGCTAATATCAACACCTGTGCCATCACCCTCAATATAGGGAATGATGGGGTTGTCGGGCACATCGAGGGAATAGTCGGGGCGGACTGTGATTTTCTTACCCTCGGCGGGCACTTTAATATGTTGATACATCGTTATCTCCGAAGATTTTGGCGGATAAAGAAATTGTATTTTGCGTCTTGTGAACAGCAAAGTACTTTAATTGGGCTGTGAGCGGTATGACTTTTTGGTCTTATATAAGACATAAGACAACGTTTCACATTATGCACTAGAATTTCGCTGTTCGCTAGAGTTCGAGTGTGCCATGAACTGCACAGGGCAAACAAAATTATTAAGGCGAAGCTCGCCAATCGATGCACCGATAAGACCAACAAATAACTACTAATGTCATTGATTTTATTCAATAAACCATTTGGCGTGATGAGCCAGTTTTCAGCTCACGCGACCCGCCAAACCCTAGCTGCTTTTATAGATTTTCCAAATGTATACCCAGCTGGTCGACTCGATGCGGATAGCGAAGGCTTAATGCTGCTGACTAATGATGGCAAACTCCAGCAAGAAATTAGCCACCCAGATTATGGCAAAGAAAAAACGTACCTCGTACAGGTCGAGGGAACACCTTCTGCTCAGCAACTACACAGCCTGCAGCAGCCTATCAATTTAGGTGACTTCACCACGCGCGGCAGCCGCACTGTGATGATCGAACCGCCCACGTGGCTATGGGACCGTGATCCACCCGTGCGCGAACGACTAAATATTCCCGTGGCCTGGTTGTCGATTACTTTATCCGAAGGTAAAAACCGACAAATCCGCAGGATGACGGCTTCCGTAGGTTTGCCTACATTACGACTAGTTAGAAGCGCTGTAGGCCCATTTTCGCTGGCCAGCCATCCGATTTGGCCGGGCGAATGGCGCCTAGTTAACGAGGATGAATGGAAGCAATAGCTCTGAATTTATAGGCATGCAGTTACAATCTCCACGCTTTGATACCCGCACAAAACTTTGTTTGCGATACTAGTGAAATACCTCATGACTCTTAACACATTCGCTCAGCGTCCTACTTTACCCAAAATGAAAAAAATCGTGTTTGCCGCGCTATGTGCACAGCTTTTTAACTGTTCGCAAGCTCAGTCTCAACAAAAATTCCCTGTCACTACACTTAATTTAGGCATACATCTTGTGCAAGCTGAAGTCGCTCTGCGTGAAGAAGAACGTGCACAAGGGCTGATGTACCGCGAGAAAATAGGCGTCAACGAAGGTATGGTGTTTCGGTTTCCCGAAAGCCGATTGGTCTGCATGTGGATGAAAAATACTCCTTTACCACTATCAGTTGCCTTTATTGACGAGGCCGACACCATCATCAATATCGAAGATATGCAACCGCAGACGCAGGATGCGCATTGCGCAAAAAAGCCGGCGCGATATGCGTTAGAAATGAATCAGGGATGGTTTAAACAAAAAAATCTAAAACCAGGCACCAAAGTAGGTGGCTTGCCAAAATAAAAAACCCCGTCAAGCAGTCAACCAGACGGGGTTTCAATAGTTTGCCCGGTTAAACCAGGCAGCGAAATTAAGCTAACGCTTTAATTGCGGCAGAAAGACGGCTCTTGTGGCGAGCTGCTTTGTTTTTATGAATGATACGTTTGTCAGCAATTCTGTCGATTACAGACATGGATGTCTGGAAAACCAGTGTGGCGGATGCTTTGTCACCAGATTCAATTGCCTTACGAACTGCTTTGATTGCTGTGCGTAGCGTCGAGCGCTGACTTGAATTGTGCGCATTCAGCTTGACTGCTTGCCTAGCGCGCTTACGCGCTTGTGCGGTATTTGCCATGAATTGTTCCTGGAATAGAGCCAGGAGCACGGCTCCGGGCGGAATTTCGAAAAACGAAGATTATAGCCGGTTTTGATGACCTGAGCAAACCTTGGGTAAAGCTGGCGTTAGTCCTCATGGAAACAAAAATCTACTCATCCATTATGCAAAATTTATCTAATTGATAATGAAAATTTAACTGCAATCACTTATTTAATAAAATTGCCGGCACATCGTCGGTAGCGTCAATCCTTAAGCCTTCCCAAAAGCTTGGCCTGCCGAAAAAAACCTGCCGCTATAATCGGTTGTTATGAATTTGCATAAAACGCTTGCCACCGTATCTGGCATGACGATGCTATCTCGCATCACTGGACTGGTACGCGAGTTCCTGATAGCCCGAACTTTCGGAGCCTCGGTCTACACCGATGCTTTTTTTGTCGCCTTCCGCATTCCCAATCTTTTACGACGCTTGTTTGCAGAAGGCGCATTCTCACAAGCCTTTGTGCCGATTCTTGCTGAATACAAAAACCAGCGTGGCCCGCGCGCGACCCGCATACTGGTTGACCATGTGGCTACCGTCATGTTTTGGGTATTGTTGGCGACATCGGTACTGGGTGTCATTGCTTCGCCAGTCATCGTACTCATCATGGCTAGTGGCTTTGCTTCCGATCCGTTAGCGATGTCGCTCTCGGTATCGATGACGAGAATTATGTTTCCCTACATTTTATTCATGTCATTAGTAGCGCTGGCTGGAGGCATACTCAACACATGGAGAGAGTTTCGAGTACCGGCATTTACACCCGTGCTACTCAACCTCGCATTCATTTTTTGCTCACTGCTACTTGCTCCCTATTTGTCGCAACCTGTTTTTGCTCTCGCTATTGCAGTCATTATTGGCGGCGTACTGCAACTCGGGCTACAACTACCTGCGCTACGCAAAATTGGCATGCTACCGCGAATTAGCATGAACCCCTTTGAGATTTTGGCGGACGAAGGTGTACGGCGCGTGCTCAAGCAAATGTTACCGGCCACCTTTGCTGTTTCAGCCGCACAAATCAGTTTGATTATTAATACCAATATTGCATCTCACCTTACAGATGGTAGCGTTTCTTGGCTCTCCTATGCTGATCGTTTAATGGAATTACCCACGGGATTACTAGGCGTTGCACTGGGTACTATTCTTTTACCCAGCTTGTCCAAAGCTCATGCCTGTGGCGACCAGCAAGAATACTCATCCTTGCTCGATTGGGGATTGCGATTGACGTTTTTACTGGCTATGCCAGCTGCAGTTGCATTGATGGTCCTATCTGTACCTATCACGAGTACCTTATTTCATTACGGCCGATTTGATGCCTTGTCAGTCGACATGACAGCTCAGGCACTTGTAGCCTATGGAGTTGGTTTAATGGGTCTCATACTCGTAAAAATTCTTGCACCCGGTTTTTATGCCAAACAAGACATCAGCACGCCCGTAAAAATTGGTATTGGAGTTTTGATCTCGACTCAACTGATGAATTTAATTTTTGTACCCTGGATAGCGCATTCGGGGCTTGCACTGTCCATAGGATTAGGCGCTACGTTGAATGCTTTTTTCTTATTTTTTATGCTCAGAAAAAATAAGATTTACCAGCCCGGCCCCGGATGGTCTTACTTTATTCTCCAACTGCTCGGTGCTATTTTCCTTTTAGCAGGCATAGGCTTGTGGCTAGAATCGCAATTTGACTGGATTAGCCTTCAGTCAACACCGTGGGCTCGCATAGGAATACTGTTTGTGGTGCTGTTTGCTTGTGCAGCAAGTTATTTTGCCGCACTGTTCGCTATGGGTATGCGACTTACAGATTTCAAACGCGAGTCTGACTAAAACATACGATACATGGCATTCAACAACACCATACTGCAGCCCCTGGATTACTTTACTTCTCTGGTCCAAGAAGAAGATATTCCGTTGTTTGAGGCTGCACTCAGTATTGCTCAAGATGATGATCCCTCTATGGATCTCAACCACTGCCTGTTAGAGATAGATAAACTTGTGGTGCGCCTGCGGCGCCGTCTGCCGGCTGATATTGCACAGATACCCAAGCTGCGATTACTAAATAATTTTTTTTATCAAGAGCTGGGATTTGCCGGCAATCTGAATGATTACTACAGTCCAGATAACAGCTACCTGAATAAAGTACTCGCTAGTCGGCGTGGCATACCAATTTCACTGGCCATTATTTATATGGAATTAGCCAGCCATATAGGACTTAGAGTCAAAGGAATTTCTTTTCCAGGACACTTCCTGATGAAACTCTCCGTAAAAAGCGGCGACATCATTTTGGATCCGTTTAATGGCGCCAGCCTGTCACGCGAAGATTTGGAAGAACGACTCGAACCCTATTTTGCTAAATCACGAAACTCGAATGAACCTTCGCTTGTAAGCTACCTCGCTGAAGCTACGCCACGCACCATACTCGCTCGCATGCTGCGTAATTTGAAAGCGCTGTTTACAGAACACCCGCACTGGCGACAACTATTAAACGTTCAACAGCGTCTGGTGATCTTGCTACCCAATGAACTTTCAGAGCGGCGCGATCGTGGGTTGGCGTTTGCTAATCTTGATTGTCCGC
The DNA here is from genome assembly GCA_021298555.1 of Oxalobacteraceae bacterium. Taxonomy (GTDB): domain Bacteria; phylum Pseudomonadota; class Gammaproteobacteria; order Burkholderiales; family Burkholderiaceae_D; genus Pernthalerella. Next base: position 5,700 of record JAJTGE010000057.1, read on the forward strand.
AAGCAGCGCTAAACGATATTGAGGTCTACCTGACGGAGCATCCCAATGCACCCGATGCGCCCTCACTACGCCAACGCCTACCACTTCTGCGCGAAGCGATAGGCAAGCTAAACTAACAAGCAAACGTGTCAGCTTTTGGTACGTGCTTCTATCGCTTCCCAACGCTCCAAACTTTCAACGAGTAATTGATCAATCTGAGCAAATCGCTCACTCAGCTGCTGAGTTTGAGCGGGTTCTTTTGCATACAACGCAGAGTCTGCTAATTTTTCAGTGATAGCCGCTTGCTCAGCCTCGAGTGCAGCTATCTGCTGAGGTAGTTGTTCAAGTTCACGCTGCTCTTTAAAGCTTAGTTTTTTAAGTTTGGGTAGTGCCGTAGCTACTACTTCTTTCGTCTTATCTGAGGACTTAGAGAGTTCTTTATCAGGAACTGCTTTTACTGACTTACGTACCCGTTCCCAATCGGCGTAACCACCCACATACTCTTTCCAGATTCCGTCACCTTCAGCCACCACCACCTGCGTAACGACATTATCAAGAAACGTACGATCATGACTGACAAGAAATACGGTGCCTTCATATTCTTCGAGCAATTGCTCGAGTAATTCCAGCGTGTCGATATCCAAGTCATTGGTAGGTTCATCTAACACCAACACATTGGCCGGTTTGGCAAACAAACGTGCTAGCAAAAGACGATTACGTTCACCACCAGAGAGAGTTTTGACAGGAGAACGAGCGCGCTCGGGTGCAAATAAAAAATCATTCAGATATGTCATCACATGCCTGCGCTGTCCATTGATTTCTACCCAATCACTACCCGGAGCGATGGTTTCTACCAAACTTAATTCATCATTTAATTGTTCGCGCATTTGATCAAAATACGCCACTTGCAAACGAGCGCCTTGTCGTATCGTGCCTGAGTCAGGAGCTTCTTCGCCGAGTATTAAACGTAAAAGCGTCGTCTTACCTGCACCATTTACGCCTATCAAGCCTATCTTGTCACCACGCTGAATAATGGCGTTGAAATGTCGAACAATAAAACGATCGTCATACGATTTATCTACATCGACTAACTCTGCGACGATTTTTCCTGAGCGCTCCCCAGCGGTCAGCTCTAGTTTGACTTGACCTTGCTGATCACGTCGACGTGACCGTTCTAAACGCAAAGCTTCCAACCTGCGAACCCGCCCTTCGTTACGGGTGCGCCTGGCCTCAACACCTTTGCGTATCCAGACTTCTTCTTGTGCGAGCACCTTGTCAAACTTCGCACTTTCCGTATCTTCTATAGCTAATTGTTCAGCTTTTCTCACCTGATAAGCCGAGAAATTTCCAGGATACGATTGCAAGTGACCGCGATCGAGCTCAACAATGCGTGTGGCCACATTATCAAGAAACCGTCTATCGTGAGTTATAAACAAAAGGCTGCCACGATAATCACGCAGCAAATCCTCAAGCCATGCAATCGAAGAAAAATCCAGATGATTGGTAGGCTCATCAAGTAACAATACATCGGGCGCGCTAACCAAAGCACGCGCAAGTGCAACTCGTTTTTTCATTCCGCCCGAAAGAGTCGCTATTAAACGAGAGCGATCCAAATTGAGCTTTTGTAGTGTGGTTTGAACACGGTTCTCTAAATTCCAGCCATCGACTGCATCGATGCTGGACTGAAGATGCAGCATTTGGTCAAGCAGCGCCGTATCATCATCCGTGCCTAGTTGCGAAGTGAGTAATTCGTATTGAGTAATCAATTCCATCGCATTTGAAAGACCCGAAGCTACGGTATCAAACACAGTTGCCTGAGGATTAAATTCAGGCTCTTGCTCCACATAGGCAATCTGCAATCCTTGTTGAAAGGTGAGTAAGCCATCGTCTAATTTCGTGCGACCGGCAATCACTTTTAACAAGGATGATTTACCCGTGCCATTACGACCGATTAAACCTATACGCTCCCCCGCTTCCAGAGAAAACTCGGCGTGGTCGAGCAAAGCCACGTGACCGAAAGCGAGTTGAGCGCTGCTAATTGATATGACTGACATGATAGATGTGGGCTTGGTTGCCTTAGTCGGCAAACAAGAAAATAGATTGGGCAAGCCTCTATTGTAACTACAAGGGTGCACATCCCCTACGACGATCTAAAGTTACGACTATCCTGAAGGCTATAATTGCCCTAAGTGCTATTGCTCTTCGATTGAGATCATTGAATAAATGCTGGTGACGTAACTATATCTATGCATAGAACTATTTTTTCGACTCCTGTTGTCAACCACGCACTGCGTCGACTTTCTGTTATCTATCTTCGTTTGGCTGGCTGGACAATTGATGGCCACTTACCCGACGATGCTGGTAAATGCGTATTTATCGCCGCTCCCCACACTAGTAATTGGGATCTTCCCTTTACGCTGATGGTGGCATTCGCATTACGCTTAAATATTTATTGGATGGGTAAAGCGAGTATTTTCCGATTCCCTTTCGGTGGCCTGATGCGCTGGTTAGGTGGCATACCAGTTAACCGAGAACAATCCAATAATCTGGTAGCAGTATCTGCGCAGGCGCTTATTGATGCAGATGGTCCCGTGCAACTCGTCATACCGCCTGAAGGAACACGCAGCAAAACCCGCTATTGGAAAACTGGTTTTTATTACATAGCACTGGAAGCCAAAGTACCTATTTTGATGGCCTATATGGACTATTCGCGCAAGGTAAGTGGCATAGGTCCACTGCTACTACCCACAGGTGATATAGAAAAGGACATGCAAGTCGTCAGAAAATTTTATGCGCCATTTAAAGGCAAGAATTCAGATCAGTTTGAGGCAGCTTCCTGAGTTAGTCGAGGCAAAAAAGTATCACGACTTTTTAGAGGCTGAACTCATGGCTGCGTAAGCCTAAGCTATAATCTTCATACTGACTTATAGTAATAATTGGCCCAAGTCTCGCCGTAGTTCAATGGATAGAACGAGTGCCTCCTAAAAGACTTTTTTGTGACAGACTTTTTGATGGTCTATCAGCAATGAGTAGCGCACTTTACTTTCTGTGTTCAACTACAAAGTGGTGCTGGAATGGTCGCACCCACTTCACCACCACATCACACCATCTCCAAACTCCGCAGTGAATGAATTGAGTTTACCTACAATTCTTTATTCTTATTCCTTCGTTCCAAGTACTTTTAATTGAACTGATTGCCTGTTGTCTTTAATCCTAATTGCTTGGATGGTTCCCATGCCTTGAAGGGAATCAGTGATGAATCATCTGTCAGAGAATGAATTGAGGGAATTGATCGAATTAGTCGTTCACTCCCACGGTTCATCTCTTTCAGAGGAAGCATTTAACGATGCTGTACTGATGCTATTTGAGGACATTGCCGGAATGGAGTCTTGTTTGCTCCATCACCATTATCTTGACCTTCTTTGGGATTTTTATCATGACAGACGCAAACAAATCGAATAGCTCACCTCGTAGTCCTTCAGCATCAGCACCTTCAGCACCTATTGATGCTGAACGTCTTAAACAAGCCCTATCCATTGGTCTAAAGACGTTAAAGGACTCAGGAAGCAAAGCAGCTGCTGCCAGAGCCATTTATGACTTAATTCATATGGAGTCTCGAGACATTATTCTTCAGGCCTTTATTGACGGAGCCACCGTGACCGTTAAAGGGGCACCCACCTATTACCACACTATTTCCCGCAAATTCAGACGGAAGAACGACACAGTTTCTGCGGAGTGATTTGTTCAATTAACGCTGTTCCTTTACGTTTTTGTTCATCGTTGTCTTTTACCTCTTCTCATTGGATGGTGGGCATTCCTAACCCAAATGCCCAACCCTCCCCATGCCTGTCTCCAAACGTCCTAATTCGTCCTATTGGTACATTCAATTCCAATATAACGGTAAGACGTACATCAAGTCGTCAAAGACAACCGATAAAGCCATCGCCAAGCAGATGGAAGCCCTTTGGCGTAGCCAATTAATTCAGTCTCATCAGCTGGGAGTTAAGCCGTCAATTAGCATCTCAGCGGCATTCCAGCGTTATTCCACTTCTAAGTCTGATCTATCAAGTCATAAGGCACTTTCACGGTGGTGTAGACGAGCAACGACGTATTTTAATAATCACTCTTTATCCTACGTTCATCAGATCACATCCCGAGATATTGAGTCGTGGCGAATCTCCCTTCAACAATCAGGCTTGGGTAATCAGTCGATTAAACACGCCATGAATCAGGTGGGTGCGATGGTCAAATACATGAAAAAGTTGGGATACAACGTCTCTGAGATTGAACTACCAACGATTCGCACCTCCAAGGGACGGCTTAGGTATTTGTCGGTTGATGAAGAACGGCGACTCTTAGCTGAAATAGACCCATACCGAGAAGTTAAAGGTCTTCCACCGTTTAATGAACGACACACCGAACTTCAACGTCAGATGGTCGACTTTTATGACCTTGTTATTCTTTTACTCGATACAGGGGCAAGACAAGGTGAGATATGCCGTCTTTCATGGGAGCAGATTGATCTGTCCAAACGAACGATTCAGCTTTGGCGACCGAAAGTGTCCAATGAATCGGTACTCTTTATGACGAGTAGGGTCTATCAGATCCTCCTTCGTCGATCCAACAACCCTGATGGATCCCATGTATTTCGAAGCAAATCAGGAGTGAATAGGAACCACACAACCAACCCCTTTAGAAAGGCATTTAA
>JAJTGE010000058.1 GCA_021298555.1 Oxalobacteraceae bacterium
AAAATTGCCGGCCCCTCAAAATTTATGACATGGATACGTAACGGAGAAAATAATTTCGATCGTACAAACATTCGCGCTGCTGTAGAAGCCAGCTTAAAGCGTCTGCAAACAGACTACATAGATCTCTACCAGTTGCACTGGCCTAGTCGCAATGTTCCGGTTTTCGGACAACTGTTTTTTAATCCAGAACACGATAGGCCTTGCATAGCAATAGAAGAAACATTGCAGGTACTTCAGGAATTAATCACCGAAGGAAAAATTCGTTACGTAGGTGTGTCGAATGAAAGTTCATGGGGTGTTTCAGAGTTTGTTCATCTTGCCAAAACCATGGGTTTGCCTCGCATCGTGTCCATACAAAATGGCTACCACATGGCTAATCGTAGCTTTGAAAGCGGTTTAGATGAAACCTGCTACCGTGAAAACGTAGGTCTGTTGGCCTACAGCCCCCTCGCCTTCGGCCAACTGACCGGCAAGTACATAGAAAATCCTCAGGCACAAGGACGGCTCACTCACTTTCCCGCGAGCTGGAGTCCGCGCTATTTACGACCGCTCGTTGTGGAAGCGACCAAACGCTACATGCAGGTCGCTAAAGAGCATGACATGACAATGACTCAACTGGCTCTGGCATGGTGCTATACGCGATGGTTTATAGCGTCAACCATCATAGGCGCAACTTCTATTGATCAGCTGGCATACGATATTGATGCGTATTCGATCAAGATTTCTGATGACATGGTTAAGCAAGTCAACGCGATTCATGCAGAGTTCATGAATCCAGGCCAATAAGGTATTGGGTTATTAGCACGCAGGAAGTGAAGTGGGTGAGTTCGATGCTGAACTCACCTACTTATAAACTCACCAGTGAATAAGGGGAATAACTATCACCCCCCACGTCGCAAGTGCAAAAATAAACGAAAGCATTACAGCTGCGCTGCCAAGATCTTTGGCATTTTTTGATAGTGGGTTGCGATCAAGAGAAACTCGATCGACTACTGCTTCAATTGCAGAGTTGAGCAATTCAATAATCAGCACTAAAAACAGCACACCAATCAGTGCTAGCCGTTCAAGCGAGGTTACTGGTAAAAACAGCGCAACAACAATACCCGGAACGGCAATCATGAGCTCTTGACGAAAAGCGTGCTCATGTCTCCAGGCGGCGCGAAACCCATCAATCGAGTAAAACACTGCTGAGAAAATTCGCTTTACTCCGCTCTTGCTCTTGAACTCGCTGACAGGCTGGCCAATATCACTCATAAATCAGGATTTTGTTTTTTCTTGATAAAGCTCTCGGAAAGTTTTCCCCGACGGAGCAGGCATATCGCGATTATCAGTCCAACCAGCTGCCATAGGCAATGTATGAATCATGCGATGGTGTCCACCCAGCAGCTTGAGAACGCGCGCGGCCACTTTGGTAGCCATTCGATACAGCACTGGACGCTTGGTCACAAAAGCCCAAATAGCAAACGCAACATATTCATAGCTAGGACGTAATCCACGTTCGAACTGCTTCTCTCGCAGTTTTCTGAGTAAATCAGGCAACGGAATCTTCACAGGGCAAGCAACGTGACATTCGCCACACAGCGTTGAGGCTTGAGGGAGATCTAAGGTTTGCTCTACTCCTACGTAGGCGGGAGTCAACACGCTACCCATAGGACCTGGGTAAACCCAGCCGTAAGCATGGCCACCGATTTTTTGATACACCGGGCAATGATTCATACATGCACCGCAGCGTATGCAACGCAGCATGTCTTGAAATTCAGTACCAATCAGACTAGTACGACCCGCATCAACCAAAACATAGTACATGTGCTCAGGACCGTCTTTTTCGTCGGTAGCACGCGGCCCTGTTAGCAGTGAAAAATAATTCGATATCGACTGGCCTGTTGCAGAGCGCGGCAGCAGTCGCATAACAGTTGCAAGGTCAGACAACGTTGGCAGTACTTTTTCTATGCCGGTAACAACTACGTGTACTTTGGGGGGCACAATGGTACACATGCCTTCGTTACCTTCGTTCGTTACAACCGCCACTGACCCTGACTCAGCAATAATGAAATTTCCACCGGTAACACCCATATCAGCCGATAAAAATTGCGGGCGCAGTACTTCGCGTGCCTCGCGAGTCATTTCTGTGATGTCTGTTAGTCGGGGTTTTTTATGAACTTTGGCAAAGAGATCAGCGACCTCTTCTTTATCTTTGTGAATTACAGGCGCGATGATGTGCGAGGGTGGCTCATTGTCATTAATCTGAAGAATATATTCACCAAGATCTGTTTCTATCGGTATTACACCCGCATCTTCCAGAGCACGATTAAGCTGCATCTCTTCTGACACCATGGACTTGGACTTGATCACTTTTTTTACGTCGTGCTTTTTAGCGATTGCAACGACAAGTTTAGCTGCGTCTTCGGCTGTTTCAGCATAAAGCACTGTTGCACCACGTCGAGTTGCTTCTTTTTCAAATGTCGCCAACCAAACATCTAAATTTTCAATCGCTCGCATACGCCGCTCAACTGCGGCATCTCGCGTACCTTCAAAATCATCGAGTTCAGTAATCGCCTGAGCACGCGCATTAACAAATTTTCCCGCAAATTTTTTCAAAGTTTGCTGTAAACGTTTATCCGCCAGTTTTTCACCGGCACGCGATTTGAAATGCATCGTTTGGACTTGCATCATGCATCTCCTGAAAGAACTTGAGCCACGTGTAGCACACGTGTTGTTGTGTCGCCGGTGCGGCGTAGGCGGCCTTCGATATTTAACATGCAGCCCAAGTCGCCAAGAACCACTGCATCTGCACCACTAGCGTGAATATTTTCGCATTTGTCATCAACGATCGCTGTTGAAATATCACTGTATTTCACTGCAAAGGTTCCACCAAAGCCGCAACATACACGCGCTTGCTCCATCTCTATAAGCTCAACGCCTTCACGCTTAGCTAATAAATCTCTGGGCTGTTTTTGTACACCTAGCTCGCGTAATCCTGAACACGAATCGTGGTAAGTGATGGTGCCTTTAAAACTACCTGCCGCTGGTGCAGGTAAATTTTCTAGTTTGACTACGGTTGCGAGAAAATCGGTTAATTCATAAACACGTGATTTCACAACGGCTAAACGCGACAGTAAACCTGGGTTACCTGCAAACAGATCATCGTAATGTGTCTTGATTGTGCCACCGCACGACCCCGAGGGAATAACGATGTAATCGAAGCTTTCAAACTCGCGCAGAAATTTTTCAGCCAGATCACGCGCCGATGCTTTATTTCCGCCACTGTAAGCGGGCTGCCCACAACAGGTTTGGCTTGCTGGCACCACCACTTCACAACCGGCGGCTTCCAAAAGCTTGATGGCGGAGAATCCTATCTCTGGTCGCATCACATCGATCAGACACGTCACAAACAGTCCTACACGCATGCTTTTCTCCATGAATTCAGTGGCTTACCTGCAACGTATGCGGCACGCGGCTAGGCCTCAGACGAACAAATACCCACTTGTAATTGAGTGCTTTTATGTCGATGATTATCAATGCTTAAAAGCTTCTTGGCGCATCACATCTCCATGAAATAAATTCGCTAGTAAGGGTAAATCTTTGTTGATCACTCTTGTCATAATTTTTCACATTATGGTATAAGCGTTATATTGCATTGCATCAAATATCTTATGAAACACGATTCTCCTGCTAACGGCGACAAGACTTCAATTCAGGTGATCGAGCGCATGATGTCGTTGCTCGATGCGCTCGCCAGCTACCCTGATCCGGTCAGCCTCAAAGAATTGGCTGCAACGACCGGTCTACATCCCTCTACCGCTCACCGCATATTGAACGACATGGTGGCTAAGCGTTTTGTTGATCGATCAGAACCAGGCACCTATCGCCTGGGAATGCGGCTTTTAGAATTGGGCAATATCGTCAAAAGCCGTCTCAACGTGCGTGAAGCCGCACTGCCCTTTATGCAAGCATTGCATCGTAAAACGCAGCAAGCCGTGAACCTTTCAGTACGCCAGGGTGATGAAATTGTATATATAGACAGAGCATTCTCGGAACGCTCAGGCATGCAAGTGGTACGCGCCATTGGAGGCCGAGCACCCCTGCATCTGACGTCGATAGGAAAACTCTTTTTATCGGTGGACGATGCCAAGCTAGTTCGCTCGTACGCCACCCGCACCGGCTTAGCAGGCAACAACAAAAATTCGATTACTGACCTGGCAAAACTGGAAAGAGAACTATCGTTAGTGCGTTCACGTGGCTATGCGCGCGACAATGAGGAATTAGAGCTAGGCGTGCGATGCATGGCGGCTGGGATACATGATGACGCAGGTCGGCTGATTGCTGGACTCTCGATATCCGCACCCGCCGAGAGACTAAGCGATGATTGGTTGGAAGACTTGATTACAACCACCAACGATATCTCCGTGGTGCTGGGCTATCACTCGCCCTAGCGGTTGCAGCGATAACAGCCTGAACGTACCTTGCAGAAATAAAAAAGCGAACCACGTGTTCGCTTTTTTATTATCAATTTTTAATACACATTAACTACGACTTGCAGCTCGCAATGACATCGCAGACGCACCCCGATTTTCCAGCCACTTGCGTATACGGCCAGCATCCGCTAAACGCGATTGCTTACTTTTAGAGTCGAGAAAAATCATCACCACAGGGCGACCCGATACATGCACTTGCATCACCAAGCAACGACCGGCCTCAGAAATATAACCCGTCTTTTGCAGTCCGATTTCCCAATCAGGATTTTCTATTAATCCATTGGAATTACGATATTGCAGCATACGACCACCTGGATCGACTGCGTAACGGCTGTCAGTCGAATACTGGCGTATCAATGGATGCTGATAAGCAGCCATGACTAATTTAGCCAAATCGCGCGCGCTAGAAACATTGGAACTCGACAGGCCGGTGGAATCTGAAAACCGCGAACCCACCATACCCAATTCCATTGCCTTTGCATTCATAGCCGCCACAAACGCAGAGATACCACCGGGATAGCTACGACCCAAGGCCGCTGCAGCTCGGTTTTCTGAACTCATCAAAGCAATATGCAACATGTTCGAGCGAGATAGCTGAGAACCCACGCGCAAACGAGAGTGACTAAACTTCTCACGGTCAACATCGTCTTCGGTAACGGTTAGAACTTCGTCGAGATCTTGACTGGCTTCCACTACAACTAAACTCGTCATTAGCTTGGTAATGGAGGCAATTGGTAAAGATATTTCAGCGTTTTTCTCGAACAGCACCTCGTTGGTGGTGTGGTCGAGTACTAAGGCGGCATTCGAATTAAGATCGAGCGGATCACGCGTAAGGCTGAGGCCTGCCAAATCACCCGCCGTAATCATGGGCGGGACTCCAGACAAAGCAGCTGCATAGGCTACGCGATGAAAACCGCTTTTACGCTTACCGGGAACCGACAGACTGGCGTTGATAACGCGTACTCGGCGATTAGATTGCGCCTGTTTCGCTGAACTTGTCGATTGAGATAGTTTTTTACCAACAGATTTATCTGCTCTGTGGCTACCAGCTCCGTAAACCGCCGGGGTAAAAAAGACTGCTGCGAGCGCTAAAACGCCCGCTTTCTTGGTAAGTCTGCGCATCCTGACTCCATACTTTGATGCAAAATTTAAATTGCAGTTTAGCAAAATTTTAAAAAACTGCAAGTGAATTAAAGAGTTAGGCGAAGTAATTAAACAAACTTATTACCGCACATTTTCTTTTATTAATATTTTGCATTAAACAACATTGAGCAGATCTGCGCAAGCCACCTTGGACAAAGCTAATTTAAATAGCTGCCGCTATTGCCTTACCAAGATCGGACGTCGTTGCCTTACCTCCCATATCGGGGGTAAACGGCGCATCTTTAGAACCCGCTCCCAACACAGATTCAATGGCACCAACTATGGCAGCGCCGGCATCGGCATACCCGAAATGATCTAGCATCATTGCACCACACCAAATCTGCCCTATAGGATTAGCCAAGCCTTTGCCCGCAATATCAGGTGCTGAGCCGTGCACAGGTTCAAACAACGATGGATAAATACCTTCCGGGTTGATATTGGCAGAGGGTGCAATAGCAATCGTCCCGGTACATGCAGGGCCAAGATCCGACAAAATATCGCCAAATAAATTGGAGGCCACCACGACATCAAACCAGTCAGGATGTTTGACAAAATGTGCGCACAATATATCGATATGGAATTTATCTACTTTGATGTCAGGGTAGGATTTAGTCATCTCTGCCACGCGCTCATCCCAGTAAGGCATGGTGATAGAGATACCGTTGGATTTAGTCGCTGACGTTACGTGTTTTTTAGGTCGGCGCTGAGCAAGCTCAAATGCATATTTTAAAATACGATCAACGCCGGCACGCGAAAATACGCTCTCTTGAAATACAATTTCTCGTGACGTACCTTCGTACATACGACCGCCCACTGAAGAATACTCACCCTCAGTATTTTCACGCACCACATAAAAATCAATGTCTCCAGGCTTACGATTGGCTAATGGCGATGGAATACCTGGCATCAAACGACAAGGACGAAGATTGACATACTGATCAAATTCACGGCGAAACTTAAGTAATGATCCCCATAACGATATATGGTCAGGTACCGTATCCGGCCAACCTACCGCACCAAAATAAATAGCATCATGATGGCCAATTTGATCTTTCCAATTATCGGGCATCATTTGACCGTGTTTAGAAAAATAATCACAGTTTGCAAAATCAAAATGATCAAATGCTAGTGGTATTCCAAATTTTCGCGTCACCGCATCTAGCACACGCAAGCCCTCAGGAATAACTTCTTGTCCAATACCATCCCCCGCTATCACCGCTATTTTTTTCATTTTTTTTACTCCATGAATTTTGCGAATCCCGAGAGGGGTTCGCGTTCAGTTATTAAGGTATTTTCTATTTTTTCTTGATCCGCATAACCTAATGCCATACCGCATACTACCTGCTCACTCTCAGGCAACTCCAATACCCGAGTTATGACTTTATGAAACTGTATAAATGCGGCCTGTGGACACGTATCCAAACCTCGTGCACGTGCTGCGACCATCACATTCTGTAAAAACATACCGTAATCTAACCATGAGCCCTGTTCCATAATGCGATCAATGGTAAAAATCAAACCTACAGGAGCATCAAAAAACTGGTAGTTGCGACCATGTTGGGACTGCATGCCTGATTTGTTTTCCCGCGTAAGCCCAAGCAATGCATATAAATCCCAACCCACTTTACGTCGGCGATCGACATAGGGCGCCACCCATTGCACAGGGTAGTAGTTATATTCTTCTTTATGTTCATTGACCTTCTCTGGGTTTAAATAAGTCGCCATGATTTCATCGGATAAGCGTTGACGTGTAGCGCCAGTCAGCACATAGACTTTCCACGGCTGGGTATTGGATCCCGAGGGAGCACGCGCAGCTACCGATAGTAATTCTCGTATATCTTCATTCGACACTGGCTTAGGTAGAAAAGCTCGAACCGAGCGTCGAGACACAATGGCCTCATCTACAATTTTTTGTTCTGGTGTTCTAATCATTTTGAGTCTCCGTGCGTACTGTCCACCTGTAGCGATTCCAACAAAGTACGTGCCTTTACTGGGATGGGCGTAGGCTTACGTGTAATGCGATCTACATACACATGCACGAAATGTCCTTGTGCAGATACTGCATGATCGTCATCGCGAAAAATACCTACCTCATACCGAACGCTGGATTTTCCTAGCTGAGTTACGCGCAGACCGGCCACAATTCTGTCAGGAAAAGCGATCGAGGAAAAATAATTACAATGCGTCTCAACCACCAGACCTATCGCTTCGCCATTCTGAGTATCAAGCGTATCGTTTTTAATGAGAAATTCATTAACTATCGTATCAAACCACTGGTAGTAGACAACGTTATTAACATGCCCGTACACATCGTTATCAGCCCAGCGTGTGGTCATAGCAAGGAAATGACGAAAATCGTCTCGGGTTTTTGGTGATTCTTTCATTATTATTTTTTAACTACAAAAGCCACACCTAAAGCAACTAATAGTATTCCTACCGCAGCCGTCAGCGTGAAGGGTTCATTAAACAATAACCAAGCCATTACTGACGTAACTGCTGGCGTTAAGTACATCAAACTAGATACATGAGTAGCTGCGTTTTTACGTATCAAAACATACAGCAAAAACATCGCACCTATTGAGAGTGCCAGCACAGCCCATACCAAGGCCAAAATTAATTGTGGTGTCCATTGTACTGTGTCAAATACGGTGGTCAGATTTTCTAAGTAATAAGCCAATGGGAAAGTAACAAAAGCAGCGGCAGAAAACTGTATGGCCGCGCCTAGCCGTAAATCAAAACGAGGACAGAATTTTTTCTGGTAAAGCGTGCCGGCTGTGATGCTCAGTAAGGCCATTACACACAAAAGAACACCCGCCATCGACACACCCACTGAGGTCAGCTTGTGACTAACAACAAGCGCCACACCTGCTAAGCCTGCTATCAAACCAAACCACTGAGCCCAACCAACCATCTCACCCACCCAGCTTGCTGCAAAGGCCGTTAATACAGGCTGCACACCTACAATCAGCGCAGCAAGACCTGCCGGCATACCCAAAGAAATAGCAGACCATACTCCAGATAAGTAACCCGCTTGTACCAGCACTCCAGAGACTGCAATGTGACGCACCATGCCATGTGGCCATGGCGTACGTACAAAAATGAATGTCGGCAGTAAAAGCAGAACGACACCGCAGTAACGTAACAATAAAAACGTCAGCGGCGGAGCGTAAGGCAATCCAAATTTCGCAACGATAAAACCCGTACTCCAAATGAATACAAATAAAAGCGGTGCAAGAAAATTGATCAGAGGACGTCTAGCTGGACTACTTAACTCACTCACACCGGCTCCTTGCTTTGGCAATACTTCGCAGCGATGCTGATCGTTTGCTGATGTATGGCCACCGTGTCTTCTATAGAGCGTCCATAACCACCTGCCATGGCAATGGCAACGGCTAAACCACGCTCTTTAGCTACTTGCATAACCCGCGTATCGCGCGCTGCCATACCCTCTATCGTTAAATTGAGGCGACCTAACCTGTCACCTTCATACGGATCTGCCCCAGCGAGAAAAATGAGTAGTTGCGGATTGAAACGGTTAAACATTTGCTCTAATGCGTAATCAAGTTGTTTCAAATATTCCTGATCACCCGTGCCATCAGGCAGTGCTACATCTAAATCACTGACCGCTTTTGTGAAGGGATAATTGTGCTCACCATGCATAGATAAGGTGAATACAGAATCATCTTGTGCCAGTATGGACGCCGTGCCATCTCCTTGATGCACATCCAAATCAATAATAGCCACGCGCGATACACGACGCTCGGCTTGCATTAAGCGTGCTGCCACTGCGGCATCATTAAACACACAAAAACCTTGACCACGGTCAGCATGCGCATGGTGTGTGCCACCTGCAAGATTAACTGCAACCTTGTCTTCCAGGGCAGCTCTGCATGCCGCAATCGTCGCCCCTGTAGAACGGCGCGAACGCTCCACCATGTCAAGCGACCACGGAAACCCTATCTGCTTTTGTTCAGATTCGGTTAATGCGCCACTGCTCACTCTATGAATGTAGTTAGGGTGATGAGCCAAAGCGAGCACACCGTCCGATGTGTGCGGTGCTTCTTCAAACGAGACATGCGGCAGCGTTGCCGCCACTGAGGCGCGCAGCATGCTGTATTTTTGCATGGGGAATCGGTGACCCGCCGGTAGCGGAAGAACGAAACGGTCGCTGTAAAAAGTTTTCAAAATTACTCGTTAAACAATGCAAATAGTGCGATTAAATCGTTAAATTAGCCTAAATTCTATTTATTAACTGATTAATGAAATTTTTTGTGAATTAATTGATGATGATAATTAATCAATGCAACAAATATTTTGTTTAACCACTGGAAGCTATTAAATTAAAATATGTAATCATTTATATAGTTACTTAATTTAGTTTCTTTGTCTGTTAGTTACAGACTATTTTCTGTCTATCGGCCCTGGCAGCCAC
>JAJTGE010000059.1:0-2348 GCA_021298555.1 Oxalobacteraceae bacterium
CCAAAAATACAACTTCCACACACCTGGGATCAGGAAGTCACAATTTATTTTGGTATCTCACCAGATTGGCCTGAAGCTGGGCCAGAGGGTTGTGGCTGTCCAGCCGGGTTTTGAGGTTTGGCCGGTGTAGCGGGAGTTGCCGGAATCTGGTCCATTACACCAGCACCGCCAGCGGCTATCGGGCGACTGCCGAGAAAGCTTAAAGCCAGTGTAGCAGCGAAAAAAACAGCCGCTGCAATACCCGTTGATCTGGAGAGGAAATTAGATGATCCACTGGCACCAAACAGGCTGCCTGAGGCTCCTGAGCCGAATGCAGCGCCCATATCCGCTCCCTTGCCGTGCTGTAGCAATACCAGACCAATAATGACCAGTGCAGTGACCACCTGCACAACAATAACGATAGCAAGCAAAGTATTCATGATGGTATTTCCGTCGTTCTTTGATAAATTAATTCAAGAAATTTTTCTAAAGCTGTCAAAGTATTTTCAAACCACAGATCTTGCAATCTGTAAAAATCTGGCAGGCTTAACAAAAAATTTTGCTGACTGTTATGTTCAAGCTTGTCGTATCCGTCAAGCTGCCGAAGCAATGGCCAGGAAATCTGCTGCCTTCAACGATGCGCCACCAATTAGTCCGCCATCAATATCCGACATAGCGAGTAACTCTTTAGCATTATCTGGTTTCATACTGCCGCCATACAGTATGCGTATCGTATTCGCAGCATGCACATCGACACTGGCAAGCGCTGCGCGTATCACCGCATGAACTTGTTGTGCCATGTCGGGTGTTGCCGTCTTTCCTGTACCTATAGCCCAGACAGGTTCATAAGCAACAACAATCTCAGATAAACGTGATGAAACTGCAGCCAATACAGGCTGCAACTGACGAATCACCACGGCATCTGTATGACCTTGTTCACGCTCTGACAAAGTTTCACCCACACACACTATGGGAGTCATGTTGGATTTTAAAACCTGAGCCGCTTTAATCGCCACCAACTCATCGCTTTCTCTGTGATACGAGCGACGCTCAGAATGACCAACAATCACATAACCACATGCAAAATCTTTCAACATAGTCGCAGAAATCTCGCCAGTATAGGCACCACTCTCATGCTCGGAAACGTCTTGCGCTCCCCAAGCAATAGAAGAGCCTGTAAGAGCTGATTGCGTTTGTGACAGATAAACAGCAGGTACGCATACCGCAAGCTCGCATCCCACTGCGCCGCCAGCGCGAAGATTATCCAGCAGCGTCGCATTTGCCGCGAGACTGCCGTTCATCTTCCAATTACCTGCGATTAACTTCTTACGCATAGCGATTAACTAGTATCCAATAAGCGATTAAAAATATAACTGCACGTTAGATTATTTCCAGCATGATTTTACCGACATGCGTGCTAGTTTCCATCAGCGCATGAGCATCAGATGCATGGTCTAAATCAAACGTCTTGAATATGACGGGTTTGATTTTTCCAGATTCGAGCAAAGGCCAAATGTGATGATGCAGCTGCTGCGCGATATCCTGCTTGAAGGAAATAGGACGAGGACGCAAGGTGGAACCCGTAATCGTCAAACGACGACGTAGGATTTCACCGAAGTTCACCGTACCATTCACGCCGCCAAGCAAAGCGATGATCACGAGACGGCCATCATCAGCTAAGCAATTAATTTCACGATTAACGTAATCACCCGCTACCATATCGAGAATAACGTTTACGCCCTTACCATCGGTGAGTGATTTCACTACCTCAGAAAAATCTTCAGTGCGGTAGTTGATACCGCGCTCAGCACCCAAGCTTTCGCAAGCACGACATTTGTCATCTGTACCTGCTGTAGCGAATACGCGATGGCCAAGCGCCGATGCAATTTGTATCGCCGTCACACCAATGCCAGACGTTCCGCCCTGCACCAACAACGACTCGCCTTCAGCTAATCGCGCACGGCCAAAAATATTGCTATAGACAGTAAAAAATGTCTCAGGAAGTGATGCCGCTTCTATCGCAGTAAATCCCTTAGGCACCGGCAAACACTGAACTACTGGCGCGGCACAGTACTCGGCATAACCACCGCCTTGTACTAGTGCGCACACCATGTCACCGCGTTTAAAGGAACTGTCTGCTAAGTCACCATCAACGATTTCGCCAGCCACTTCCAAACCAGGAATATCCGATGCACCTGGCGGAACAGGGTAGTTACCCGTTCGCTGCAGCACATCAGGACGATTCACACCTGCGGCATGTACCTTGATGAGTACCTCACCTGCCTTAAGAGTAGGCATAGGTCGATCACACGGTGTCAGTACCTCGGGCCCACCTGGCTTGATAATCTCTATGGCTCGCATCGCTGTTC
>JAJTGE010000059.1:2368-19220 GCA_021298555.1 Oxalobacteraceae bacterium
ATACAAACGCTTATTGCTGCGCTTGAGTAGTTTCGCCGGATTCTTCAGCCAGTACAGCTTTCATAGAAAGCTTTAATCGACCACGATCGTCTGTTTCCAGAACTTTCACGCGAACCTGCTGACCTTCTTTCAAATAATCAGCAACAGCATTCACGCGTTCATTGGCGATTTGGCTGATGTGTAGCAAACCATCTTTACCAGGCATCACCTGAACAATCGCGCCGAAGTCGAGTAATTTAAGAACCACGCCATCGTAGTTTTTGCCTACCTCTACTGATGCGGTGAGTTCTTCCACACGACGCTTTGCTTCCTGACCTGCAGCAGCGTCAACCGAAGCAATAGTCACTATGCCTTCGTCGGTAATATCGATCTGCGTACCTGTCTCTTCAGTCAGTGCACGGATAACAGCACCGCCTTTACCGATGACATCACGAATTTTTTCTGGGTTGATGCGGATAGTGATCAATCGCGGAGCAAAGTTCGACAGCTCTGTGCGGCCATGCGGCATGGCTTCTTGCATCTTGCCCAGAATATGCACACGACCCTCTTTCGCTTGCGCGAGAGCTGCTTGCATAATTTCTTTGGTGATGCCCTGAATTTTGATATCCATCTGCAGCGCAGTAATGCCGGTAGATGTGCCTGCCACCTTGAAATCCATATCGCCTAAATGATCTTCATCACCCAAGATATCGGACAACACGGCAAACTTATTGCCTTCTTTGATCAAACCCATCGCGATACCTGCAACGTGTGCTTTCAAAGGCATACCTGCATCCATCAACGCCAAACTACCGCCGCAAACAGATGCCATTGATGACGAACCGTTTGATTCAGTAATTTCAGATACCAGACGAACCGAATAGCTAAATTCATCCGCCGCTGGCAGCGCAGCGATCAGTGCGCGTTTAGCTAAACGACCATGACCAATTTCGCGACGCTTAGGTGAACCAACACGACCCGTTTCGCCTGTAGCAAACGGAGGCATATTGTAGTGAAGCATAAAGCGATCACTGTATTCACCAGTCAATGCATCAATCTTTTGCTCGTCGCGTGCAGTACCCAGAGTAGCAACTACCAATGCCTGCGTTTCACCACGGGTAAACAAGGCTGAGCCGTGAGTACGCGGCAAGACACCGGTACGAATGGTAATTGGGCGGACAGTACGCGTATCACGACCATCGATGCGTGGCTCGCCATCGAGAATCTGTGAACGGACAATTTTGGATTCAAGATCAAACATCACATTACCAACGTCGGATGAATCAGGGGCAGCGGTTCCGGCAGCAGCAGCTTCAGCAGCCAATGCAGCAGTTACTTCGCTACTGATCTGACGCAGCTTGTCGGTACGCGCTTGTTTTTCTTTGGTGGCGAATGCTTCACGCAGCTTAGCTTCAGCCAAATCAGTTACACGTGAAATAAGCGCTTCATTTTTAGGCGCTGGGCTCCAATGAACCTCTGGCTTGCCACCATCGCGCACTAATTCATGAATCGCATCAATGACTGTTTTCATTTTTTCATGGCCGAACACTACAGCGCCGAGCATGATTTCTTCGGAGAGTTCTTGCGCTTCTGATTCGACCATCAACACTGCCGTTTCAGTACCTGCAACGACCAAATCCATCTTGGAACCTGCCAACTGCGAAACTGCTGGATTCAGAACGTACTGCCCATCAATGTAGCCCACACGCGCTGCACCGATAGGGCCGTTAAATGGAATGCCAGCAATGCATAAGGCTGCTGATGCACCAATCATGGCGGGGATATCAGGATCGATTTCTGGATTGACTGACAGCACATGAATAATGACTTGAACTTCATTCAAATATCCCTCAGGGAATAAGGGACGGATAGGACGATCAATTAAACGAGAAGTCAGCGTCTCTTTTTCTGAAGGACGGCCTTCGCGCTTGAAAAAACCACCGGGTATTCGACCGGCTGCATAGGTCTTTTCTACATAATCAACGGTCAGTGGGAAAAAATCTTGGCCTGGCTTTGCATCTTTACGAGCAACCACCGTAGCGAGAATGACGGTGTCTTCCACCGAAACTAGTACAGCACCCGAAGCTTGTCTGGCGATCTCGCCAGTTTCTAGAGTAACGCTGTGCTGACCGTACTGGAAGGTTTTAGTAACTTTATTAAACATGGTGCATTTCCTTTCTATTTTTGCCGACAGATTTTCAGGCGCTGTCGTTCACCTCACCACAGACAACGGTTCACCGTCATCTTTCGAGAGCATGTCAAATCAGCTCTCTACTGCTGCTGCATCGCTTAAAACGCACATTCTTCAAAAAGACGAAATGCCCGCATCAGTAAACTGATACAGGCATTTATGTCCTTAATCGGCGGGCAAAATTTATTTGCGCAGCCCAAGTTTTTCTATGAGTGCGCGATAGCGATCTGCATCAGTTCGCTTCAAATAAGCCAGTAGGCTTTTGCGACGATTGACCATCATAATCAGGCCACGACGAGAATGATGATCCTTAGCGTGGGCCTTAAAATGACTGTTGAGGTCATTAATACGAGCGGTCAATAGGGCAACCTGGACTTCCGGAGAACCCGTGTCATTCTGACCACGTGCATTTGCCGCAATAACCGCGGCTTTACTTTCTTTGTTTACTGGCATTTTACTGACCTTTCACATGCGACTTTCGGAGATCAAACCCCAAAAGACGTGACAACGTTGAATTATTGACCACCAACGATCAACAAAAGATTATAACTGAAAACCCCCGCCTCTCCCGCAGCTTGCCCAGACATCCAAGCCAAAACGCAGCAAATTAATACGATGCTGGGCACATTATTGCCAATAAATTAATTTTTTAAGTTTCAGCCCCTCCGCCACTTGAAATCCGATATGGCCGCCATATCTGGTTAAGGCGGGGCTAAACGGGTCACCAACCGCGAAGCCCAAACCTTAACCAATTCATTAACGGAGAAAACCATGAACTTATTACTGCGTAATCGTTACTCTTATCCACTGTCGGCAGATCGGCTGAGCAACCCATTTGGGGGCCTTGTTGAAAATATGTTGGAGGAGTTTCTGTCGACTCAAAGCCGATCCGTTCGCGAAGAAGGTAGCTACAGCCCACGGATTGAAGTTAGAGAAAATGATCAAGGCTACATTGTCGCGGCTGATTTACCTGGTGTAACTAAGGACAACCTAAAAGTTACTGTCGAAGGCCAGCGAATCACAATTGAAGCTGAAGTGCGTCGCGAAAGTGAAAGCAAAGAAGGTGAGAACGTGATTCACTCAGAACGTGTAGTACGTAAATACATACGTAGCTTTGACGTTGCTCAAGATATCGATGACTCACTAACCATCGCAAAACTTGAGCATGGCGTGTTGACGCTAACACTACCCAAAAAGCAAGCATCGCAAAGTCGTTTGATCACCATCCAGTAATCATCCCCGCGCATGGCGGGTTCTTCCTAAGCACTGCTATGCGCAAATTTTCTTAACAGCGCCCCGCCACTATCGTTGTGTCGAATACTTGTATCTAAAACCTATTGATATACGAACAAAGTTTTTCTATAAAGAAATTCTTTGTACGATAAACCACTGATCTATCTGCATCAGTCATCCCCATAGTGCATTAATCGTTGATAACGATTGAAACCTTTCTTAATGGGTTGTTACATAACTAACTCCTCACCCCCCTATAGTGGATTACCGTCTATGAGTATCCCTACCTCCCGCTCGCGAAGTAATAGCTATTCATTAGTAAGTAGCGGCGAAAGCCTCGTTGAAGCTAACTCACAATAAACATCTGCCTTAGACAAGCAATCCAAATCCCCATCACCACCCGTTTTTAAAACCAAAACAAAAAAGAGTGATCAACGCGAAGCCTACAAAGAAAAAGCAAGCGCGAGTACTTCATATACCGAAAAGAATCACGATATTGAAAAGAACTTTAAAACAGAAATTGAAACTGCAAGAAAATTACATGCTGAAAAAGAAAAGCAGTGGGCAAAATTTTCTAAAAACATTAGCCTAAACGGGGTCTTAAAATTAAGTCGCCTGGGGACAAAAGAAATAAAAGAATTAGCTGAATGGATAAAAGCTAATTCCAAAGCCAAGATCATCACACTTGATCTTAGTAATAAGGAGCTAGACACTGAGGGCACCAAAGCCTTGGCCGAAGCACTCAAGACCAACACTACGATCACTACGCTTGATCTTAGCTATAACGACATCGGCCATGAGGGTGCCAAAGCCTTAGCCGAAGCACTCAAGAACAACACAACGATCACCACGCTTGATCTTGTAGGAAATCCAATCGGTGACGAAGGTCCCAAAGCCTTAGCCGAGGCCCTAGAGACGAATATGACAATCACTAAGCTTGATATCACCACAGTATTCACTGAGCTACAAGATATTATCAATCAACAGTGCGCGCTAAGCACTCAAAGAGCTTTGACTGAAAATAACATCGCTGGTGCTTTGGATTTACTGACCACTTACCCAAATCCACATGATGGAAATATAACTTCCATACCAGAAATAAACGACTTGATTGCACAAAAACTTTTTGTACTCGATAAAAAAGTTAAGCTAAACACTAATACAGTAATAAAAAATCCTAACACCGTATTTGCTAAGTACACCTAATCAACGAGTACATAACTGTAATTACTAACCTTCTGGCTCGAGAGGAAAATCTTCTTAGTTAGCAGGTCATCAACACACCCGTATCATTGGATTAAGCTTCACCACATTGGAATACGTGAGGCCATCAATCAATCAATCGATTCTTTGTATTAGTTATCTCTAGACCGCATAAACCGTTGCAAACAATTGCAACTTTTTTCCTTGATTTGTTACAGACCGAGCTCTTAAAAACCATTTATTGGAGCCTGATTAATGAGCAAGTCCTCCCATATTTCAAGAAAAAATAGTGATTCCTATGGAAGCCTCAGTGAAGACGTCGCTGAATCCAGATCGCATGAAACACCTGCAACGGAGAAGCAAGAAAATCTCATTTCTCCGCCTACCTCCTCACCTGCTATGAAAACCAAGACGAAAAAGAGCGATCGACGGGAAGCCTATACTTCAAGCGCAAGCACAACATATACCAAGAATATGCGCGATATTTACAGCGACTTTAAGGAATCAATTTATACCGCTCGACAACTGAGTGAAGAAAAAGCACCCTGGGATAGATTTACTAAAGAAATTAAGCCGGATGGAAGTCTTGATTTTTATTGGGAGTCAACAAAACAAGGCCATGAATTTATCAGATGGATTAGCACATCACCTAATCTAAAAATAACTACTCTGTATATTAATTTTCTTGCTGTTGACATGGCTCAAGACGATCTAACGGCGCTGACCAAGGCAATTAAATTAAACACAACGATTACTAAAATTTATTTTAGTAATGCTACTTTCGATACTAAAACCCTCAAATTTTTAATTGATGCAACCATAAGCAATCCCGAAAGCAAAATTAATATTCTTAATTTGTATAAATGCCCAATTGACGATGAGGGTGTCAAAGTAATAGCCGAAGCATTGAAAACTAATTCCAACAGCACGATCACAGAAATGGGTATTTCAAGCTGCAAACTCTGCGATAAAGGCGCTATAACAATAACCGAAGCACTGATCACCAATCCCAAAAGCAACATAAAAGCCATAGATATTAGCAACAACAACATTAGCAAAGAGGGTGTCAAGGCAATAGCAAAGGCCTACCTTGCTAACCCCAACAAAACTATCGAAAATATCAATCTTGCGAACAACAACATCGGCGAGGATGGGGCCAACGATCTTATCGAGGCATTCATCGTCAATCCAAACAGCCACATCACAGAACTAGATCTAAGTGGATGCCTGATGGGCCTTAAAGGGATTGAATTAATAGCTAAAGCGATCATCGCTAACCCCAACAGTAACATTACTAAATTTAATGTGAATTTCAACACACTCAGGGATGAGGGCGATAAGTTTATCCAGATAATAAAAAAGCAGTGCTTACTGAATGCTCAAAAAAAATCTAGTTAAAGCCAATATTGCAGGTGATTCGTATTTACTTACTGACCACCTAAATCTGCCGGGTAGAGATGTCGCCTTTGTAAGCGATGTAGACGCGATGGTTACGGAAAAAAATTTTATGCTTGATAAAGTAGACAAACCAACTCATGCTGAAGTTAGAAAAAACCCTAACAGCATTCTTAATAAGTACAATTAATCAAAGAACCGCTTTTACCAGAGACGATCGTGCTGGCTAATGAATGGTTATTCATTAGCCAGCATATGAATCAAAGGCTTACATTTGAGGATTAAGCTTTTCAGTTTTTGAATGTAGCTTATTTAATGCTGCTAGATATGCCTTAGCAGACGCCACCACAATATCTAAGTCAGCCCCTACTCCATTCACAATGCGGCCGCTTTTTGACAATCGCATAGTGACTTCGCCTTGGGATTGCGTACCCGTTGTAATTGCATTGACTGAAAATAACAATAGCTCTGCACCACTCTTGGTTTGGGTTTCAATGGCATTTACGATCGCGTCGACTGGTCCATTACCATCGCCTTCGCAAGTAACTTCTTTACCCTCTATAGAAAACGTTACTCGAGCTGTCGGCTTTTCACCCGTTTCAGATTGCTGAGCAAGGGATACAAAATTATAGTGTTCACGGTCATGCGAATGCTGTTCGTCCGATACGAGTGCCATGATGTCTTCATCAAAAATTTCTGATTTACGGTCAGCTAATTCTTTGAATCGTGCAAATGCAGCATTAACCTCAGATTCTGAGTCCAATGTGATTCCTAATTCTTCAAGGCGCTGCTTAAATGCATTACGGCCAGACAGCTTACCCAAAACAATTTTGTTCGCGCTCCAGCCCACGTCTTCTGCACGCATAATTTCGTAGGTGTCACGCGCCTTGAGTATGCCGTCTTGATGAATGCCGGATGCATGCGCAAATGCATTGGCACCCACAACGGCCTTATTGGGCTGAACAGCAAAACCAGTAATTTGGGAAACGAGTTTTGAGGTCGGTACGATCTGGGTCGCATCTATGCCCAACTCAAGATTGAAATGATCTTTGCGTGTGCGAACTGCCATGACGATTTCTTCAAGCGCAGTATTGCCGGCACGCTCACCTAATCCATTGATAGTGCACTCAATCTGCCTTGCGCCGCCTATCTTCGAGCACTCGACAAAGAAAATCCATATCCGATCGGCTACCGTCTTCCGGACTGAATTCAACATCATCCGTAAATTGCCGCGCATAGCGTACGGCTTGACGTGCCTGTTCGTACACCTGATCAGGTGACATGCGCAGCTTTTTCTCCATGTGTAATGGAGAGGTAGCAATAAACGTATGTATGCGCTTGCGGGATGCTGGCGCCAATGCCTCGGCCGCTCTGGCGATATCCTTATCGTTGGCACGCGACAAAGAACACACGATAGATTCTTTGATGATGCCTGAAATGGCTTTGATCGATTCGAAATCACCTGGTGATGCCGCCGCAAAGCCAGCTTCGATGACATCGACTTTCATACGCTCTAGCTGACGCGCAATCCGTATTTTTTCGTCTTTGGTCATCGATGCGCCAGGTGACTGCTCGCCATCGCGCAATGTGGTGTCAAAAATTATCAGTTTGTTTGAATCGGCCATTTCGGGCTCCTAGAGTAAATACGAACTGCGGATATATTTTCACCTGCCCTGGGTATTTTTGCCTGAGCGAAGGAAAACACAAATTGTGGGGAAAGGGAGTCTGCGCGCTTAGCGCAGTAGATAAAGCAGCAGTAGCCCAGACGGGCTGGCTGAAGAAAAGCGAGAATGGCTTATGTAAGTACCGGACATGAAACAAAGAATAAGGGGATTTGCTTAAAAGCGCAACCTAACCATTTCTATGGCGCTAATAGGCGCAGCCAGCGGTTATTTTTCACCACCCGGATCATCACTGGTCTCGACAATACTGACCGGCTTGCCATTGAACCAGTGCCAGAAAAATACGCCGTACCCGGACAAGCCATAAATGACGAACAGCCCGAACAGTACCTTGGGCGGATCGCTCGATACCGCCACAAAAATAAGCACAATCAAGAAAATCGCTATGAAAGGTACTGATTTTTTGAAGTTAACGTCCTTGAAACTATAAAAAGGAACGTTAGTAACCATAGTAAGACCCGCGTAGACGGTAATAATCCATGACAGCCACCGAAAATCTTCACCCGCAATACGCAGATCATCCAGCAACCAAATAAAACCAGCGACCAGCGCTGCGGCTGCCGGGCTAGGCAGCCCCTGGAAAAACCGCTTATCAACAACTGCAATATTGGTATTAAAACGTGCGAGCCTTAGTGCCGCACCAGCGCAATAAACAAAGGCTGCCAGCCAGCCGAGTTTGCCCATGCCACGCAATGACCATTCATACACGATTAAGGCTGGCGCGGCGCCGAATGACACCATATCTGACAGGCTATCGTATTGAGCACCGAATTCGCTCTGAGTGTTAGTCAGACGCGCAACGCGACCATCGGTGGCGTCCAACACCATCGCGGCAAAGATGGCTACGGCCGCATTGGAGAATTGGCCATTCATGGCCATAACAATCGCGTAGAAACCGCAAAATAACGCCGCAGTCGTGAAGGCGTTGGGTAATAAATAGATACCCCGGCTGCGCAGAGGGGACGATTGAGTCACACCATCAACCGTAGGCGGTACCCGCCGCATAGGGTATTTTTGCAGACGGAAAGGCCTAGCTTGCGCCGACTTGGTTTTGTTTTTGCGATTGCTAAATAGAGTCATGCCGCTAATGGTAACCGACAGAGTGGAAGAGCCAAGTCAAAATTCAGCAAGGATAGTCTCTGTTGCGGCAACCTTCTCCCCCACGGTGACTAAGGGACGTGCTGTGAGCGGTAGATAAACATCAACCCGCGAACCAAAACGTATAAATCCATAACGCTGACCGCGATACAAGGTGTCCGGTGCATTGACATAGCAAAGTATGCGGCGGGCGATCAAGCCAGCCACCTGCACACAGGTAACCGTCTGACCGTTAGCAGCGGTAATTACCACGGCATTACGCTCATTCTCGGTGGATGCCTTGTCCAGATCGGCATTAACGAATTGACCGGGGAAATACTCTACTTTCTCAACCTTGCCATCTACTGGTGAGCGATTGGAATGGACGTTGAAGACATTCATAAAAACACTGATTTTAAGAGCTTCTCGGTTGGCGTAAGGATCGTGCGCCTTTTCCACCACCACGATGCGACCATCAGCCGGCGATAGCACCGCGCTGGGCTTTTGCGGAATCATGCGCGGCGGATCGCGGAAAAATTGCAATACAAAGATGGCGATGATCCAGAAAGGCCATGACCAGTTTCCGAATACTGCAGTGGCTAGCACCGCTGCAATCAGTGCTAACGCCAGAAAGGGCCAGCCTTCGCGGGCGATGATGGGATGTGGGTAAGGATTCAAAACAGCTCCAAAAATTACAAAACTTCGGAATTGTACCTTCGCAACATCACATGGGGGATGTTTCCACAACGATCTATAGTCAATCGGCTATTCATTCAATACGGTCGGCTATGCGAACTTGCGTAAAGCCATAGTCACAAACTCTCATCATTCATTTCAATTTTGATATTTCCTCTGATGAGTCGCCTGAATCCCACAATTCAAAGACAGTATCAAACAGCAGGGGAAGCGCTGGAGCTTATTCGGGATGCAAACAACTCAGGTCAATCAGTCAAGGTTGATAAGAACGGTGATTTAGTTAAGGTAAAACAACTCACAGGTGGTAGCTTGGCTAAAGCAACTGGATCATTAAGTCTGCTAGAGAAGATTTTTCTATTTTTTACAAAGAAATCGAACTCTAATGAAGCCACGCAATCGGCCGAGGTAATTTGGACTGTTCTCAATAAAATGAAAATTGAGATCAGCCAAGTATCTGAAGCTCTTTATGGACCTGAAAACAATTCAAAGAAGCCTCCAAGAGCTGGCCTTAAACACATAATGCAAAACCAAATGGCTGACCTAAAGCACTTTCAGAAAACTGGAAAAATTGGTGGCCTGATGAATCAGTGGATTGAACTAAAAGAAAAACTCCCAGTTGATTTAACAGCCAAAATTGAGCTTGCATTGCCTAGAAATTTTCACGTTTCTGAAAATTTTGATGACATCATAAAAGCAACAATAACTATCCCGCAGGATGAGCAAAAAAAACTCTACTCAACCCTAATAGAGCCAACCAGCTCGATTGAGCCAAAACACCAGCCAACTCAATCTAACAAGGTTAATGAGGATGGGTTAACTGGTGACGGGAAATTAG
This sequence comes from Oxalobacteraceae bacterium, assembly GCA_021298555.1. Lineage (GTDB taxonomy): Bacteria > Pseudomonadota > Gammaproteobacteria > Burkholderiales > Burkholderiaceae_D > Pernthalerella. The sequence goes on from JAJTGE010000059.1 coordinate 12,660, forward strand.
TAACTAGTGATCCAAATACTAATCTTGAAGCAACCGACGATACCGAGTTATTGAATAAAAAACTCAGTCAGATTAACAAGCAAACTCGGCTTGATTTCGGGCGTGCCACCTTTATCTTTGAAGATACAAAGGGATCAATTAGTACACACACACTTGGCGCAGATCCTAAAAATATAATGCGTGACATGCTGGGTCTAGTCAATGAAAGCGGCCCGGAGTCACTAACCATATTAAAAACAATAAGTGATTTACCAAACCAAACGACTGTAGCAACCTTACTGATACCCACCCTCTATAACAATTTAACGAGGGATAACACCACCATGAAATATTCCAGTAATTCGGATACAGAAAAAGACAAGACACTAAGGCAAGTCATTTATAAAATGAAAAGGTGCTCAGATGGTGGTTTGGAATTTGATTTGGTCGTAAGAGAAAAAATTCACTTTATGATTCTCTCAGACGGCTCCATGGTTTCGGTTAATAACCAATCCTCATGGAAAGGAAATGTAGATGAAAAAAATTTTGGATTTGAGATGTCCACAAAGATCAAAGTATCTAAGGCGGATTTAACCGCAGGAACCCTCAACGACGTGTCGATAATAAAGCCGCTGGAAATGAAGTACCAATTTCAATTCAACAAGCCTGAAATTTGATGCTATTTTCAATAACTATGATCCACGGCTCGGGAGTCCGTAAAAAAAGCCACATCTGCATGTGGCTTTTAGGGCGAGCGCGGTGTGCGCATTTTCGCGCACGCCGCATGATGCCAGCAAAGTAAAAAAATTAGTTTTTAGATTGATCGACTAATTTATTTTTAGCTATCCAAGGCATCATCGCACGTAATTTTTCACCGACGATCTCAATAGAGTGCTCTGCATTCAAACGACGACGTGACATCAGCGTAGGTGCATTGGCTTTATTTTCAAGGATGAAGCTCTTGGCATACTCACCTGTTTGAATGTCTTTTAAGCACTGACGCATCGCTACTTTAGATTCTTCTGTAATGATGCGTGGACCGGTAACGTACTCGCCATACTCAGCATTGTTAGAAATCGAATAATTCATGTTGGCGATACCGCCTTCATAAATCAGATCGACGATCAGTTTAAGTTCATGTAAACACTCAAAGTAAGCCATCTCGGGAGCGTAGCCTGCTTCAACTAATGTTTCGTAACCAGCTTTGATCAGCTCAACGGTACCGCCACAGAGGACTACTTGTTCGCCGAACAAATCAGTTTCGGTTTCTTCGCGGAAGTTAGTCTCGATGATGCCGGCGCGGCCACCACCGTTAGCCATCGCATATGACAAAGCGATGTCGCGAGCATGACCTGATTTATCTTGATAGATAGCTACCAGATGGGGAACACCGCCACCTTGGGAATAGGTCGAACGCACTGTGTGGCCAGGTGCTTTAGGAGCGATCATGATCACATCCAGATCAGCACGAGGCACAACCTGACCGTAGTGAACATTAAAGCCGTGTGCAAACGCTAGTACAGCACCTTGCTTGGCATGTGGAGCAACGTTTTCTGTGTATACCTGAGCGATATTTTCATCAGGCAGCAGAATCATGATGACGTCTGCGCCTTTGACTGCGTCATTAACCTCGGCAACTTTGAGGCCGGCTTTTTCTACTTTGGCCCAGGACGATCCGCCCTTGCGCAAACCAACGGTTACCTTACATCCGGATTCGGACAAGTTCTGCGCATGCGCATGGCCTTGAGAACCGTAACCAATAATGGCGATGTTTTTACCTTTGATAAGGGAGAGGTCGCAATCTTTGTCGTAAAAAACTTTCATGATGTTCCTGATTTGAAAAAGGTTAATTGTGATTGTCTTCGATGTGTGGCGAAAGGGATCAAACTTTCAAGATGCGCTCACCGCGTCCTATTCCAGAGCCGCCGGTACGAACGGTCTCAAGAATGGCGGTGCGGTCAATAGCATCGATGAATGCATCGAGTTTTGATTTATTGCCTGTCAATTCGATGGTGTAGGTCTTTTCTGTTACATCGATGATGCGGCCACGGAAAATATCTGTGGTGCGCTTCATTTCTTCGCGCTCTTTGCCAACAGCGCGCACTTTGATAAGCATAAGCTCACGCTCAATGTGTGCACCCTCTGTTAGATCGACCACTTTGACGACTTCGATTAGTCGATTCAAATGTTTGGTGATCTGTTCTATAACGTCGTCCGAGCCACTGGTCACTACGGTCATGCGTGACAAAGTGGGGTCCTCAGTGGGAGCAACGGTCAGCGTTTCGATGTTGTAGCCACGAGCAGAAAACAGGCCCACAACACGTGAAAGTGCGCCTGATTCGTTTTCGAGTAATGCAGAAATAATATGTCGCATTACAAGTCCTCCGAGCCAAGCAGCATTTCACTCAAACCTTTGCCGGCTTTGACCATAGGCCACACGTTTTCATCGCGGTCGGTGATGAAATTCATGAACACCAAACGATCTTTCATCGCAAAGGCTGCTCTCATCGACGAATCTATATCGCCCGGCTTAGTGATGGTCATACCCACGTGGCCAAATGATTCGACGAGTTTGTCAAAATCGGGCAGTGAGTCCATATACGATTCAGAGTATCGCGAACCGTAATCTATCTGCTGCCACTGACGCACCATGCCAAGGTAGCGGTTGTTGAGCAAGATGATTTTTGGCGTCAGATGATATTGTTTACAGGTGGCTAGTTCTTGTATGCACATCTGTATCGATGCCTCACCTGTTACGCATGCAACTTCAGCACCTGGATTAGCCATCTGCACGCCCATGGCATAGGGCAAACCTACACCCATAGTGCCTAGGCCGCCTGAATTAATCCAACGCCTTGGTTTATCAAAGCCATAGTACTGGGCTGCCCACATCTGATGCTGACCCACATCGGAGGTAATGAAGGCATCGCCCTTGGTTATTTCCCACAGTTTTTCAACTACGGCCTGAGGCTTGATCACTTCAGTTGAAGCAGGATACTTGAGACACTCACGCGAACGCCATTCAGTTATTTGCTTCCACCACGCTTGCAAGGCTTGAGGGTTGGGTTTGATTTCGGAGGCATCAATCTGTGCGAGCACTTCGATTAATACGTCCTTGACGTTCCCTACAATAGGAATGTCGACCTTAACGCGTTTAGAAATCGAAGACGGATCAATATCGATATGTACGATTTTGCGGGGCACGCTACCAAAGTGTTTAGGGTTACCAATAACACGATCATCAAAACGCGCGCCTACAGCAATGAGTACGTCGCAGTGCTGCATCGCCATGTTAGCTTCGTAGGTGCCGTGCATCCCCAACATACCAACGAATTTGTCGCTGGAAGAACGATAGCCACCTAAACCCATGAGTGTATTGGTGCAGGGATAACCCAATTTATCGACGAGTGTGTTGAGCTCAGGTGCAGCATCTGCAAGTATGACGCCACCACCGGTGTAAATCATCGGGCGTTCGGCGGTTAGTAACAACTGCACCGCTTTACGGATTTGGCCTGAGTGACCTTTGTCTACAGGCTTATAAGAACGCATCTCGAGTTCTTTAGGATAGTCGTAGATAGCCTTGGCTATGGTGATGTCCTTGGGGATATCAACAAGCACTGGCCCGGGACGGCCTGTGGTGGCGATGTAGAAGGCTTTCTTCATAACCATCGCCAGGTCTTTTACGTCCTTAACGAGAAAATTATGTTTAACGCAGGGACGAGTAATACCAACGGTGTCGCATTCCTGAAAGGCATCCTGACCTATTGCATGGGTCGGCACCTGCCCAGAAATGATCACCATAGGAATGGAATCCATGTAGGCAGTAACTAAACCAGTAACCGCATTGGTCACACCCGGACCGGAGGTAACAAGCGCAACGCCTACTTTGTTGGAACTACGAGAATACGCATCCGCTGCATGGACCGCCGCTTGCTCGTGGCGAACCAATATGTGCTGGAATTTATCCTGTTGGAAAATTGCGTCGTAAATGTACAGAACAGCACCGCCGGGATAGCCGAACACATGTTCAACACCCTCTTCGGCTAAACAGCGCACGAGAATTTCGGCGCCAGTGATTTCAGAACTCATTGCTACGTCCTTTCAAGGTCCATTGGAAATTGATCGGATGCTCTCTCCTGGCAGCACGATCTGCAGCGTTACGTTACGGGCATCCCTTTTTTGTGCGGTGACGTCGATCCGTCCTGCGTACAAAGACGCAATTCAAAACGACGCTTAACGCGACTCGTTCAGCCTGAATTCGTAGAACTGCATAACATGCCTCACGCTTATGGCGCGGGTTAGAGCAAACAGCTTTCACATCGAAAGAGCGCGAAGACACGGAGAACATGTTGAGCAAACCGGCTCGCGCAAAAAATACCCTCGCGGTAGCGAGGGGAACAATACGTTAATGCGTTGCAGCAGTAAGGTCAAGGAGAATCTTGGAAAACTCCTTTGAAATCAAGACTTTTCATGAATGGATACAGCACCTTTTTATTTTCAAAATACTATCGTTAGTCACCCTCGCGTACCTAGCCTGGCCCGATGGGTAAAATGCCATCTCTTTAACACTTATACCCTCGAGTAGACTCGTTAGCCCCATGACACAAGACCCAACCGAGATTTACACGCTACCTGCGGCACGATTGAAAAATCGACTGTTTTGCATAGTCTATGAGGCCATGCTGGTATTTGGCGTGCTGTTCATGGCGACATGGCTGTTTTCTACTTTGCTTGAACAAAAGCATGCACTGTACTTGCGAGGCGCACTGCAAGACTGGTTGTTTGTGGTACTGGGTCTGTATTTTTGCTGGTTCTGGACCCATGGCGGTCAGACGCTAGCGATGAAAACATGGGCCATTAAATTAGTCGACAAACATGGCTTGCCCGTGACTTGGAAACGCGCTCTGGCACGCTATGCGCTATGTTGGTTGAGTGTTTTGCCGGGCATGGCCGTTGCCCATTTTTCTGGTGCTCGCGGATGGATGATGTTGTTGATGCCTGCACTGAACTTTGTTATCTGGGTCGCAGCGACACGATTTAATTCAGACCATCAGTTTCCGCATGATCATTTTGCGGGAACTCGGCTTGTTACAGTGCCTGGAAAAACAAACGACACTAGCCTGTCTTTAGATGATGAATAGTTGAGGCGCAAACTCGAATACTCAAGCAGTGTAAAGATTCAGAATATGAACCTGTGGAGAGATATTGATGGACTACAGAATGCGCAGAGTTGTTACAGGCCGCTAAAACACGTCGACATTAAAAATTCTATGACTTGATCTTCGCTGTATTGATCACCCATGCGAAGGTAATCAAGCGTTGGATCACATGAACGTGCGTAAATAGTAAATAGCACGACTTCCGTAGGTAAATCTTTGCGTATGGTTCCGTCTGATTTTGCACGCTCAATGAGCTGCCCCATCAGTTCATTTAAGTCCATCAACCGATTGATGTAGCGGGTGTTGTTTAACAGGGTTTCACGCAGGCTGGTGTTTTCGGTGGGCAGTGTCGGCAAACCACCCTTCATGCGAATTTCTAAAGCCCATTGCAATATGCTTCTTAGCTGATCAAACGCCGCTTGCTCAGATGAGAGTCCGCGCACAAAGGCTAAGGTATTTTCAAGCAAACGAATCATGGCAGCTGCTGCCAATGCTTCTTTGGACGGAAAGTGCTTGTAAAGGCTCGCTTTGGCAATGCCGACCTCGGCCGCAACCTCGTCCATGGTCATCATTTCAAAGCCTTTTTTCGCCAACAAATTGTTGGTTGCATCAACGATTGCGTTCTCGCGAACGATCAATTGCTGCTGCTTAAAGGAGAGTTTGGGTTCTGTACTCATCAGTTGCGATGAAGGCTATGCAGTATTAAAGTGTCCAGATTATACGGTACTGGCATCATATTGGAGCGAATTTATTTCTTTAATAACATGAATAGTCCCCACGAACGAAAAATGCAAAAAAGCTAATTGATTACCCTGAGTCGTCTTACCCATGTCAAAAGCCCGCCGATGAAGTAGTTATAAATTGATCGCAGTCCATCGTTGCTGATGCCCTTCTAGCCTCTGGCAGGCGATTTTCACTCCACACATCAAAACTCCATGACGAATAAATTTCTTTCCGTATGTGTCTACTGCGGATCTTCCGTTGGAAACAATCCCGTCTTTGCCGATGCTGCCAGATCGTTAGGCCGCAAACTGGTCGAGCAGAATTTATCGCTGGTGTATGGGGGCGGACATGTCGGCCTGATGGGCATCGTTGCGGATGCTGTGCTTGATGCAGGCGGTGAAGTCACCGGCGTCATTCCTAAAGCATTAATGGATTCCGAAGTGGGTCATGAGCGTTTAACGCGACTCTTTGTCGTTAAAGACATGCATGAACGCAAAGCCCTGATGGCCGAGCACGCACATGGTTTTATTGCGATGCCCGGTGGTATAGGCACACTGGAGGAATTGTTTGAAGCACTCACGTGGGCTCAGCTAGGCTTTCATGAAAAACCTGTTGGCTTATTTAATGTTGATGGGTTTTACGACAAACTAATTGAGTTTCTCAACCAGCTAACATCGCAAGGTTTTTTACGTCCTGAGCA
>JAJTGE010000060.1 GCA_021298555.1 Oxalobacteraceae bacterium
TTAACCACTGGAAGCTATTAAATTAAAATATGTAATCATTTATATAGTTACTTAATTTAGTTTCTTTGTCTGTTAGTTACAGACTATTTTCTGTCTATCGGCCCTGGCAGCCACTCCAATTAACTCAGACAGGAAAATGATGTATGACATCCATTGTAGTAAGCACCCTATCGTATTTGATTCTTTACACCTTAAACGACTGGCTATTTGTATCCTTGGAATTTCACACGGGCGTACATTGGATCTATCTTCCAGCGGGATTACGTCTGCTCTGCACATTGTTAATGGGTGCGGAAGGAGCGATAGGCTTATTTCTTGGGTCACTACTCATAACATTAACAACAAATTCAAACCTTGATACCGTAACCCTGTTCGAAGCCGCGGTTATTTCAGCTGGAATACCTTATGTTATTTATCGTACCGCTCTGTTTTACGGTATGGCTTCTTCTCTGGAAAATCTTTCTGCCAAATCTCTATTAGTCTTAATTTTCACTTATTCTCTAGCGACTGCTTTTGCACATTCGATCCTGTTCCGACTGTTAGGGGTATCGGAAAACTTTATTGGTACGTTTACTGCCATGTTTATAGGCGACCTGAGTGGCACTCTGATAGTGATTTATTTCATCAAATGTTGCTTACTTATTTTCGATCGAGCACGGAAAAAAATTCAATCGTCAGACGAGAATGAATAAAGCCTCATTAGCTGAGATAAACTTTAAAGTTACTCAATTGACGACTGCTACATACTCCTGATGTAACGCATCCAATCCAGCCAACATTTGTACATACGCTTGCTCAACAGCTGCTGGCTCGCCTTTGACTCCTAGCTCTATATGACGCCGACGGTTACCATCACCGACGCTGGGCAAACTAAATACTTTTACCGTTTGAAACTCAGACTCAATGGCCACCATCAAAGGTGTTAAGGTTGATTCAATACCATCGTAAACAATCACAGATTTTTCTGTACGCGCAATTAGATGAAACAAATCAGAGTGCTGTGTATCCAGCGCCCACGTCATCATAGGTTCAGCCATCACTGGAAATCCGGGTACAAAATAATGAACGCCACCCACTGCATTGCGCCATAAAAATCCAGGGATTTTATTAAATGCATTTGGAATGATTTCTGAGCCTACTGGGAATTCACCCATTTTCAATCTGTGTAGATTGTCGGGCGCATTCAAATCAATCTCTTTACCCGCTTCATTGGCCATCTCAAGAATGCGTTCCTGAATTTTTTTCTTGGCTTCAGGATGTAATGCAAGCGGCAAATGCAATGCATCTGCAGCGCACTGGCGTGTGTGATCATCTGGCGTTGCGCCTATACCGCCACAGCAAAATACAATATCGCTGGTATTGAAAGTACGCCTTAATGTGTCGGTAATGCGCACTGGATCATCGCCTACATACTCTGCCCACGAAAGCGTCAGACCTCGTTCGGAAAGAAGTTCGATAATTTTAGCCAAATGCTTGTCAGTGCGCTTCCCTGACAATATCTCGTCGCCGATAATGATGATTCCAAATGCCATAATAGTCTCGATAAAAATCAATGGGTAAAACCTACGTAATCCTAATGTCTACAATATCTGCAGGATCAATATCAACGAGCGGCTTGTTTCTTAAAATCGCCAGGACATCCAGACAAAATGACTGAAACCAAAGCCCACTAAAAACAAAAATCAGTAAATAAAGCGCAATCGCAGCAGCCGCAAGTACTGGAAAAAATATGACTGACACAGCACCGCCTAGCCATAACAAACCAGGTATCGCTCCAAGGCTTCCAGTAACCACACCGATCATCAACAGCACAAATCGGTAATTTCTACGGATAGTCGATAACTCAGACTCATCTGCAAATGATGACAGTGCCTCATAAGACATTACACGCGAGGTTAACCAGCCCCACAACAAAGGCTGAACCACAACGGCAAACAGAGGTATCAAATTCAGTGGCAGCACTACTAACCATGCCAATAAATACAGCAAGAAGGATGAGCACGATAAACCCAGGCTAGTAGCAAGAGAGCCGCCATGACGCTGTTCCAGTTGAGGGTAAAAGCGCTGGCTCACATACCTGGCAATGACAGGCATGGCCATCCAATTCACTAGCAACAACGCACTGAGCACCATCAGCGGCAGCAGCAGCCACATGGCGATCAAAGGTACTAACAAGGTTCTCAAGCCGGAAAGTCCGAGTCTATCCAGCATATCGCCGGTCCAGCGGAACAATCCATAATCAGAGAACCAGGCCTGTAACTGATCTATCAATGGTTGTAGCCCGAACCAAAGCCCCACACTCCATAATCCTAACGCAACAATCAATGGCAATAGGGTGAGCAGCAGCATCCGTGGATGCAACTGCAGCATCAATGCGCGCAATAATGAAGTAAAAAAAACTGTCATAAGCATATCCTTGAGCACCCATTATAGATTCTGTCTGGCTGTTAAAATACGCGTATCAAACAACTCAGAGGAAAATCATGGCTCAGACCACTACCGATTCTGGACTTCAATACGATGAACTAACATTAGGCACAGGTGCCGAAGCAGCCGAAGGTAATTTTGTCAGCGTTCACTACACAGGGTGGCTACAAAATCCTGATGGTAGCGAAGGCGCTATGTTTGATTCCAGTGTAGAGCGCAATGAACCATTTGAATTTCCACTAGGCGCAGGGCATGTCATCAAGGGTTGGGATGAAGGCGTGCAAGGGATGAAAGTTGGCGGCAAACGTAGGCTAGTCATCCCATCGACACTAGGCTACGGCTCCCGCGGTGCAGGCGGAGTTATCCCACCTGACGCGACACTTATTTTTGATGTGGAGCTGCTGTCGGTCTAATGCGCTGTGGCGTCTGGCTGCTACGGCAGCTAGACCTCAAACACCTTGGCCATATTTTTAGTTACTTGCTCTTCTATTTTTTTGGAAAAACCTTTAAGCATGATGCCCAAGGTAATGTCTAACTGAGCGCTACCTTGCGTTAAGGCCAGCGTGCCAGAAAATCCTGTGCGCTTGAAACTCAAAACATCGTCTTGCCACTCAGCGACCATCTCATAATCTATGACCATTTGGTCTGCTACTTTCTGAGCGGCTGCGCGTGCATCATCCATTCCCATTGCGTGATCTTGAATGATTGTTATATCGGCCATTTGGCTCTCTCAATGTTATTAGACCCCAAGGCCTGATTTTATTATTAGGATTTGAATGCAGTTGCGTTCAAAAGATTAGCAGGCCGCTCGCCAGATAGTGCAGAGATTAAATTATCTGCTGCGCAGTATGCCATGGCGTCACGCGTGGAAACAGATGCACTACCTATGTGGGAGGTTAGTACTACATTTTTTAATGTCAGAAATTCAGGATTTAAGGCTGGTTCATTTTCAAACACATCTAAACCTGCAGTCGCAATCTGACCTGCTTTAAGAGCAGCAATCAAGGCAGCGTCGTCTACTATCCCACCCCGCGCAATATTGACTAGCGTTGCCGTGGGCTTCATTAGGGCGAGTTGTTCGGCTCCGATTAAATGGTGCACCGCTGGCGAATAAGGCAGCACCAAAATTACATGATCTGCCGTACGTAATAATTCATTCAAAGCTAGGTACTGAGCATGGTTCGCTGCAACTTCCAGTTCGGGGGTGAGGCGAGTTCGATTGTGGTACACAACCTTCATGTTAAAGCCCATGGAACGACGCGCGACCGCACGACCTATGCGACCCATACCGATAATACCTAGCGTACTTCCATGAACATCTCTTCCCAAAAGATCATCATATTTCGATTTCTGCCACTGACCTGCTCGTAAATAGCGTTCAGATTCTGATACGCGACGAGCCGCTGCCATCATGAGCGTCCAGGCAAAATCTGCAGTGGTCTCGTTAAGCACGTCGGGGGTATTCGTCACCATGATGCCTGCTGAGGTGGCCGCAGGTACATCAATATTGTTAAAGCCGACGGCCATAGTGCAGACAGCCTTCAGATCAGGGCATGCGTTAAACAATTCTGACGCAAACTTATGACTGGGATTCGCGAATACGCCGGCCTTACCTTGCAAGCGGCGCATTAGCTCAGCATCGTTGTAGACCTCGTCGCTTTGATTGTCTTCGACATCAAAATGTGCGGATAAATACTCTATGATTTTTGGAAAGATCGCACGCGTAACGAGAATTTTTGGTTTCATCGCGATAGCCTAATAAAAACGTTAAATGCTGAAATCGCGCACTAAAATTAAATGCACTCGATAGGGGCCATGAGCACCCAGAACTATAGTCTGCTCAATATCACCCGTACGCGAAGGACCGGATATGAAATTCGTAGCTCGTGGTAACACGCCACGCTCTTTTTTAGCGAGATCGAAACCGTCTTCTATCGATCGGACAATACGCGCAACGGGTACCAACACAATATGAGTCTCTGGCAACAGGGTAGCTGATGCATAGGTTTGAGCACCAGACAACATCATCAAGGTTCCTGTCTCAGCAACGGCACAAAAACAGCTGGTAATGCCAACCAAGTCCTCATTGACTGGTGGGCGGAACTCAACGTGCAAGCCCGACTCAGCCCAAGGAATATCGGTTAAGGTTTCCCAGGCAATAGCCGTTCGTGCCACGCCTATGCTGTCGAGATAACGCGCTGCCGCTTCAGGGGCGTCCTTCAAGGTGGCTATTTCATCGATCGTTTGTGAAGTCCGCTCAGCCTCGGTGCGAAAACGATGGACAATATCCGCACCAATTTTAGGTCGGGGACCCATCTGGTTCGTAGAAAGATAGTGTTGTACCTCGGCCAGCTCGCCCTCTGTAGGCTCAGCAGGGCGCTGTTGAGCTTTGCGAATCCGACCGAAAATAGCCATGCGTGCTGCGGATGTATCCATGGTGTCCTCAACAAAAGGAAAATGATTTTATCTCAGCAACCGCAACCTCAGATCAGACTCTGCGTGAGTAAATTTAAGATTGGTCGCCAAAAATAATTCACCCCTGACTCTTACAAAACCGCTTTATGGGCAGGGGCAAAAATACAAAGGTTTATTTGCTTATTCAAAAATCATCTAAACCAGGTTTGTGGAGCAAGGTGGTTTGTCTTAAAATACAAGACTTTGCGAATAATACCGTGGATTAGTTGTTGGTCTGGGTATAGCGTGTCCTAGGTACTGAATGGCGCACTAATTAACAAAGCGAGACGTTTCCAGGCTACTGGGCAAAGCTAATTCCTTGAATCACTTGACCCTTCATTGCACAGCTGTGCTGGCTCGCCTCTAAATTCACCATTGAAGCATCTTTCTAGCCTTAATTTCAAAAATAGACACAGATAGGATTTTTATGACTCACGTTGTAACCGAATCGTGCATACGCTGCCGTTACACAGACTGCGTGGATGTTTGCCCGGTAGACTGTTTTCGCGAAGGGCCCAATTTCCTTACGATCGATCCTGACGAATGCATAGATTGCGCCGTGTGCGTTGCTGAGTGCCCGGTAAACGCTATTTTCGCTGAAGAAGACGTTCCTGCGGATCAGCAGCAGTTCATAAAGATGAACGTTGATCTCGCGCGTAAATGGCCGTCTATCACCAAATCTAAAGCACCTCTGGCAGATGCTGACGAGTGGAAAGATACCAAAGACAAACTTCAGTATCTTGAGCCGTGATTCGCTAATAACTAACTGACACTAGTAACTCATGCCCTATTAACCCTGGCCCGTAGCCGGGGTTAATTTTTTAATTACGTGAAAAACCCACGCAATTCATCACCGCATAAGCCAAGCCGCACAAACTACGTTGCGTCAAATCCCCGTTTTTGAGTTAACAAAAACGGCGGTGGATGCCAGAAATCAGCAGCCTCTGACTACCATCGTCAAATCAAACTCATGACCACTAGTGGACCAAATCCTCAAAAATAAATAGTATATTTACAAGCAAAAGAGTGCCTTTTACACTCAAAAAGACGTTTTGGAGGCCTTATTTATTCCTTGTGTGCTATCTTGATACCGTGCATTGTTAGTGAGCGCTCGCGCATCTTTGAAGTCATTGCGGGTGCAATGCCATAAAATTTTCGCTGAACATCCTGATAACTAGAGTGACTATCTTTCGAATTTGCATTTGCTGCATTGCAGAATTGATGGATTACCCTCACAATCAGGCTGCTGGCTATGAATTGATGTTCAGGCTGGGCAAAGACTATGAAAAACCCCCATTTGGTATTCCTTCGGTCGAGATTGACGGACAGCGTGTTTCAATAATCGAAGAGATCGAACTTGAAAAACCTTTTTGCAAGTTGCTGCACTTTCGCAAAGACAGTGGCAAGACTCATGCAAAACAGCCGAAAGTATTACTGGTTGCCCCGCTATCTGGTCACCACGCAACGCTACTTCGAGATACTGTAAAAACGCTACTCCCAGAACATGATGTTTACATCACTGACTGGACTGATGCTCGTATGGTGTCTTTAGACCACGGTGCTTTTCATCTGCATGACTACATCTATTACGTGCAGGATTTCATACGCCACCTTAGCCCGAATTTAAATGTTATTTCGGTGTGCCAACCTACCGTGCCGGTACTGGCTGCCATTTCGCTCATGGCCAGCGATAAAGAGAAATATCTGCCCAAAACTATGGTGATGATGGGCGGCCCCATCGATCCTCGCAAAGCACCGACGCAAGTCAACGATCTCGCAACTAACAAGCCTTTTTCCTGGTTTGAAAATAATGTGATTTACAGCGTGCCACCGAATTACCCTGGATACGGCCGCCGTGTGTACCCTGGTTTTCTTCAGCATGCGGGATTTGTCGCTATGAATCCACGCCGTCACGCGCAAAGCCATTGGGAGTTTTACCTGCACTTGCGCGAAGGTGACAACGAGTCTGCAGAAGAGCATCGTAAATTCTATGACGAGTACAACGCCGTTTTGGATATGCCGGCTGAGTACTACCTTGAAACCATCAAAACGGTGTTTCAGGATCATGCGCTCCCGCTGGGTACTTGGGAAGTTGAAGGCAAAATGGTAAGGCCTCAAGATATTAAAGATGTCGCCTTGTTCACTGTTGAAGGCGAATTGGATGATATTTCCGGCTTGGGCCAGACTCGTGCAGCACATGAGTTGTGCGCACACATACCGAAAACTATGAAGCAGCATTTCACTGCTCCGAAATGCGGGCACTATGGAATCTTCTCTGGACGTCGTTGGCGTGAAGTGATTGCTCCTAAAATTAGTGAATTCATACGCGCACATCACTAATCTGGTGAGGGTTACGCAATACAAAGACCGCCTTGTGGCGGTTTTTGTATTTTCACTGTTTGAATTTGCTGCTGGCAGGCCTTGAGATAAATACGGGATAATCTGTATATGCACGACCCTGCCCGCTCACTTGCTGATCAGATCGAAGATCTACTACCGCAAACTCAATGCACAAAATGCGGCTATCCCGCATGCAGACCCTATGCCGTAGCCATAGCGGATGGCTCCGCAAATTACAATCAATGTCCACCCGGTGGCGCAGAAGGTATCGCTCGTTTAGCTGCTGTACTAGGCAAACCATTCATACCTCTGAATCCACTTAATGGTGTAGAACGCCCACGTCCTGTCGCCGTTATCGACGAAGCGATCTGCATAGGCTGCACTTTGTGCATACAAGCTTGTCCGGTCGATGCTATCGTCGGCGCCGCAAAGCAAATGCATACGGTGATTCCCGACTTGTGTACTGGCTGCGATTTATGCGTTGCACCCTGCCCTGTTGATTGCATCGCAATGATCCCTGTCACAGAAAATAAAACCGGCTGGCAAGCATGGTCGTCCGATCAAGCTGATGCTGCGCGTGAGCGCTTTCATCATCGTCAGCTAAGACTACGTCAAGAAAAAGAAGAAAACGATGCGAGACTGGCTGCCAAAGCAGCTGCAAAACTAAAGGAACTCAACAACACATCAGCGCTCACTGCTGAAGAGTTGGCAGAGAAAAATCGTAAGCGCGCCATTATTGAGGCCGCGATAGAGCGCGCCCGCTTACAAAAAGAAGCATTAGGAAAAAAACCAACATGAACCCGGAAAAGCGCCGTCAAATCTTCGAACTCTTAAGGACTGCTAATCCGCATCCGACTACCGAGCTTGAATACACCTCACCCTTTGAGCTTTTAATTGCCGTCATACTCTCGGCGCAGGCAACCGATGTATCCGTTAACAAAGCGACGCGCAAACTCTATGCCGTTGCCAACACGCCTGAAAAAATTGCTGCTTTAGGTGTCGACGGATTAATACCCTACGTACAAACAATTGGTCTGTATCGTAACAAAGCAAAAAACGTTATTGAAACCTGTCACCTGCTACTAGAAAAACATCATGGCGAGGTGCCACGCGATCGCGAGTCGCTGCAGGCTCTGCCTGGCGTAGGTCGGAAAACAGCTAATGTCGTACTCAACACGGCGTTTGGACAGCCCGCTATGGCAGTTGATACACATATTTTTCGTGTCGCTAACCGGACTGGTTTAGCGCCCGGAAAAAATGTTGACATTGTTGAACAAAAATTGATGAAATTTATACCGACTGACTATTTGATGGATGCTCATCACTGGCTTATCTTGCACGGTCGTTACACATGCATCGCACGTTCGCCTCAGTGCTGGAACTGCCTCATCGCTGATTTATGTGAATACAAATCCAAAACTCACCAACCTGTAAAGGGAGTCTGAGCGCTGCATGGAGGCATTCATCAACACTACGGCAGTTGTTGCATTAGGTGAAATGGGCGATAAAACACAGGTTTTAGCACTGCTACTCGCCATTCGTTATCAGCGTATTTTGCCAATTATTACTGGTATTTTTATCGCTACCCTGCTCACCATGGGCTTAACTGCCTTGGTGGGTACGACATTTTCCAGTTTCATTCCCACTGCTGTGCTCCGTTGGCTGCTGGTAGCTATGTTTCTTGGTATCGCAGTGTGGACATTGATACCAGAAGAAGATGATGATGATGACGATGATGAAGTGCCACTTAAGTCGTCGACTAGCCTGATCATCACCGCATTTACTACATTCTTAGTGGCTGAACTAGGCGATAAATCACAAATCGCCACACTCATCATGGCGGCTAAGTATGGAGATTTCGTCAGCGTTGTGTCCGGCGCCACGGTGGGTGAAATGCTCGCAATTATGCCTGCAGTCCTGCTCGGGAAAACGACAGCGCAATGGATACCGTTAGCGTGGGTGCGAGTAGCCGCAGCATGTGTGTTTGCAGGAATGGGGATTTGGATAGGTTTCTTTGGAATGGAGTAAGCGGCCGTGTTTAACCCTGGTAAAGACGACGTTCGACGTTTTTTTTGTGAGACTTGGCATAAGTCCGTTACTGGTACGGTGCTAACACCGCTCGAAGCAATAGCGTGCGACTGGATACGACAGCATCCGGAATACGAAGTCGATTTAGCTGACAGTGATGCAGCCTTAATTGCTGACTACGATGCCGCCAAAGGAAAATCCAATCCTTTTCTTCATCTTTCTATGCATTTATCTATCGCAGAACAAGTCTCAGTTGACCAGCCACCAGGCATACGAGAAGCCTGCAATAGCTTGACAAAAAAATGTGATTCCGAACACGAGGCCCATCATCACATCATGGAATGTCTGGGCGAAATGCTGTGGGCCTCACAACGCAACAACACACCGCCTGATGCTCTAGCCTATGTCGAATGCGTCAAACGACGAGCGCAAGCATAAAAAAACCGCAGCAAGCTGCGGTTTTTAGTAAATCATGCAGTGATTATTTACGAACAACAAAAGCACCAGGCAGACTCGACAAATAGGCTGAAATATCTTTGATATCCGTTTTGGAGAGGGGCTTGGCCATACCACCCATGATGGCGTTTCCGCGACCATTCGCTGCAGTGCCGCCACGCTGATAAGCGATTAGTGCATGCTCTAAATAATCTGCATGCTGACCCGCTAATTTAGGATAGCTGGGATCAATCGGGCTATTGAAATCTGCACCATGACATGATGCGCAGTTATATTTTGCGACAGCTGCTTTACCCGCTTCTGCATCAGCAGCCAGCACGTTCATCGATGTGCAGGCAAGCACAGCCACCAGCAGTGAATTCAATTTATTCATGGCGACCCCTTATTTCTGCTGAGCGTAATAGGCGGCGACGTCGGCAATATCCTGATCCGACAAACCTTTGGCAATACCCACCATGGATGGGTGCGAACGCTCACCTTTTTTGTAAGCATTGAGAGCTGATACGATATATTTTTCGGATTGACCGCCTATCATGGGCACCCGATAGACTTCGGGATAGGTCGCTTTGTAACCTGGAATGCCATGGCATCCTATGCACATTGATACTTTGTTTTTAGCGGCAGTTGCGTCGCCCTGGACATCTGCAGCTGCAGAGACCTGAGCCAAGCTCGCCAACACGAGAAGAGCAAAAAGATTTTTCATGATAGCTGGGTAGTTAATTCAATACCGAAAAGGCGGCTGTGGGATTCGTAAAAATACAAAATCAACTAATACACGACTGACTGTAGACAGCTGACTATGATAACCGATTCACATTTCGACGTCTATTTTCAACGGCCCGCAGTAAGCAAAATTAGGCCATTTGAGAGTAGTCACTCGTTTATACTCACTCTTATTTTCTTTGACTAGTCAGTACAACTATGAATAACCCTGCACGCTTTGAAGGTTCTGAAAATTACGTCGCCACCCATGATCTCAAGCTGGCCGTCAACGCCGCACTGATGCTGCAAAGGCCGTTGCTAATAAAAGGTGAGCCCGGCACCGGAAAAACCATGCTGGCAGAGGAAGTGGCAGCAGCGCTAAAGATGCCACTTTTGCAATGGCATATCAAATCCACTACCAAAGCCCAACAAGGTTTATACGAATATGACGCTGTATCGCGCTTGCGCGATTCTCAGCTTGGCGATGCCCGGGTCAAAGATATTCACAATTACATTATTCGCGGTGTGCTCTGGCAGGCATTCACCGCCGATGAGCCTGTTGTTCTGCTCATCGACGAAATAGATAAAGCCGACATTGAATTTCCCAATGATTTGCTGCGTGAGCTCGACAGGATGGAATTCTATGTCTACGAGACACGCGAAATGGTCAAGGCAAAACATCGTCCATTAGTCATCATCACATCGAATAATGAAAAAGAGCTGCCCGATGCATTTTTACGCCGCTGCTTTTTCCACTACATAAAATTTCCAGAAAAAGAAACGATGCAGCAAATCGTCGATGTACATTTCCCCAACATAAAGAAAACTCTTTTAGCTCAGGCTATGCAGACATTTTATGAAGTGAGGGATGTGCCGGGTTTGAAGAAAAAACCGTCAACATCGGAATTGCTGGATTGGCTAAAACTTTTACTGGCTGAAGACATACCACCCGAAGCGCTGCGTAGCCAGGATCAAAAAACTATCGTCCCTCCTCTACACGGAGCGCTGCTAAAAAATGAACAGGATGTACATCTATTCGAGCGTCTGATATTTATGTCGCGTAATAATCGCTAATGACTATCGATTTTTAACATCATGCTGATTGATTTTTTCTTTACGCTGAAAAGTGCAAAAGTTCCTGTCTCTATCAAGGAATTTCTAGTCCTGTTAGAAGCATTAGAGCGCCAGGTAATCTCGCCTTCGCTGGATGATTTTTATTATCTTTCGCGCACCGCCTTAGTAAAAGACGAAGCTCATTTCGATAAATTTGATCAAGCCTTTGGCAGTTATTTTCATGGGGTAGAAACCCTATTTGAAAAAAATCCAGAAATTCCTCTCGACTGGCTAATGAAGCGCCTGGAGCGAGAATTAACGCCAGAACAAAAAGCACAATTAGAAAAATTCGGCTATGACAAACTGATGGATAGGCTCAAGGAACTGCTTGAAGAACAAAAGGGTCGCCATGAAGGCGGCAACAAATGGATAGGTACCGGTGGGACTTCACCCTTTGGTAATGGCGGACAAAACCCCGAAGGAATACGTATCGGCGGAGAAGGCGGTAAGCGCAGCGCTGTCAAAGTATGGGAATCACGTACGTATCGCGACTATGACAGTGAACGCGAATTAGGTACACGCAATATAAAAGTAGCACTGCGGCGACTGCGAAAATTTGCCCGTGAAGGAGCGCAAGACGAACTCGCGCTAGATGACACCATACGCGCGACTGCAAATAATGCAGGATGGTTAGATTTAGTAATGCGGCCAGAACGTAAAAATAAAGTGAAAGTATTGATGCTCATGGATGTCGGCGGTTCCATGGATGATCATATCGCGCGGGTTGAAGAATTATTTTCAGCAGCGAAGACAGAATTCAAACACATGGAATTCTTCTATTTTCATAACTGTCTGTATGAAACGCTATGGAAAAATAATCGGCGTCGTCATGCTGAGCGCTTTGCAAGCTGGGATGTACTTCGCAAATACACTCCCGATACGAAACTGATATTTGTGGGTGACGCGACGATGAGTCCGTATGAAATCGTACAACCCGGTGGCTCCGTTGAGTATCACAACGAAGAAGCAGGAGCAGTGTGGTTGCAACGTTTCGTGCATCAGTTTCCAAAATTTGTCTGGCTAAATCCCGAGCCTGAAGGGCTGTGGCAGTATCGCCAGTCCATTTCTATCATCAAACAAATCGTAAGCCAGCGTATGTATCCGATTACGATGGAAGGACTGGAACGAGCCATGCAAATGCTCTCCAAATAATGCCACTCACAGATCATAGTTTTACCGATAGTGGCGGAGTCGGTAATAATAAGCACCTTAATTCCAGCTGAACCACGAGTAAATTCGAAAATTCATTAGAATCCCAAAAAATTTCCGTTGGCATTAGCGTCACTCTCATCCACTTCTATCCTACGCATGGCAAGCAAAAAACCTGACTACAGTGAATCATCGATCCGCGTCCTCAAAGGACTCGAGCCCGTCAAGCAGCGGCCCGGTATGTATACCCGGACTGAAAACCCTTTGCATATCATTCAGGAGGTTATAGATAATTCCTCCGATGAAGCCTTGGGAGGCTACGCAAAAAATATCCTTGTCACTCTTCACAAAGACGGCAGCGTCAGTGTGGAAGACGATGGGCGAGGCATACCCGTTGGCATGCACCCAGAAGAAAAAGTTCCAACTGTTGAGATTGTATTTACCCGTCTGCATGCTGGCGGTAAATTCGATAAGGGCTCCGGTGGCGCTTATGCTTTTTCTGGTGGCTTACACGGCGTCGGCGTTTCAGTTACGAATGCACTGTCATTAAAATTAGAGATCACGGTCTGGCGTAAAGATGACAAAGGTCAGGGTGTTCATACCATTGCTTTTTCTGGTGGCGATGTCACATCCAAACTGAAATCACGTACTGCTGGTAAAGACGATAAGAAATCAGGTACACGGGTCACTGTTTGGCCTGATTCTAAATATTTCGATTCTTCTGTTATTCCGATTGCCGAATTACAGCGACTACTCCGCTCCAAGGCTGTGTTGCTGCCTGGTGTAAAAGTCACCTTCATCCAAGAAAAGTCAGGTGAGCAGCAAACATGGATCTATGAACAAGGCTTGCGTGGCTATCTCACTGAATCGTTAGTTCAGGGCGGCAGCAGCACAACACTGATTCCTCTGTTCGAAGCAGAGCAATACGCTGTAGGCGATGCAGAAGGCTTTGCTGAAGGTGAAGGTGCTGCATGGGTTGTCGCCTGGACGGAAGACGGAGCTATCGTCCGTGAATCCTACGTTAATCTCATTCCGACTCCTGCAGGTGGTACCCACGAATCAGGTTTGCGAGAAGGCTTATTTGCAGCCGTTAAAAATTTCGTCGAAATGCATTCGCTACTGCCCAAGGGCGTCAAGCTGCTGCCAGAAGATGTATTTGCACGTGCTTCATTTGTGCTGTCGGCTAAAGTACTCGACCCGCAATTTCAAGGACAAATAAAAGAGCGACTTAATTCGCGTGATGCTGTTCGCCTGGTTGGTGGATATACTCGTACCGCTCTTGATCTCTGGCTTAATCAGCATGTTGATTACGGTAAAAAACTAGCAGAGCTAGTGATACGCCAGGCCCAAAGTCGGCTGCGTTCAGCACAAAAAGTCGAAAAGAAAAAATCGTCTGGCGTAGCTGTACTACCTGGAAAACTGACTGATTGTGAATCGACTGATCTCTCGCGTAATGAAATTTTTCTGGTCGAAGGTGACTCTGCTGGCGGTTCGGCAAAAATGGGGCGCGACAAAGAATTTCAAGCCATATTGCCACTACGCGGAAAAGTGTTGAATGCCTGGGAAACCGAGCGCGACCGCTTATTTGCCAACAATGAAATACACGATATAGCAGTCGCTATCGGTGTTGATCCCCATGGCAAATCGGACACACCGGATTTAACAGGTCTACGGTATGGTCGCATCTGTATTTTGTCGGATGCTGATGTCGATGGTTCACATATACAAGTGCTGCTGCTGACGCTATTTTTTAAGCACTTTCCCAAGTTAATAGAACTCGGCCATATACACATTGCTCGCCCACCTCTGTTTCGCGTGGATGCCCCCGCGCGCGGGAAAAAACCCGCACAAAAAATCTACGCATTAGATGGCGGTGAACTCACTGCTATTGAAGACAAATTGCGCAAAGAAGGCGTCAAAGACGGCGCATGGAATATCGCACGCTTTAAAGGTTTGGGTGAAATGAGTGCAGAACAATTGTGGGAAACCACCATGAATCCTGACACGCGTCGCCTGCTACCCGTAGCTTTAGGCGAGCTCGGACAAAAAGCTTCCGAAGACCGGTTTACGATGTTGATGGGTAAAGGTGAAGCTGCCGCTCGTCGTTCTTGGTTAGAAGAGCATGGCAACGAAGTAGAAGCAGATATTTAAGCTCTGCGTGTTAAAGCTCTATGCATCTTCATGCTCACACTGGAAAAAATGCGACCGCGTTGTCAAATACGGTGTTTGCTCCTGTTTGATGAGTGCTTCTTTAGTTATATTTAGTTAAAAACACTATGGCTGACCAACCTAATCTATTTGAAGTAGCCGCCGATGACGGTGGAGAATCACTGACCTTAGCTACCTTTGCTGAGCGTGCCTATCTTGATTATGCAATCTCTGTTGTAAAGGGACGGGCACTGCCTGATGTATGCGATGGTCAAAAGCCTGTACAGCGTCGTATCTTGTATGCGATGAACCAGTTACGCTTAGACCCTACTGCCAAGCCGCGCAAATCAGCGGCCGTTGTTGGTGATGTGCTGGGTAAGCTGCATCCTCACGGGGACCAATCGGTCTATGACGCCATGGTTCGTATGGCGCAAAATTTCTCATTGCGCTATCCACTTGTTGACGGTCATGGAAATTTTGGTTCGCGTGATGGCGATGGTGCTGCAGCCATGCGCTACACCGAAGCGCGACTTACACCTATTTCACAGTTACTACTCGATGAAATCGACATGGGTACGGTGGATTTCACACCGAACTATGATGGTTCCAGTGAAGAACCTAAACTGCTCCCTGCACGCCTGCCCTTTGCTCTGCTCAATGGCGCATCGGGTATCGCCGTTGGTATGGCCACAGAAATTCCTTCACATAATCTCAATGAAGTCGCTGCCGCAGCAATAGCGGTTATTAAACAGCCGAAAATTTCTCACGACGAGTTAATGACATTGATGCCCGGACCAGACTTTCCCGGTGGTGGTCAACTCATTACACCTGGCTCGACCATCTCCGAAATCTATCAGTCAGGACGTGGAAGCATCAAGGTCAGAGCACGCTGGAAGATAGAAGAATTAGCTCGCGGTCAATGGCAGCTGATAGTGACAGAACT
>JAJTGE010000061.1 GCA_021298555.1 Oxalobacteraceae bacterium
CGCACACGATCGCCATAGCGGGTTAGAGTCAGGCCATCGGTATCGATTTCTGTACGCCGACCAGAAATCATGTCCGCGATGAGTTTACCGCTGCCAGCAGCCAATGCCCATGCTGCCGAGCCATGACCCGTATTGATATAGACATTGGGATAACGAGTTGGGCCAACCAGTGGCACGCCCTCAGGCAGCATGGCCGTAGGAGCACACCAAAAACTTGCAGCACGGTAGTTGGCTGCATTAGGAAACCAATCATCGGCAACTTTGACCAGTGTGTTGACAGCTTTGTTATGCAAGTCGAGGTTGGAAGATCCCAGTTCGGCGCAGCCAGCGATGCGTATACGCTTTCCTAGTCGTGTTAGTCCTACACGGTAGGTGTCATCAAACAAGGATGTTTGAGGCGCGAGTTCGAATTCCTGTATTGCCATCGATGCGGAATAGACTTTGACCGGATAAATCGGAAGACTGATACCCATGCCTTTGAGCAGTCGAACACTGTCACTGCCAGCGGCCACCACCACACCATCGACGTCCACAGTGCGGCCTTCCAGTTGAAGCGTCGTGCCACCTAGTTCAGGTCGTATTGCCTGAACTTCACTATTAAAGTGAAATTCCACACCTTTATCTTGAGATAAAGTTTTGAGTTGGCGAACGAATAAAGGGCAATTGCCGGCCCAATCATCCGGCACATGCAATGCAGAGTGAAACTGGGTTTCGGAAGATAACGCCGGTTCAAGTAAACGCGCAGCTTCAGGATCCATTAATTCATTGCGACTGCCGAATTCGCCGAGTAGTTCCATGAAGGGGTGAGCCATCTCCAATTCACGCGCGGTGCGAAACATAATCATCATGCTGTTGCGCTGCTGGAAATCTAGTTCGCGAGTTTGTACCAGGTGCTGCATGAGTTCCTGGCTATAGCTGGCAAGACGATATAAGCGCTGCTGATTTTGTTTGAATCGGTTGAGGGCTGATTCCGACATAAAGCGCTTAAGCCAGCCCCACATAGCTGGCTCAAATCGGGCGCTAAAAGCAAACGGGGATTCGGGTCGAAACAACATAGAAAGCACGCGTGCCGGTGCCCCGGGCGTTGCCCACAACCGAAGTCCGGACGGACCCATCAAGTCCAGATTACCAAAGCTAGCTTCCTGAGCGACGTTGCCGTAACGTTCAAATAAAGCGACCTCGTGACCGGCCTCTGACAAGTAATACGCGGTGCTGACACCCACTACACCGCCACCAATTACAGCTAAGCGCATTTGACTCCAGATATCTACGAATCTAACAGCAGCGGATTAAACCGCTCTCTGTAGGGCAGGTCATTGCCTGCAATTTTTAAAAATTAATGCAGTTAAAAAGTGAATTAGCTATAGGTTATCCGTAAAACCAGTGGGAAACAATCGTTGAAGTTTGTGCAGAGCTGGTGCGCGCTGCACCGAGCTGCATCAATACCCCCCCATGATGGGGCAGATCATCCCTCCATCACTAGACAATCAAGCACACGAATTCATTCAAAAGCGTGTAATTACGTCGTTTTTGATCAAGGTGGCATTGGTAAGCACTTGGCACATAAATTGCAAAAAAAGAAATCAAACCGTTGTAGGCTCTTTTCCTGCAGCGGAACGATGCAATTCAACGCTGACTGACAACTCGACGTGAAGGACGACATCATGAGATCGATCACGCACCGTCTAACCACCTTATACAAACCGTCCGCCAGAACGCGTCGTAGCTACGCTGCGACGTCCGTTCAGCCACCCGTCATGAAGTCCAGACCATATATAGATACGTATGCTCATGCTGCACCCTACTGGCGGAACTACGTTACAGATTGGGTAGAAAAAAGTCGTCATAAACTCGACCTCAGTTCGACCGAAGTCAACGCTCCAGGTAACTCGACTTTCGCGCTGCCGAGTGCAATCGTAAGAATGTCGCAGAGTGATATCGAATCGTTTTTAGTTCAGAAGCAGGAAGTGCATCACGGTGTTCTGCACGGCATAGGCAAATTGCGATTACCTGCCGATTGCAATCCACTCGAAGTCGATGGTTTTGTTTTAGAAAATCGCACGCAAACCACACGACCCGGCTTGGGAAAATTCAGAGATGTCGCCTGCGGTGGATATGACAACCGACCCTACAAATATTTGTACGTAATCGATGCAGAAGGATTACACCTTGTGCGTGAATTCACTGAATGCGAAAAAAGTTCGCGCGGCATTGCTGTTCATAGTTTAATAAAAAGTCACGCCATTATTGGCGGAGAAGCGTTTTTTGATGCGCATGAATCAGGACGGGTTTACATTAATTTTGGTTCATCGCGCTATTACCCGACCTCGGTTCAGCAGATGGAAAATACCGCCAAGTATTGGCTAGCTTGTGGTTATGACGAGGTAGTGGCTGTTTACAGTTCTCGTGACTTGCAAGAGAAGCCCTATGGAATGAAAGACCGCTACGGTAAAAATCTACCCAACGTGATTTATCGCCGAGATAAACAGCCATTGATACTCACGGTAATTCAGCAAGTGAACAAAAATTCACATGCCAGCCAGATGGCTTTCAATAGCCGTTGCTATGGATAGCAAGCGCGCATCCAACATGGCGGTACAGGCAAGCATAAGCCCGATGGGCAAATCCCCCTGACGATGTATAGGTAAAGAAATAGCGCAGCCATCGAGCAAGTTGATAACAGACGGATTGCGTAACAGCAGCCGGTTAGCTTCAAAAAAACTAGTCTCGGACGCATTTAATGCGTCGATTTTAGGGGCGACAATAGGAACTGTGGGCATCACGATCGCGTCGTAGCCACTGATGGCTTGTTCTAATCGTGCTTGCCACTGCGCCCGTGCTTGTTTAAGTCGTTCATGGTCGGCCTCAGTTGCCTCAGCACCCAGCAAAATTCGCTTAACGACGCGGGGGTCGTACTCGCTACCTCGCGCTTTGAGTAGTTCCTTATGCCATGGGTAGGCTTCGTAAGGTGAGATGAGATACAAATCCTTAGCCTCTGCCAGCATTGGTAGCGGAATTTCGGTGATGTGTACACCAGCTGCTGACAACTTGGACAGTGTGGCGGTAAATGCTTTGGCTACAGCATCGTCTAAGTCATCAAGCACTATATCTTCAGGAATAGCCAAGCGCAGGCCGTCCAGCTCAACAGCATGAGTTATCAACGGCTGATCGGCGATTAAGCTATCCATCAGCAGGCAGTCATGAACCGTTCTGGCAATTGGGCCTATAGAATCCAGTGAAGGTGCCAGCGGCAATGCGCCCACCGTCGGTACACGCCGCATGGTTGGTTTAAATCCTACCAAGCCACAGAGCGCCGCTGGGATTCTGACTGAGCCTCCCGTATCTGACCCTATCGCTGCAACACAACTACCGATGGCAACTGAGACAGCCGCTCCAGAAGACGATCCACCAGGAATACGTGTGGGGTCGGCTGGATTACCGGGGGTGCCAAAGTGCGGATTGAGCCCCACACCTGAATAGGCGAATTCGGTCATGTTGGTCTTGCCTACTAACGCCGCACCAGCTGCGCGCAGACGAGCGACTACAGTGGCATCTGCCTGGGCTGGCGCTGCATCACGTAGCGCAATCGAGCCTGCCAGAGTGACTTCACCTTCCACATCAAACAAATCTTTGACCGACACAGGCAAGCCCGCAATAGGAGAGAGCGCTTGACCGGTAACGCGCAAAACATCGGCATGGGAAGCTGCTGCCAGCGCCGATTCGGCGTAAATGGCGGTATAGACCGAGGAGGATTCTCGCGCAATAGCCAGGCTGTGCTGGACTATTTCCCGCCGGTTGTGAGTCGTGATCGTGGTGATCGTCATAGCCAGATGATTAGTTAAGTAGGGATTAACAAGGTAAGCCAACGATAGCATGGACGCGCATTACAGCCTCAATCTCGTGGAATGCGGGACTGCTTACACGTCAGCCTTAAAGAGGTCGAGTGTGCAGGGTATAATTTCGCCTTGTTTTGCCAACCCGCGAAGGCCGGACATTTTGTACCGGCTAGTCTCGCCAACTGCCTCTTCACCATGCTCATACTGCCGGGTTCACATGCCCTGTCTGCATCTCGTCTACAACGCCTGTTAGCTCAACTGAAAGCTATTGATTCTGCGATCACTGGGCTTAGCAGTCGCTATTGCCATTTCGTTGCTACCCATCGGGAGCTTGTTGATGACGACAAGCGTCATCTCTCGGCCATGCTGACCTATGGAGAACCATTCACCGCAGAAGAATCAGGTGAACAATTTGTAGTGATTCCGCGCTTGGGCACGATTTCACCCTGGGCCAGCAAAGCCACCGACATAGCGCATAACTGCGGCATGACGGCGGTGCATAGAATTGAGCGCGGAATTCGCTACTCAGTTCAGATCAAATCGGGGCTATTGGGTAAGAAAAAAACCTTAGACAGTCACCTGCGCGAACACATCAGTACACTTTTGCACGACCGAATGACTGAAACCGTTATTCACGATACCGCAGAGGCAGCAGGCTTATTTCAAGAACTAAAAGCCCAACCACTAGCCTACATAGAATCCAATCAGCGCGGCAGAGCCGCGCTGGAAGAAGCCAACAGCACGTTGGGCTTGGCTTTGTCGGATGATGAAATTGATTATCTGCTGGAAGCATTTCAGCGCGCTGGTCGTAATCCCAGCGATGTAGAGCTGATGATGTTTGCACAGGCAAACAGCGAACACTGCCGCCATAAGATATTTAATGCCGACTGGACCATCGACGGTGAAAAACAGGATCGCTCCCTGTTTGGAATGATACGTAACACCCATCAACTCAATCCGCGCGGCACGGTGGTGGCGTATTCCGATAACTCATCCGTGATTGAAGGTGCTACCGTCTCGCGATTTTATCCGCGCGCAGACGAGGGCGGTGTTTACCGCGCTAGCGATGAGCTCACCCATATTTTAATGAAGGTTGAGACGCATAATCATCCTACGGCGATCTCACCGTTTCCCGGCGCATCCACCGGTGCAGGTGGTGAAATACGTGATGAAGGCGCCACCGGACGCGGTGCCAAACCCAAAGCAGGTTTGACCGGTTTTACGGTATCTAACCTGATGCTGACTCACGCTGTGCGCCAATGGGAAAACGCACTCGATGTCACCACGCCATCAGAGCTACGCACCACGCCCGGCATGGCAGGTATTGTCGGCAAGCCCGATCGTATCGCTTCACCGTTGCAGATCATGATTGATGGGCCGATAGGTGGAGCAGCATTTAATAATGAATTTGGTCGCCCTAACTTAACAGGCTATTTCCGTAGCTACGAACAAAACGTCGCCGGCACCGTGTATGGTTATCACAAGCCCATCATGATTGCGGGCGGCTTGGGAAACATCTCTGCGTTGCACACGAAAAAAGAAGGCCTTCCACCTGGTAGTTTGCTAATACAACTCGGCGGCCCGGGCATGCGTATAGGCATGGGGGGGAGTGCAGCTTCGTCTATGGCCACGGGTACCAATACCGCTGATCTTGATTTTGATTCTGTGCAGCGTGGTAATCCTGAAATGCAGCGTCGTGCACAAGAAGTCATTAATGCCTGCTGGTCTATGGGGCTAAGTAATCCTGTGCTGTCGATTCATGATGTGGGTGCGGGTGGATTATCGAATGCGTTTCCTGAACTAACCAACGATGCAGGTCGTGGTGCAGTATTTGATTTGCGCAAAGTGCATCTGGAAGAAAGCGGCATGGCCCCGCGCGAAATCTGGAGTAATGAATCACAAGAGCGTTATGTGCTTGGCATTGCGCCGTCGAGCTTGCCTTTGTTTACCAGCATGTGTGAGCGCGAGCGATGTCCGTTTGCAGTCGTGGGTATCGCCACCGAAGAACGACAGTTGCGAGTGCTGGATCCCGAACACGACAATTATCCGGTTGACATGCCTATGGATGTGTTGTTGGGCAAACCACCCAAAATGCATCGCGATGTACAACGTCGTATTCCACAAAAAGCAGCTCTCGATTTAACTGACATCACTTTAGAAGATGCCGCCCAGCGGGTTCTGCAACAGCCAACAGTGGCAGACAAATCCTTTTTAATCACCATCGGCGACCGTACCGTGGGTGCGCATACCGTGCGTGACCAAATGGTTGGACCCTGGCAGGTGCCAGTAGCCGATTGCGCAGTCACCACTATGAGCCATCGCGGTTACTTGGGCGAAGCCATGGCCATGGGTGAACGCACGCCACTCGCAGTAATTAATGCGCCAGCCTCAGGCCGCATGGCCGTGGGTGAAGCCATTACGAATATCGCTGCGGCTGCGATCGAATCGCTGTCTGACATTAAGCTCTCTGCCAACTGGATGGCCTCCTGCGGACAGCCAGGACAAGATGCTGCTTTGTTCGATACCGTAAAAGCTGTGGGTATGGAGTTATGCCCAGCACTGGGCATAAGTATACCGGTGGGCAAAGACTCGTTATCCATGCGCACCACCTGGCACGATGACGAGGGCGACAAAACTGTGCTTTCGCCGGTGTCGTTAATCGTATCGGCGTTTGCGCCGGTGAGTGATGTCAGGCGTACGCTTACGCCTCAATTACGTACCGATTTAGGTGATACATCGTTAATACTGATCGATCTGGGTCGCGGTAAAAATAGACTCGCTGCATCGGTGTTCACGCAGGTGATGCAGCAATTGGGTGAGGATGTTCCAGATGTCGATAGTGCCGATGATTTGAAAGCATTTTTCGATGCAGTACAGCGTTTAAATCGCGAAGGTCTTTTGCTGGCGTATCACGACCGTTCTGACGGCGGATTGTTTGCCACTTTGTGCGAGATGTCATTTGCCGGTCATGCGGGTATCTCCGTTAATCTCGACATACTAGTCACCGAAGGTGAGCATGCTACCGATTGGGGTGATTCCAAAAATTGGGCATCACAAGTTGACCATCGTCGTAATGATTTAACCCTGAGCGCTTTATTCAATGAAGAATTAGGCGCGGTGCTTCAGGTCAGAGCTTCCGAAAAATCGGATGTAATGAACGTGCTGCGTGAATATGGCTTAGGTGCGTGCAGTCATATCATAGGCAAGCTCAATGATCGTGATGTGATCGAACTGACCCGCGATGCAAAAACCATCTATACCCACAAGCGGGTTGATTTACATCGTATGTGGAGTGAAACCAGCTGGCGAATTGCGCGTCTGCGTGACAACCCCGCCTGCGTCGATCAAGAGTACGACAATCTCTTAGATGCTACCAATCCCGGTATGACTCCTAAACTCACCTTTGATCCTGCAGAAAATATCGCTGCTACGTTTATAGCTAAAGGCAGCCGACCCAAAGTCGCCATACTCAGAGAGCAGGGCGTTAACTCGCATGTGGAAACCGCCTATGTCATGGATCAGGCAGGTTTTGAGGCAGTGGACGTGCACATGAGTGATTTGATTGCTGATCGGGCGTCGTTAAAAGACTTTCGTGGTTTGATTGCCGTGGGTGGATTCTCTTACGGCGATGTGCTGGGTGCTGGGGAAGGCTGGTCTAAGACCATACTGTTTAACGCCAAACTGGCGGATCAGTTCTCTGCTTTTTTCCAAGCGAACGATACGTTTGCTTTGGGTATCTGCAATGGCTGCCAGATGATGAGTAGCCTAAAGTCCATCATCCCGGGTGCGCAGCACTGGCCTAAATTCACACGCAACCAATCCGAGCAATTCGAAGCACGGTTTGCGATGGTCGAGGTGATGGATACACCATCGATATTCTTTACCGGTATGGCTGGAACCCAAACACCGATAGTGGTGGCCCACGGCGAAGGCTTTGCGAATTTTTCACATACCGGACAACTCAACGACGTTAAAGTCGCATTGCGCTTTGTTGATCATGCGGGTCAGATGACCGAACGTTACCCATATAACCCAAATGGATCGCCATCAGGAATTACGTCAGTCACGACGGATGATGGCCGCTTCACGGTGATGATGCCGCATGCTGAGCGAGTGTTTAGAACGGTGCAGCACTCATGGCACCCCGATAGCTGGGGCGAAGATTCACCCTGGATGCGCATGTTTCAAAATGCGCGTAAGTGGGTGGGATAAGGTTACCGAAGTTTGAAACGTCCTGATGTGCGCCGCTTATATCTACTCAATAACAGTGTTTAATTGAAATGATCATGGCGCATCGTTAGAAGTTTTTACACCCAACCATAAAAAAACGCTCCGGGAAGAAATCTTCAACGGAGCGTTTTTTATTTGATCCAAAGTCTTACTGAATTTTTGCTTTCTTCTTCAGATCTTGCTGGAAGGTCTGAAGTTTGCGCTGCTGCACAGACTCAGCAATTTGTGCTTTGACTTCGTCAAATGCAGGAAGCTGCGCATCACGTATGCCTTCGAGTTTGATGATATGAAAACCAAACTGTGTTTTAACGGGTGTCTGCGTTGTATCACCCGTCTTTAAGGTCATCATCGCTTCCGAGAAAGGTTTGACGAACGCTTCAGAAGGTGCCCATCCCAGATCGCCACCTTGCTCAGCAGAGCCAGGATCTTTGGACGCTTTGGCGAGGTCTTCAAATTTGGCGCCGCCTTTGAGTTTTTCTATGATGGCTTTAGCTTCATCTTCTTTTTCAACGAGAATATGACGCGCATGGAATTCTTTGCTGCTAGCAGTTGTTTTTGCTTTTTCGTACTCAGCCTTGAGCTCGTCATCCTTAATAGGATGCTTAGTCATGTAGTCGGCCACCATGGCACGAATGATGATGGACTGACGTGCCAGCTCAATTTGATTTTTGATGTCGGGGCGGCTAGAAATACCTTGCTTATCCGCTTCTTGAGCGAGGACTTCACGATTGATCAGTTCGTCTTTGATCATAGCGCGCATCTCTGGCGTATCTTGTTGGCCCTGTTGCACCATTTGCTTAACCATCGCGTCGACGCGCGAGGTGGGAACGGCTTTGCCATTAACAACAGCAACGTTTTGAGCGATCGCTGGAAGATAGGCCGATACGCATAGCGCCAAAAGCAAGCGCACTGTTTTCAGATTAATCATAGTTGTGGAAGTAAGAGCGTTGATAAAAGTTGACCAGTATGGCCGTTAGTGTCCTTGCTTTTCCGCTTCATCAGGTGTTAGCAAGGTCATCGCAAGAGCGTGTATATCTTTTTGCATCATCTCGCGCAAGCAATCATACACTAGGCGGTGTCTTCCTACTTTGCCCACGCCCTCAAACCGAGACGAAACCAGATGTAACCTGTAATGCCCGCCACCCGAGGCTGCCCCGGCATGACCTGCATGCATGGCGGATTCATCGGCGATGTCCAGGGTTTTTGGCTCAAGACCTGCCGTGAGAAGTGCATGAATTCTGTCCAACCGGGTCATTCTGATTCCTTTTCTGGTTCTTTCATGTAGCGTGACAAGTAGATACTTTGAAAGATAACAAACACGATCATTAAGCCAATAAAGCCAAATAATTTGAAATTAACCCAAAAAGCTAACGGGAAATTGAAGGCGATATACAGATTGAGTGCACCCATCAAGCCAAAAAAGCCACCCCATGCAAAATTGAGCCGCATCCAGACGGGATCAGGTAACTCCAGCTGTTGACCCATCATAGATTTCATCAGATTTTTTTTCAGTAAGATGGGGCTCAGTAACAAAACTGCAGCAAAACACCAGTAAAGCACCGTGGGCTTTAATTTGATGAATTGCTCATCATGAAAATAAATC